>CACXXW010000067.1 GCA_902771635.1 uncultured Bacteroidia bacterium | reverse complement strand
TTCACCGTTTCGTCAAAGACATTCCTAGTCGTGGTCAGTTGTTTTTTGGTGAGATAATTGCAGCTCACTTTTTTCCCTTCGCCCGAGTAACGTGAAAAACCATCTTTTTCAGTGCCAATTAGATAGAAATCGTCATCTTGGAAATAAAAGAAATAATCGTTTTGATCAGTTTCTGAGCCACCCGCCGAACTAAAAAACTCAACACCGAACCTCAAAACACCTTCCTCTGTGATATTTGAATCCACCGTAACAAATGTAAATTCATCTACTGCTCCAGGTATGGTGTTTGGGTATTCCTTGAAAAGTGTATACGTCTCGTCATCTTTGCCGAAATAAATGGCCAAAACAGGCTCGTTGAAGTTGTATTCATAACCGTCAGAACGAGTCATCATATTCTCTGGGTTGCGGGGCGTTGCCACAAGGACCAGATCCAGAAAATCGTCGTCGTTGAGGTAACCCTGTAGATAGCAAATCGTGTCGCAATCCTTAGGAAACACATCTTTTACCGTGCCTTCATGCTTGAACAGTATCGCATCACCCATATTTTCCACCGGAATAGCAGCAGCCTGTTCGATCTGTTGTGGGGTCGATTCCCCAGTGTTTTGGTTTTTACCGTTGCCATCGCACGAATACATTGCTAAAGCAACAACAGCAAGTAGAATGAATAGTTTTTTCATAATTATCTGTTTTGGATTATACTTCAATATCTTTTGATTTCCAGAATGTTATTCCATGATTATTTGATTGATGAGGCAAAGATAAAACAAGAACATTTTTTATCCAAACTTTATTTGGGAAATCCCTCAATCGAAGGCCCGAGCAAAAAAAACGACTTGACTTCCTCCTCCTTCATATTGCGCAAACCGTACTCACGAATAACAATTCCATCTTCCATGAGAACGACAACGGGGAAGTTGCCATTAACCACTTTCACAAGGCGCGACATATCAGGATAGAGCAAATCACGGTACTGTGCCGACTCTGACTGCTCATAAAACCCAGCAACACTTTCTTCATTTCCCATAAAAAGATAAGTGATCCGTTCTGGCGGGAAGCCATAAAACTGCTGCATCAGTGAAAGCTTATGTGCCGCCAACTGGCAGTATTCGCAACTTGTCGAGAAAAAGCAAACCACCTGTTTGCCCTCACGCAGATTCAAAGCTTCCAACGGCTCGGTGTCGAGCATGGCATCAAACAATTCCACTTGAAGATTCTGCTCAGGGTCGGAGTTTGAAGTGAGGTTGTCGGGCGGCGAAATGACGAAAACCGCAATGGTTGAAGCCATCACTGTTAAACACAATATCAACCAGCGGAATGGTGTCTTCCAACTTTCCATCTTGTAAATCAGCAGGAAAAGCAGCATCAGCACTGCGTTTTTAATAAGGCTTTGCTTAGGGTCGAGTTGCAAGAAGTCGCCAAAGCAATGGCAGCTGTCGGTGCGCCCAAGAGTTAGAGCATATATTAATAATAAGGTGTAGCCGCCCAGCATGGCCATACTCCCCCACCAATACATCTTATGCAAAGTATGGGAAACCAAGCCAATGCCCAAAACCAGCTCAAGGATGATGGCAAGCCGAGCTACAATGAAAGAGGCGTTAAGGCTAAAGAAATGGTAACTATAAATGTAAATCTCGAAGGAATCCATGTCGATCAGTTTCAGAACCGCCGACACAATAAACACAAGGCCCAGCAGGACCTTCAAAACCGATTTACCGAGAGAATCTGACAACCCCGATTATGGCTTGTTACCGTTATTATTGTTGTTGTTATTGTTATTATTGTTGCCGAAGATGTCATCCCACCAATGGTGTTCCACGCCCGTCACCTCGTACTCCGACACTTCGTAGCAGATGACCTGTCCCCAACCCACGATTTCCTTCGACTTGTCGGAACACGAAGAGTTGTCCTCGATAGTGTAATACTCCTCGCCCAAATTCACCACTTCCTCATTCTGGACAGTGGTGCATCTGCAATAGCGCGTTTTCTTGCACGAAGGCAAAACTACCAAAGCCAAGGCAAGTATGACAAACAATAACTTTTTCATTCCCTAATCAAATTTCAGCGCAAAAGTACAAAATTTTGCTGTTCTTATACGAAAACGACAAAAATTAAAGCATATTGCGTCTAGGATTCAGTAAAAAACTCAGGATGCAACTCAGCAAACTTACGGTCATATTGACGGATGCGACTCAACGAGCGGCGTGTCCACACGAGGCGCAAGGCATTTCGTTCCTCCTCTGTGAGGTGCCAATTGATGTCGGTGGAAGCATGTAGACGGTTAGTAAGCGTGTACATCAACAAAGCCGCCGAGACACTGATATTGTAACTCTCCGTGAAACCATACATCGGGATACGGACATGCATGTCGGCTTGCTCGACGGCATAATCCGAGAGGCCTAGTTTTTCCGTGCCGAAAACCAAAGCCACAGGCTGATTGAGCGGCAAAGTATCGGGCGTGAAGTCATCGCGATGTGGGCAGGTGGCCACAATCTTGTAGCCCTTCTCGTGCAACTGTTGATAAGCGTCGGGAGTATTAAACTCACCTTTCTCATAATAGTACATGTTGAGCCACTTGGTACTGCCCAGCACCACATCCGGATTGACATCATAATGGTTGTTGTTCTCCACGATATGCACATCCTGGATACCTCTGAGCTCACAACTGCGCAGCACTGCACTGGCATTATGAGGTTGGAAAATGTCCTCAAGAACGACCGTGAGATGCCTTGTGCGAAAATCGAGAATTTCCTCAAAACGTTGCCTGCGTTCGTCGGTGATGAACTGCGTGAGAAACTCAAGCATGGCTATGTCACGAGCTGCATTCTGCTGAAATTCAAGATTTTGCATCTCCCTTCCGTCATACACGATGGATTTCTTCATGAGCTTTACGATTTCAATAAGAGGTGCAAAAATACGAAAAAAGAAAAAATTACAAAAAAACGGCTGAGGGTATGCCGAAAAAGCGTACTTTTGCACGCAAAATTTTGAATTGATATGGCAAAACAGAACACAAAACAACAAGGAGACGAAAGGCTCGAGAACGTTGAAGAAGCCTTAAGCAAAACCGAACTTTGGATTGAAAAAAACCAGAAAACCCTGTGGATAATTCTCATTGCCCTGTTGGTCATCGCATTTTCCATCTACGGCATCAGCAGATATAGGGCGAAAAAGAATGAAACCGCCAAGAACCTGAGCTTCCCGAGCGAAATCAGTTTCGAGGAGAAAGCCACACAAGCCATTGACTTTGCATCTTATTATATGCAGAATGAAGACTATGCCACCGCTCTGAACGGCGACGGCGAAAAGGTCGGATTCCTCAGCATTGTCAACGAATATGGTTCCACCAAGGCTGGTAAGCTCGCCGCCTATTATGCGGGTCTTTGCTATTTGAAACAAGGTGACTACAACAACGCCATCGAATACCTCAAGAAATATACCAATGATGACAAGGTGTTGGCTCCCCTGGCATTAGGTCTCATCGGCGACTGCTATCTTGAACTCGGCGACCAGCAAAGCGCTATTACCTATTATGAAAAGGCCGCCAAGAAGAACGCCAATGACTTCACCTCACCGATGCACCTCGTCAAGTTGGGCATGACCTACGAGATCTTGGGCAACTATGCAAAGGCTTTGGAGACATACCAAACTCTGAAGAAAGACTATCCGAACAGCAACGAGGCTTTCGAAATTACGAAGACCATCGCCTATCTTGAAGAGAAGATGAAATAATATTAGGGTTAATATAACAGGAATGCCTGGCCTTGAAAGGTCAGGCATTTTTTTGACAGTCTATGGAGAAGAAAATCAGAATCGCCTACTTCGGCACCCCCGAATTCGCCGCCTCGCAACTTGAAGCCATTATTGCAGCAGGATATGAAGTGGCCGTTGTTGTCACCATGCCCGACAAGCCCGCAGGCCGTGGTCGGAAAATCCAATATTCCGACGTGAAGAAGACCGCATTGGAACATGACCTGCCTTTACTCCAACCAGAGAAGCTAAAAGATCCGACGTTTTTGGAACAATTGGCCTCATATCAAGCCAACCTCTTCATTGTTGTGGCTTTCAGAATGCTGCCTGCCGTGGTTTGGCAGATGCCCGAACTGGGCACTTTCAACCTCCATGCTTCACTCCTGCCCCAATACCGTGGTGCGGCGCCTATCAACTTCGCCATCATCAATGGAGAGATTGAGACGGGGCTCACCACCTTCTTCCTCAACGAGGAAATCGACAAGGGAGCCGTCATCATGCGTGAGAAAGTCGGCATCCGTCCCGACGAGACTGCCGGCGAGCTTCACGATGAACTGATGCTGTTAGGCAACAAGGTAGTTGTTGAGACCATCAAGAAAATCGAAAAAGGGGACGTCCGCGCCTTGCCACAAGAAGAACTCTCGGAAGACCAACCCTTAAAACCTGCTCCCAAGATTTCAAAGGAATTTTGCAATGTGGACTGGAGCCTTGACTGCAAGACGGTCTACAATCATATCCGTGGCCTTTCGCCCTACCCTGCCGCTCATACCCAACTGCAATCCGAAAGTGGCGAAATCATCGACTTGAAAATCTACTCCTCCGAAATCGAAAGCTGTATCCCGGTTGTTGCCCCAGGCTGCGTGGTCACCGACAACAAAAAATACCTTAAAATTGCTCTATCGGATGGATTCATCCATCTGAAACAGGTGCAGCAAGCTGGGAAAAAAGCCATGTCGATTGATGATTTTCTGAGAGGAACACAATTCGATGGCGACTGGAAAACCGCTTTGAAATGAGGAAAATAGTCCCGATTTCGGCAAATTTTCGATTTTTTTGATAAAAAATGCACATTTTTTTCAAAAAACGCTTGTATTTCACAAAAATACATTACTTTTGTCGGGTTAAAGTTTAACCACTAATTATTAACTAATTATGAATAAAGTAGAATTAATCAATGCTGTTGCCGAAAATGCCGGCATGACAAAGGTCGATGCAAGAAAGGCTATCGATGCCATCATGGATGTCACTAAAGCTGAACTGAAGAAGGACGGCAAAATCGCCCTCGTTGGCTTCGGCACTCTCTCCGTTACCAAGCGCCCTGCCAGACAAGGCCGTAACCCCAGAACGGGCAAGACCATCAAGATTGCTGCAAAGAAAGTTGTGAAGTTCAAACCCGCAGCAAACATCCTGAAATAAGAAACGTTTCAAAAACAAAAAAAAAGCCGTCATTTAATGACGGCTTTTTTTGTCATCCTTCCTCTTTATCGAGCCATCCTTTTCATATTGTAGAACATCGTTGTCAACGAGGAATCGTATCGCATCCAATACCTGCGACGTTTCAAAATCGCTGCATTGTGACAGGATGTCTTTCATCGGCTGCCCTGTCTCACGCATCACACTCTGCACACGCTGTTCAATCGAATCGTAAGGAACCTGGAGTCGGCCTTGCTTTAAGCACACATCACAACGGCCACAATTCTTCCTTGTCTTCTCGTTGAAATAACGCAGCAACTGCACACTACGGCACTCCTCATTGTTGTTCACGAAGTCGACGACTGCTTTCACACGCTGCTCGGCATCTTTTTTTCGGTCGTAATAGTTCTCTTTTGAAAGACCAAAATGCTTGGAATCAACAAACTCCGATAAAAACAGTACTTGTGGTTTGTCGTTGCGTGGAGCGTAGGAAAGGAACTGGTAAGATTCCAGCTTTTTCAACTGCTCAACGACTTTGTCCGAAGCTAGTCCGATCTTTTTGGCCAGAACTTCCTCATTGATTTTCACGAAATCGGTAAGCACGCCAGGCAAACTACGCAACATACACTTAATCAGTTCACTGTATTGCGGATTGTTGACCTGAAAGCCATAAATGTCGTCACGCGAGGCCTTGATCATCACCTTGGAAGGCTCGTCAAAGCTGTCGGAGAGCAACAGAAAGCCTTCTTTTTCAAGGATTTTCAAAGTGTGGAACACCTCGACAATGGAAAAACCATAATGATTGGCAAAATCGCTCATCACCAAAGGATAAGAAACAATCTCCCCAGCCCCGATGGGAATATTGAAATAATTCCCCAAAGCACTATAAATCAACTTGATTCGATCCAATTCGGGAAACGACTGGGTCAGATTCTCCTGCAACTTAGTAACATCGGCAGGCGAAACAAGCAAGAAAGCCTCAGAAGGCTTGAGGTCACGGCCTGCGCGACCTGCCTCCTGAAAGTAGGCCTCGATACTGTCGGGCAGATCCATGTGGATAACAAGACGCACATCAGGCTTGTCGATGCCCATACCGAAAGCATTAGTAGCGGCAATAACCTTCACCTTACCTTTCATCCATATATCTTGACGCTCGTCACGAGTCTTGGCATCCAATCCAGCATGATAGAAAGTGGCACTAATACCCACCGAGTTGAGCCAATCCGAGATGACCTGTGTGCGTTTGCGGTTGCGTACATACACAATGGCGCTGCCCTCTGTCATAGCTTCCAATTTGCGGCGCAGCACACCGTATTTGTCGGCCTCATGATAAACATTGTAAGTCACATTCTTGCGCTCGAAACTGCTTTGAAAGACATTTTTTTCTTTGAAGCCGAGGCGAAATTGGATGTCATCGACTACTTTGGCTGTTGCAGTGGCAGTCAAGGCCAAAACAGGTGTCTTTGGCATATAAGGTCGGATATCGGCAATCTTCAAATAAGGAGGACGGAAGTCATAACCCCACTGTGAGATGCAATGCGACTCATCGACGGCCAACAGACAAACCTTCATCCGCTTCAAGGCCTCTATAAAGGCATCCGTTTGCAGGCGCTCAGGCGAGACATACAGAAACTTCAACCTCCCGTATGCCGCTTGATTATAAGCTAATTCCAAGGCATCGGGGTGCATCCCTGAATAGATGGCAGCTGCTGGAATGCCTTTGTCCACGAGGTGTGCCACTTGGTCCTTCATCAGCGCGATGAGCGGCGTGATGACAAGGCATAAACCCTCCATCGCCATGGCAGGCACCTGAAAACAAATGCTCTTTCCACCACCTGTAGGCAGTAAGGCAAGCGTATCCTTCCCCGCCATCACCGAGTCCACAATGTCTTCCTGGAGGGGACGGAAGTTAGGATAGCCCCAATACTGTTGCAATATGGCTCGAGTTTGGGCAGACATTATTTCAATAATAAAACAGGATTTTGCAACAATGTGTCCACAATCTGATGGTAAATCTGACAATCTGCAACTTTCGTGATTGTCATCACTTTATTGCCGGCATCCTTAGAGGAAGCACCACAATGGTATATTTTTTCTTTGTCTGTATTATAATCAATCACAATGTATCGGTCGTGATATATTCCACAGGTTTTCCGAAAACCAATTTTGATTTTTGGATATTGACCACAAAAATCATTATAGTCACTCAGATGCAATCCGCGGCCTACATTATCACTGAAAATGGTTATCATTACACTCGGTTTTACATTTTTTAGCAAAACTAGTGTTTTCAATCCGATATAATTGTCAATCACAAAGACGCTTTTCTTTGCCGTTTTGTAAATGCTACTATACGCTAAATTCGCCTCCACTGATTCGCCATTCAATATCAAGTATTCACGGCGAGTCTGAGGATCAGTAAAGTCTTGTATAACCTGAACCAAATCGGCTTTTGTAACCATTTCTTTTTTGATTTCGGCGATATCTTTCGTGTTTTGCGTGGTCTGCATTGACAATTGGAGCAATTCCCTGTTGCCGACAAGACTCCGATTATCAACAATATAATCTTTAATTTCCTTGAAGGCTCGAACCAAAGCTTTGCTTTGTTGCGTTGCAAGTTCACCTTTTAAAACCGTCATCAACATATAAACGCCTTGCTCCGTGAAAACAAACGGGAGGTATTTCGAGAACTTTCCTTGACCCAATTCTAAGGTCAAGTTTTTTGACCTTAAAGCCTTTTCAACTTCGCTATCATCTGAAATAGAATTATTTAGTATCATTTTTGAGGTCAAAAATTTTGACCTTAAAATCTCATAATACTCTCCTTTGGTCAATTGGAAACGAAAATCGTCATCAAATTTTTCAATATTATTCTTTACTTGCTGATTGAAAGCTTTGGTAGTGTATCCATATATCGCAGCAAGGTCTGCATCAAGCATCACCTTGACACCACGAACGCTGTAGATAAGGTCTTTGATGAAGCCACCGTTATGTTTATCGTTATTGTCTTGCATAGACTATGTTTTGAATGCAAAGATAGGATATTTCCTAAAAATCAAAGCTCTTTCAACCTCTCCTGCAACGCCATCATCTCATCCCTAAACTTCGCCGCACTAAGGAAGTCCATCTCCTTGACGGCCTTCTCCATATTCTTCTTGGCTTGCTGGATAGCTTTCTGTATCTGCTCCTTCGACCTATATTCAGTTCGGCCTTCTGCCGCCATCGTGGCATCACCTGTTTGCGAATAGGACACAGGTGCAGGCTGGCCTTTCAAGGTGCCCAAAGAATTGCCAATGGCTTTGACAATGGTCTTTGGCACAATGCCGTGAGCTTCGTTGTAGGCCATCTGCTTGGCACGACGGCGAGCGGTTTCATCAATGGTCTTGCGCATCGAGTCGGTAATCGTATCAGCATACATGATGACCTTGCTCTCGGCATTACGCGCAGCACGGCCTGCGGTCTGCACCAAGGAACGCTCCGAACGAAGAAAACCCTCCTTGTCGGCATCAAGAATAGCCACAAGGCTAACTTCGGGCAGGTCCAGACCCTCACGCAATAGGTTCACACCCACCAAGACGTCGAAATCGCCCATACGCAGACCTTGCAGGATCTCCACACGCTCCATGGTGTCCACATCGGAGTGAATGTACCGTGTCTTGATTTTCAAGCCGTTGAGATAGGTATTCAGTTCCTCGGCCATGCGTTTCGTCAAGGTGGTGACCAACACACGCTGGTTCTTCCCCGTCACTTTGTGGATCTCATCAATGAGGTCATCTACTTGATTCAAACTGGGGCGCACTTCAATCACAGGATCGAGCAAACCTGTGGGACGAATTAGCTGCTCCACATATACACCATCGCTTTGCTGCAACTCAAAGTCAGCGGGTGTGGCACTGACATAGATGGTCTGTCCCGTAAGCGCCTCAAACTCATCAAACTGCAAAGGCCTATTATCCAATGCCGACGGCAAACGGAAGCCATATTCCACCAAGGTCTGCTTGCGCGAACGGTCGCCGCCATGCATGCCACGAATCTGTGGAATGGTCACATGGCTCTCGTCAATGATGGTGATGAAATCGTCAGGGAAATAATCAAGCAGGCAGAACGGCCTCGTCCCTGGACTGCGTCCGTCAAAATAACGCGAGTAGTTTTCTATACCTGAGCAATAACCCAGCTCCTTCATCATCTCAATATCGTAGTTCACACGGTCTTCCAAGCGTTTGGCTTCCAAATTCTTCCCAATCTCGCGGAAATATTCGGCCTGCTTGAACATATCATCTTGAATCTCCGCAACAGCAGAGTTCAACTTACTTTGTGAGGTCACAAAAATGTTGGCTGGGAAGATGGTCAATTCAGAGAGTTCCTCCATCTTTCTCCCTGTCACAGGATTAAGCATTTCCAAACTGTCGATTTCATCATCCCAAAAAACGATGCGGTAGGCATAATCGGCATAGGCGGGAAACACATCCATTGTCTCACCTTTTACCCTAAATTTACCCTGCGTGAACTCAATCTCGTTGCGCACATACAATGCCCCAACCAAAGCCTTGGCCACCTCATCGCGGCTGATTTTCATTCCCCGCTCCAAATAGATGATATTCTTGCCGAAATCATCTGGATTGCCAATACCATAAAGACATGATACAGAGGAAACTACGATAATATCACGCCGACCAGAAAGCAAGGCAGAAGTCGTCGCTAAACGCATCTTGTCGATGTCCATGTTGATGGCTAGATCCTTTTCAATATAGGTATTGGTGGCGGGAATGAACGCCTCGGGCTGGTAATAGTCGTAATAGGAAACGAAATAATTCACCGCGTTCTCAGGGAAGAACTGCTTGAACTCGCCATAGAGCTGCGCTGCCAAAGTCTTGTTATGGCTCAACACCAAAGCGGGACGATTCACCTGAGCCAACACATTGGCAATGGTGAACGTCTTGCCCGAACCCGTCACGCCAAGCAATGTCTGTGCATGGTCGCCACGGTTCAAGCCATCCACCAACTGCTTGATGGCTTCTGGCTGGTCGCCAGTAGGCTGAAAATCAGAGACTAGTTTGAAATTCACAATCGATATCGTTTTGCAAAGACTGCAAAGATACACAAAATTTCGTATTTTTGCAGCCAAATTGACAATGTATGATCCAAGCGACAGGCATTCATAAATCCTACGGCAGCCTCGAAGTGCTCAAAGGCATCGACCTCCATATCGCCAAACGCGAAATTGTGAGTATCGTTGGTGCTTCCGGCGCAGGCAAGTCCACCCTGCTCCACATCATCGGCACACTTGACAAGGCCGACCGCGGACAACTCATCATCGATGGCACTGAGGTCGGCAAACTGAATGACACCCAGTTGGCTGCCTTCCGCAACCAGAAAATCGGTTTCGTGTTCCAGTTTCATCACCTCCTGCCTGAGTTCACCGCCTTAGAGAACATCTGCATTCCCGCCTACATTGGCGGCATGGGCAAGAAAGAAGCCACCGAGAGAGCCGAAAAACTACTTGAATACCTGAATCTTACCGGCAGAAAGACCCACAAGCCTTCCGAGCTTTCGGGTGGCGAGCAACAACGCATCGCCGTGGCACGCGCTCTCATCAACCAACCCGCAGTGGTACTGGCCGATGAGCCTTCGGGCAACCTCGACTCGAAATCGGCAGAAGAATTGCACAAGCTTTTCTTCCGCCTCCGCGATGAAATGAACCAAACCTTTGTCATCGTCACACACAACCCGACATTGGCCGCCATGTCAGATCGCACTATTACTATCAAAGACGGAAGAATCTGAAAAATGAGAGTGGGAAATGACACACTAATGCTTAAAATTATTCCTCGTCGTTCCAACAATAAAAGACATAACCTTCCGTTAAAATTCAATAAATCTTTTGATAATGAAAAAACACATAATATTTACCCTATTGTTTGGTGCTTCGCTACTATTGAGCACCAATTTTGTCCAAGCCCAAAACGCCGAGTCGTACGATTCGCTGATGAAGAAAGGCAACGACAAGTTCACCGCCAAGGACTACATCAGCGCGAAGACCTACTACGAGATGGCTTTGAAGCAAAAGGCAAACGACCCCACAGCCAAAAAGAAGCTTGATGAAACCGTGAAGAAAATCCAGGAAGACGGGGCGCGCCAAGAGGTGTTCTACGCCCATTTGGATGCTGGCGACCAATATTACGGACAACAGAAATATGAGGAAGCCCTTTCCGAATACGAAGCCGCTTTGAAGGTCTTCCCTAACGACAAATACGTTGGAGGTCAGGCCGATGCCGTGCGTGCCATTTTGAAAGAGCGTCAGGACAAACAAGACGCCTTCGACACCGCCATGAGCCAAGGTGAGAGTTTGCTAGCCGAGGACAACTTCGATGCCGCCATCATGCAGTTTGAAACCGCCATCGACCCAAGGAGAAACTGGCCGAGGCCAGACAGAAAAAACAGCTCTACACTGAAAAGGTCACTCGGTTCGACAACCTCATGGAGGAAGCCCGACAGTTAGGTCTGCGTAAAAACTACGACGCTGCCATCGGCAAACTCGACCAAGCCCTTGAGCTGTTCCCTGACGACATCGAAGCCAATGCCAAACGCAATGAATACCAGAGCGCCAAGAGCATTGCCGACCAATACAACGGTATCATCACAGTAGCCGACCAACTTTATGAAAACAAAGCCTACAAGGAAGCCAAAGCCCAATATCAAAGTGCCTTGGCCGTGGTGAAAGGCGATGCCTACGCCACCGACATGATAGCCCGTCTCGACCCGCTCATTGCTGAGCAGGATGCTGAAGAAGCTGCAAGAATTGCGGCCGAACAAGAAGCTGCACGCTTGGCTGCTGAGGCTGAGGCCGCTCGTATCGCCGCAGAGCAAGAAGCTGCAAGACTTGCCGCAGAAGCGGAAGCTGCAAGGTTAGCCGCCGAGGCCGAAGCCGCCCGTATAGCGGCAGAACAAGAGGCTGCTCGTATCGCTGCTGAACAGGAAGCCGCACGCTTGGCTGCAGAAGAGGCAGCGCGTATCGCCGCAGAGGAAGAAGCCGCCCGTCTGGCAGCCGAAGCTGAGGCTGCTCGTATCGCGGCAGAAGAGGAAGCTGCCCGTCAGGCCGCTTTGGCCGCCGCCGAAGCAGAACGCCAGGCCACCATCAAGACTATGCTGGATGCAGCTGATGCTTTGTTCAACCAAGAGGATTACGCCAACGCAAAGGTCAAATACCAAGAAGTCGTGAACTTTGATGCAGGCAACGCGATTGCCACTGCCAAGATACAGGAAATCGACGGTATCTTCGCCCAAAAGGCGGCTGAGTTGGAAGCCAATTTCAACAATGCCATGAGCGCCGGTAACAGTGCCATGAACGCTGAAAAATTTGCCGAGGCCATCACACACTATCAGACAGCATTGGCATACAAGCCCGAAGACCCGAATGCCACAGCTCAACTTGCTGCCGCAGAAAAAGCAGAAAACGACCGTATCGCTGCCTTGCGCACACAATACAACGCCTTCATCAAGGAGGGTGATGCCAACTTCAAGACCAACACCTTCGACAAGGCTATCGAAGCCTACACCAAAGCCGAGGAACTTGGCTTGGAGACCTACCCCACCGAGATGATTGCCCGTATCGGCGAAATCATCGAACAAAACAAGCTCTATGAACTGAACAGCGACTACATTTCACTTGCCGCTGGTGAGGCTCGCCGCTTTGAATTCAACAAGATTGATGTGGCCGTGCGTCGTTCCAACTACATCATCATCAAGGTGCGCAACCCGCATCCAGAGAAGACCTTCCCGATGATTGTCTCCTTCGGCGGTGCTGGCGGCAAAAACGGTGGTTTCGTGCTACCTATTGCAGCAACTGAAGAAGAAAAGACCTTCATCTTCCGCATCGGGTCGCAATACAAGTGGTTCAGCGAAGACAATACTTGGATTGAAATCATCTCCGAGAATAATGAGGTGGAAATCGGGAAGCTGGAGGTTTCGCGGAGCAACTGAGCTGTTACAACCGCTTATGGAGCTACAATCGGCAACTCTGTAGACTCTTTTATTGTACTGACTGAATAAACACTGTCGACCACATACTTGCTCATGCCACGCCAAGGCAAAGTGCCAAGGTATTCCTTGTAGTGCAGTTCCACAAACTTGCCCGCGCACCGTTCCAACTGCTTCGCCACATTTTCATCCTTCACCGAGAAGTTGAATTCGTTCGATTGTATGGTGGCGTTATTGTTTTTGGAGTTATACCCAGCTTGAATGAGTCGGCCTTCGTAGGTCTTAAAGACATAGCCTTTGTAAACGAACAAGTTGAGTTCGCCTGCCTTCACGCCACTGCCGAAAACAAAATAGAATTTGAAAAAGACAAAACTCGCCGCAGCCAGTACGACGATGATAGTTAAAATGGTGAAAATTTTCTTTCCAATTCCCCTTTTCTTGGGTTTCCCTGAATACTCTTCCATAGTTATTGCTCTTTTTTCTGTTTCTTCTGATAAAAATCACAAATTGTTGTGATGCCACATTCCTCACATTTGGGCTTGCGTGCCAGGCATACATAGCGCCCATGCAAGATAAGCCAATGGTGAGCTTTTGAGATGACTTGTTTGGGCAGATGCGCCACCAAGGTCTTTTCCGTTTCCAACACATTCTTCGAGTTTTTGGTCAAGCCGATGCGATTGGAAACGCGGAAAACATGCGTATCGACGGGCATTGCGGGCTGGTCGAAGGCCACGGCCATCATCACATTAGCAGTTTTGCGTCCCACGCCCGGCAGTTTCTGTAAGTCATCCAGATTATTGGGTACTATACCATTGAAGTCGCTCATTAAGGTTTGTGCCATCCCCAACAGGTTCTTGGCTTTGTTATTGGGATAGGAAATACTCTTGATATAGGTGTAAATCTCCTCAACCGTCGACTCAGCCATATCTTGCGCCGTTGGGAAACGTTGGAACAGAGCCGGTGTGGTCATATTGACGCGCTTGTCAGTACACTGTGCCGAGAGGATGACCGCTACCAATAGTTGGTATGGGTCTTTATACTCCAACTCCGTCTCAGCGATAGGCATATGCTCCTCGAAATAGGTTACAAAAGCGTCGTATTTTTGCTGTAACTTGGTTTTCATCTTTTTTTCTTCACAAAACTTTCAAAACTCACAAAACAATTGTCCCAGTTAAGGAAAGCACGCCAACCGGCTGCTTTCCTGCGGCAAGACGGTTGCCGCACCGCACCACAATCTAAAGTTTAGCCTTGTTTTGATGGTTTTGTTGTTAAATAATGTCTCCCTGTTCATCCACAAGGACGCCCCAGCTGACGGCTGTCATCTTGTCCCCATCAAAGAAGAAGTCAATCATGGCATCCTCGAAAGAAACGCGCAGTTCGCCATCCTCGGTTTCTTCCTCCAATTCCTTGAAACCATTGTCTTTCATCAATTGGATGACTTCGAGTTTCTTAAGTTCAAACAATTTCTTTCCGTACAGTGTAGCTACTTCATTTTCAGTCTCGAAGCAAGCTACCACCGATTTGGTAACACCCTCGAAATAGATGTTCGTCTGGATGGAATCATACTCGTAATAAATGGAGCGGTTGCCCGTTTCTTCCATGTCGCTCAACTCCTCATAGAAGTCAGGCATGTTCAGCATCTTGACCGTTTCGTCAAGGGTCATTCCGAAAGGTATTTCTCCGTAACCTTTCAACGGTTGGATGGTAAAGTCTTTCATCATAATTATGTTGATTTGGCGGCTAAGATAGGGAATTTATCAAAACGAGAATCGTTTTTCGTGATTT
>CACXXW010000066.1 GCA_902771635.1 uncultured Bacteroidia bacterium | reverse complement strand
GCTCGTATCATCGATGGTGGCGGACTTGGAAGTATCGCTTCCGTGAACTTGAGCTTTGTTTTACCCTTGATTTGCTTCGTTGTCATCGTTATTTACGGACTATTCATTACTAAAACCGAGAAAAAATGAAACGCTACTGTCAAACATTAGAACTTGTCAATGACCCTGAGCTCATTGAGAAATATTGCGAAATCCATGCTCATGTTTGGCCCGAAGTAGTGGCTGGACAACGGGAAGTCGGCATTCTTGATATGCAACTTTATCGTTATGATACTCATGTATTTATGATTTGTGATACGGTAGATGATTTTGATTGGAACCGCGATATGGCTCGACTGGCCACTTTGCCCCGACAAGCCGAATGGGAGGCCTATGTAGCCCAATGCCAAGGTGCCGACCCAAACCTGCCTTCAACGGGCAAATGGCATCTGATGGAAAAAATATTTTGAACCATATTGAAAATAGTTGTAATTTTGTAGGTTAAAACTTTAACAAATGAGAAAACTGATTTTACGCTTTTGCAATTTTATATTCGGTAAACACAAAAACAACACGCTGCCTCGTTATTGGATTTTGGCAGTCGACATGATAATTGTCATCGTTGCTTATATCGTGGCTCTTTTCATGTTGTACTTCAAGGATTTTGGGGCATCATCGTTCGACTGGAGCCGCATTTGGTTGGTTCCCGTAGTCTATCTTGTAACCTTCCTCATCAGCAGAACCTACGATGGAATGCTGCGCTACTCTGGATTCAATGATATTAGAAAACTGTTTTATGCCTGCACAAGTGCAGTATCCATATTAATCATTAGTAAACTGATTTTCAGTAACGTATATCATCCAATAGCGAAAGAGTTATACCCTCGTTATGTTACCATTATCTATCATTACCTTATCACTATGGTCATGATGATACTCATGCGCTTCACCATCAGACGATTATACAATGAGGTCTATAAAAATACCCCAGATAAGATGAATACACTCATCTATGGTGCGGGGGATGGTGGCACTGTGCTGATGCGTACTTTAAGCCAAGATACCAAGTCAAAATTTAAAATCAAGGCTTTTGTCGATGATGACCCCAAGCGAGCTGGAACTCAAATTAATACAATTAAGATTTACTCGCCCAAGGTTGCCATGACGCCAGAATTCATTGAAAAATTCGATATTGACGTACTGATTTTGGCGATTCCTAGCATCAGTGAAGCGCGTCGAAAAGAAATCATCGAGCAGGGCATGGCTCTTAACCTTATCGTGAAATCCATTCCTGCATTCGACAAATGGGTGGATGGAAAGTTGGAATCCGACCAAATCCAGGATATCAAGATCGAGGATCTTTTGGGACGTAAGCCCATCATCTTGGGGAAGAGCAATGTCATTCGCGAAATCAATGAAAAAGTGGTGCTTGTCACTGGTGCTGCCGGATCCATCGGAAGCGAGATTTGTCGTCAGGTGATGCACTACAACCCTTCCAAGCTCATCATGCTCGACCAAGCTGAGTCGCCGATGTATGATTTCCAGTTTGAGATGAACAACACGGAGGATTTCAAGAACAAACGCGACAAGATGGCTTTTGTCATCACCAACGTGAAAGACCCCATCCGTATGCGGGAAGTGTTTGAAATGTATCATCCGCAGGTGGTGTTCCATGCCGCTGCCTACAAACACGTGCCTTTCATGGAAGAAAACGCTTACGAAGCTGTGTTTGTCAACGTGTTCGGTACCAAACTTGTGGCTGATTTGGCTATGGAATATGGTGTGGAAAAGTTTGTCATGATCTCTACCGACAAAGCCGTTAACCCAACCAATGTGATGGGTGCTACCAAGCGCATTGCTGAGATTTACACACAAAGCCGTCAAAGTAAAACCAAGTTCATCACCACTCGTTTTGGTAATGTATTGGGTAGCAATGGCTCTGTTGTGCCGTTGTTCCGCAAACAGATCGAAAAAGGAGGTCCTATTACTGTCACCGACCGCCGTATCACCCGTTTCTTCATGACCATTCCTGAGGCTTGTAGCCTCGTGCTTGAGGCAGGTTCCATCGGCGATGGCGGCGATATCTTCGTCTTTGATATGGGCGAAAAAGTCAAGATTTGGGATTTGGCCGAAAAAATGCGCAAACTTGCCCATAGGCCAGAAATTGAAATCATTGAAACAGGTCTGCGTCCCGGTGAGAAACTCTATGAAGAAGTGTTGGCCAACGAAGAGAACACCATTAAGACCGACAACGAGAAGATTATGCACGCCATCGTCAGAAAATATGAGGCTTCAGATGTGGATGCTATGTTCAATAAACTTCACGAAGCATTGGAAACCTGTGACCCGATGAAGATTGTGGCTCAAATGAAGGTCATCGTACCCGAATTCAAGAGCAACAACAGCATTTTCAGCCAGTTGGACAAATAAGAAGAGATGTATACCATCTACACCGACCCTTTGCACCGCATCGCCTACGCTACCGATGCCTCCGCTTATCGTGAAATACCGCAAGGTGTATCATTCCCTGAAAACGAGCAGGATATTGTTTATCTGATTGAAACAGCCCGCAAACGCAACACACACCTTATCCCAAGGGCAGGCGGTACTTCCATAGCAGGTCAAGTGGTGGGTAGCGGCATTGTGGTCGACATCAGTAAGCATTTCAAGAAGATACTGGAAATCAATAAGGAAGAACGCTGGGCAAGGGTGCAACCTGGAGTCGTGCTTGATGAGCTGAACCTTGCTTTAGAGCCATACGGACTTTTCTTCAGTCCTGAAACCTCTACTAGTAACCGTTGTTGTATCGGCGGCATGTTTGGCAATAACTCTTGTGGTTCACATTCCTTGGTTTACGGCAGCACACGTCATCATGTGTTGGAAGCTTGCGGTGTGCTCTGCGATGGCAGTGTTGAAGTGTTCAAAACCTATACGATCAAAGAACTGGAAGAGCGTTTTGGCAACCGTTTTTGGGAAACCGACCATAATACTGTCATCCAAAACATCTACGCTCAACTCATCCGTTGGGCCTTGGATGAAAACACAGTTCATCTGATAGAAGAAAACTATCCCGACAAGAGCCTGCGCCGTCGTTCTTGTGGTTACGCCATCGATGAAGTCATTGAAGACCTACACAATACGGCCAAACCACTTGAAGAACGAACCATCAACCTTTGCAAAGTACTGGCTGGTAGCGAAGGCACCTTGGCTTTCATTACGGAAATCAAAGTTGACCTCGACCCTTTGCCACCAAAGGAGAAAATGGTGGTCTGCGCTCATTGTGACACTCTGCAAAAGAGTTTTTTAGGTAACCTTGTCGCCTTGAAATTCAATCCATCTGCCGTGGAATTGATGGACCGTAACATCCTGGAACTCAGCAAACAGAATGTCGAGCAACAGAAAAACCGCTTTTTCGTCCAAGGCGACCCTGCCGCCATCCTTATCATCGAATTGCGAGGCGAAACCCGCGAAGAAATTGATGCTATAGCTGACCAACTTGAAAAGGCATTAATCGAAAACGAGGAGCACTTGGTTTACGCCTGTTCAAGAGTTTACGGTTCAGAAATCAGCAAGGTATGGAGTCTGCGCAAGGCGGGCTTGGGTCTGCTCACCGGCATGAAAGGCGATGCCAAACCTATCGGAGTCATCGAAGACACAGCTGTGGCACCCGAGAAACTGCCCGCTTACATGGCGGACTTTGCCCAAATGTTGGAAAAACTGGGCTTAAGCTGCGTCTATCATGCCCATATCAGTACGGGCGAGTTGCATCTGCGGCCTATCATCAACATTAAGGAAGCAGAAGGCAAACGCAAGTTTCGTGAAGTGGCTTACGAAACGGCCTTATTGGTCAAGAAATACAAAGGCTCGCTCAGCGGCGAACATGGAGATGGGCGATTGAGGGGTGAGTTCATCCAATTGCTTTATGGCGACCAAGTCTATGCCTTGATGCAAGACCTGAAAAAGTGTTGGGATCCGATGCAAGTCTTCAACCTGCACAAGATTGTTGACACATTACCCATGGACAGTATGTTGCGCTTTGATGTTGGACAGCAATATGCTATCGAGAAGGAACTCTGTGGAAAGGACGGCCTTTCGACGGGCTCAAGGACCTGCAAAACTTATTATAACTGGAAGGCTGCTTTCGATGAATGCAAGGTGGAAGGCGCTACCGGTGCCAAAAACCAGCTTCATGCCTTGATGTGCAGCATCGAGCAATGCAATGGTGCCGGCGATTGTCGCAAGTCGAATTTGATTGGTGGCACGCTATGTCCAGCCTTCAAGGTGAGCGGCGATGAGACCAAGGCTACACGTGCGCGTGCCAATGTGCTCCGTGAAATCCTGACAAGAGGGTGGGAGAGCGAGGCATTCACTGTCACAAATTGCGTCCCGCAATTTGAAAAGAACACAGCCTCGAACTACGAGACACAGTTTGCGACAATGAAAAGCATTCTAAAATCAAAGGAACTGGCCGAGGTTTTAGACAGCTGCTTGGCCTGCAAAGGTTGCCGCAGCGAGTGTCCCAGCAATGTCGATATGACCCGTCTGCGTTCTGAAATCCTGCAACAGAAACACGATGTTGACGGTATGTCTTTGCGTTCCTTTGCTGTGTCGAGAATGGCCACAGTGGAACAATTTGGACATATCGTTTGGCCGCTATACAATTTGTTTGCCTCATGGAAACTCTCTTCCGACATCATCAAGCACATCATCAAGTTTGCGACCGAAAGAGACATCCCAACCCTTAGTCGAGTCACCATGCGAAAAGCGGTGCAACGGGAATGCCGCAAACAGCATGGCAATGCCACAAAAGGTAAAGTTTTTCTATTTGCCGACGAATTCACTAACTTCCAGGAAGCGGAGCTTGGTTTGACTTTCGCCAAATTGCTTCTGCAATTAGGCTATAAAGTGGAAATCCCAAAACATGTGGAAAGCGGTCGCGCCGCCCTCTCGAAAGGCAACCTGAAATTGGCCAAAAAGTTTGCCTTGAAAAATGTCAATCTGCTGAAAGACAAGATTTCAGAAGAAACACCTTTGGTCGGAATTGAACCTTCATGCATCCTCAGCTTCCGTGATGAATATCCCGATTTGGTGCCTGCCGAACTTCGCTCCCAAGCCCAACAACTGGGTCGAAATGCTTTGCTTTTCGATGAGTTTATCATGCGTGAAGTTGCAGCAGGTCGTATTTCTTCAGATGATTTCAAAACCGATGCTGTTGAAATCTGGCTCCATGGCCATTGCCACCAGAAAGCCTTGGTGGGAACGGAGAAGACAGTACAAGCTTTCAAATTGCTCTCAGGTGCCAAAGTACATGTCATCCCAAGCGGTTGTTGCGGTATGGCAGGTTCATTCGGTTACGAGAAAGAGCATTACAAGACTTCGTTGGCCATTGGTGAGATGGTACTTTTCCCGACCATTAGAAAAGCCATCGAAAACAACACAAACATCACACCTGTGATAGTTTCAGCTCCTGGCACTTCCTGCCGTCAGCAAATCCTTGACGGCACAGGAGTTCATGCCGTCCATCCCGTCGAAATCCTCTATCGTTGGGCGAAATAATCCAACAATTTTGGCGTTCTATGAAAAAGGACTATCTTTGCCTCGTTAAACCATAATAATATTAGTCATTATGAAAAGGCTATTCTTCTCCATCACAATGCTTCTATTGGTCATTGCTGGTTGTAACACAAAAGAGTCAAATGAAGTAGACGTTGAACCATATACTTTGAATGACAGCTTGTTCATTGAAAGTGAGTATGGCGATGGGTATTCCTATTTCAACGTCAGCCTCGATTTGCCTGTCACCAACAACAAAACCTTGCGCCAAAACATCCTTCATTGGATGCTTTCTGATGAGACAGAAGACCATGTCAGCTATCTTGAGACAATGAAAGACAATTTCTTTGAAGAAGACGGTAGCGAACCCAGGTCGAACTATGAAGAAAACTTCAGCTTGTCGGAACAAACTGATGAATATGTCACCTATACCACCGAAGGATTCCTTTATTCGGGCGGAGCCCATGAAATGCCTTGGTACAACGGAACGACTTTCAGCAAGATAGATGGTAGCATTGTTGGCTACGACCTGTTCGAAGATCCAGAACAACTCATTAAGATTATTGCAGAAAATATTGAAAACCAATATTTTTCAAAATATGTAGAAGATGATTTCTACTTTGAGCACGAAGATATAACCACGCTGCCTGAGAATGAGCCTTGGATAGAGACCGACAGTGTTGTGTTTTGTTACCAACCTTACGAAATCGCCGCTTTTGCCGCAGGAATGCCTTTGTGTAAGATTGCGTTATCCGACCTAAAACCCTATCTGAGCGAAAAAGGAAAAATGTTTCTCAAAGACAATTAAACACTAATGAACAACTATTGCATCATTATGGCAGGCGGCATCGGTAGCCGTTTTTGGCCCCTCAGCAAGGACAATTATCCGAAGCAATTCCTCGATATCTTAGGCACAGGAAAGAGCTTTATCCGTAGCACTTACGAGCGATTCAGCCCAGTTATCCCCGATGAGAACTTCCTTGTGGTCACCAACAAGGCTTACAAGCAACTCGTTTTGGAGCATTTACCTATGCTCCGTCCCGATCAAGTGCTTTGTGAGCCTGCGCGACGCAACACGGCTCCTTGCATTGCCTATGCAGCCTACCATATCCAAAGTCGCTGCCAAGATGCCAATATTGTCGTCACACCCGCCGACCATTTGGTAACTAATGAAATGGAATTTCAGCGCATTATTCGATTAGGATTTGACTTCTTGGCGAAAAACAAAAATGCCTTGATGACCATTGGTATCAAGCCGAGTCGACCAGAAACGGGTTATGGCTACATCCAAGTGCCTAAACAAAACACATTGTCTGAAGTAGTAAAGGTCGAAATGTTCAAGGAAAAACCCGATTACGATACGGCCGTGAAGTTCGTGGCCGAAGGCAATTTCTTCTGGAACAGCGGCATCTTCCTCTGGACTTTGGACGGCATTATGCAGGCGTTCAAGCAATATCTGCCCGAGATGGTTGAGGTCTTTGAAAAGGGTATCTACAACTTCGGCACACCCGAGGAACAGGATTTCATCAACGACCACTTTGTGGATTGTCCCAACATTAGTATCGACTACGGGGTGATGGAAAAGTCACCCAATACCTTCACCATCCCTGCCGACTTTGGATGGAGCGACATCGGTACCTGGGGTTCGCTGTTTACTCACGCCAAAAAAGACGACAACGGCAATGCCAAACGTGGCAAGGTGGTCTCAGTCGACAATCGGAATACCATTATTAATATAGAGGAAGGCACCGAAGCCATAGTGGAAGGTTTGGAAGACTATTTGGTGACTTATCGCGACCATTCACTCCTCGTGTGCAAGCTCAAGGATGAGCAACAGATCAAAGTTTGGATTGAAGGATTAAAATAAAACTGCATCCCGTGGAAAATCAGCCGCTTGTATCGGTCATTATGCCATGCTACAACATGGAGAAGTTTATCGCTTACACGATAGAATCGGTGCAACGGCAAACCTATACCCATTGGGAACTTCTCATCGTTGACGATGCTTCAACCGACAAAACGGCTGATATTGTTAAAAGTCACCAAAATCAAGACGATCGGATTCAATTTTATGTCAAGCCCAAGCATTCAGGCATCGCTGACACGCGTAACCAATGTATTAAAATGGCCAAAGGCCGTTTTTTGGCTTTTCTGGATTCCGACGACCTTTGGCATCCTGAAAAACTGGAACAGCAGTTGCAATTCATGATGGAAAGAAATATTGGCTTCAGTTACTCAAGCTACGATTGTGTGGACGAAAAAGGCTATCCTTTGGAAAAAAGAGTCAAGGCCATAGGCAATCTTGACCATGACGCTTACATGCACAATACCATCATTGGCTGTTCCACCGTAATGATTGATACCACAATCATCAAAGAAGTCATTGTGCCCAACTTTCGTACCAGTGAAGACTCAGCCACCTGGCTCAACATCCTGAAAAAAGGCTTCATTGCCTACGGAATCGATTCTTGTTTGACTTCCTATCGTATCCGCCAGCATTCGGCCAGTTCCAACAAGTTGAAGGCTGCTTCCGATTTGTGGAGAGTGTATCGGAAACAGGAAAAACTGTCTCTATTCAAAGCCATCGGCTGTTTTGTTAGTTATGCCTTCCACGCCGTAAAGAAACGCCTGTGATGAACGGATATGCCCTATATCGAAAGGCCTGGCGGTTTGAAGGAGCACCTCATTGCGAAACCCGATTGGAAGAAAAGGAATGGAAAGCTCTTTTGCAGCAAGGCGGTTTGCTGGTCAGAAACACCTACGAGTTTGACTGTCAAGAAGAAACCTCTTTTTGGTATGTCATCAAAGACCAATTTGAAGGCTTGGAAAACTTGCCGTCGAGAGTGCGCAACAAGATCCGTCATGCATTCAATAGTTTTGAATACCGACTTATTCCTTTTGACACTTTAAAGGAAAACGGTTATCAAATTATTCAAGAAACCTATGCCGATTATGCCGTTCACGATAGAGAAATGAACCAAAAGGTCTTCATGGAATACTTGGACCAATGTCAAAAACAACACTTTGACTATTGGGGCATTTTCGACAAGGAGACACAACAAATGGTTGGGTTCTGCACCGTGACTTTATGGGATCAATGCTGCGAATATGGTGTGACAGGCATCCTTTCAAAATACAAGAAAGGAAGCTACTATCCCTATTACGGTTTATATCAGTACTTAAACCAGTATTATCTTGAAAAACAGCAATTTAAATATGTGAGCGACAGTGCCCGAACCATCACCGAACACTCGCAGATCCAAGAATATCTCATTCAAAACTTCAACTTTCGTAAAGCCTATTGCCAATTGGAGGTTCATTACCGTTGGTGGATGAAGTTGGCAGTCAAAATGTTGTACCCATTCAGAAAAATCATACCTTTGCAGCGCGTTAAGGCAATTCTCAACATGGAGGCCATGCAGCGTGGAGAAAAATAAACACAAAATAGGGTTCTTCTTCAAGTGGTGCTTCGATCGCTTTGTGGCACTAATTGGACTTATTGTGCTGTTTCTGCCTTTGCTGGTCATCGGCATTCTCATCAAAATTGACTCAAAAGGGCCTATGTTCTTTATGCAAAAACGCATTGGAAAGGACGGCAAGCCATTCAGAATCTGCAAGTTCAGAACCATGCATCATCAATCGGAAGGTGATACGGTCACCACAGCCGACGACCCTCGCATCACGCGCATGGGCCATTGGCTACGCCACAGCAAAGTGGATTGCCTTACCGAGTTGGTCAATGTTTTTATCGGACAAATGAGCTTTGTTGGTCCACGCCCCGATGTGCCCGGCTATGCCGACCAGCTGAAAGGTGATGACCGTCGCATTCTCCAACTCCGCCCAGGCATTACCGGCCCAGCAAGTATCAAGTACCGTGACGAGGAAGAACTGCTCGCCCAACAAACTGATCCAAAGGCTTATAACGACAATGTCATTTGGCCTGACAAAGTGAAAATCAACTTGGATTATTTGGACAACTGGAGCTTTTTCGGTGATATCAAGTTGATTTTCAAGACCATATTATGATTTGCCATGAAAGAACAAAGCCGCATTGCCAACATCATCAATAGCAAGTATTATCCTTTGCTGTTGCTTTTGGTGTCTTTTGTTTTTGTGACTTTGTTTTCGCGTGCTACGTCGTTTCTTTATCTCTTCGAAGGTGCCGATCCATCCATTTTCAAGCAAATGGGTAGGGCTGTCCTTAAAGGTAAAACCCTATATATCGACTATTTCGACAACAAGGGCTGCCTGCTCTATTTCATTCACGCACTTGGCCTTTGGCTCGGAGGCGATTTTGCCATTATGTTGATGCAAGTTGTTTCATTAATGGTGACGCTTTTTATCTGGGACAAGATGTTGGCCTTATACCGCACGGAAAAAGAAAGGGTGATTTCTCTATGTATTGCTTTGGTTATGCTCTTGTGTTTCTATGGAGCAGGAGACCAAACCCAAGAATGGTGTTTGCCTTTTATTTCTTATCCTTTGTTGGTTTATTATCGCGCCTACAAGACAAGATCGGGAATCCGCCCGTTGCAGATGCTTCTCATAGGCCTTTGTTTCGGGGTCATTAGTTTTATCCAAATCAACAATGCATGCGCGTTTTTAGGTTTCATAGCCTATCTTTGGATACAATACTTGGTAAAAAAGGATTTCAAACAACTGTTTTCAAGTATTTTATGTTTCCTTTGCGGTTGGCTTGTCATAGCTTTTCCTTGCGTACTTTATTTCTACATTAGGGCAGGCTGGCATGGGGTTTATGAAATGGTTTATGCCATGTTGCTTTCCAACTTGGAATATATTGGAATTCAACAACATATGAAATTGTTTCATTGGTTACCATACGCATTGTTTATTCTTTCCTTCTTGATAATAAACATGCTTGGCTTGCGTAAACAAAAGGATATTTTGATCCCATTTCTTATCTCTTTATTGCTGTTTGTAGGAACCTTTGGCAGGTTATGCAATTCTTTTTATCTTATCGCCTTGTTGCCTTTGTGTGTTGTCAGTATGATGACCTTAGACTTAAAAGAGTTCAAAAAAGCAAAACTTACATTCGGAATAATTGCAATGGGTTGCGTTGCTTTTCTTGGTAGCATTTCTGTTTTCCATTTTGTAAACGACCTTCTTTTGCGCAAAGAAAAAGAGGTGGCCATCTATGAGAGTTTCCATCATTGTATTGAAAACATCCCTGTATCAGAACGGGATTCCATCTTCAATTATAACTTGTTTTGGCATGGATACAGTATGATGGAACATGAAAAACTTCTCCAATGCAATAGGGTTTCCGTGGCCTATGATTTGCCGACTTTGATGAAAGAAGAAAACTCTAAACCCATGTTTTTGCCAAAATGGATTATGGTATGTTCCGAATTGAAAATCTATGATTCTGATGCTTATTTTATCCTTAATAATTACGAACTAATCTCTCAATTCAACTATGACAGGCTCTATTTGAAAAATCCGAGAATTGGGAATGATTTCAATGTCTACTTTTACCGTCGCAAAGACTAAACCCGAACCCCATAAGGATGACAAGACATTAAAAAAGATGACAGGAGTTCTTCCTTTTCAAAAGCGACTTGCCACAATAAAAGGTATAATAGACAAAAATGGTTGGTGAGATATAATGTAAATCACTGACAATAAGACGCATAAAAGCGATAAAAAGCAGTTAGATGAAAGCGTTTTCAT
>CACXXW010000065.1 GCA_902771635.1 uncultured Bacteroidia bacterium | reverse complement strand
TTGGATGTCGCGAATCAGTATCCCGACCGTGTGGCAGCCGCCATGGCGATGTGTGGCGGGGCATCCGACAAAGAGTTGTGCAACCTATCCACCTTGCCGCTTTGGATTATCCATGGTACGGCCGATAATGCTGTGCCTGTGAGCTGTTCCGACCGCGTGGTCGACTCCATCCGCTCATGCGGCGACACCACCCGATTGCTCTATGACCGTCTTGAAGGGGTGAATCATTCCCGTCTGGCCCGCGTCTTCTATCTCAAGCAGACTTACGACTGGCTGTTTTCCCATTCTTTGAAGCAAAAAGGAAGACCCGTCAACAGATCCTACTCCATGTCTAATGACTTGCTGGAAGTGGCCCACGATGACATGGATGAGAAGTTTACCGTGAATATTGTTGAGGCGGTTTATCCTAGGCTCAGGGAGAGGAAGAAGTACTATGTGGTGAAGAAAGGGGATACCTTAGCCTCCATTGCTGTGGAAAACTATACCACGGTCTCCATCTTGTGCAAGCTCAACAAATTCAAGAAAAACACCAAATTGTGGAAAGGCCGAAAGGTTAGGGTGAAATAAGATTAGTTGATCATCCAAGCCACACCGCAGCCCACGGCGTAATATTTGCCCAGGTTTTGTAGGTCGAAATCACCTTCTATGTCAAGCTGCACACGGCGTGACACTAGCCAAGTGAGGCCGATTTCGCTCATGTACTTGTCTCCTTCCACGGAATTCAAATAGTTATAGGATTCGATAAAAGCACCCAATTGGTCGTTGAAGCTGAAATTAAGGCTCAAACCGAGAAAAGTGGTGGGCTTGGCAGACTCACCGTCCCATTCTTCACCTACATTATAGCATATTCCAAACCACTCAGTCACGGGATTCTCGAAGATCAGGTACATCGATGGAGCAAGATGGGAGGGAAGCAAGTCTTTTGATCCAACATGAGGGGATTTCACTTCGGCCAACAGCCCGACGGAAGGCAGGATGCCCGAACCTTCATAAACCTTCAGCTTTGTCCCTATGGCGAGTGGACTAAAACCGAAAGTGGGCTCTTTGGCATTGCCATCGTTGTACATCATGAAATCGGTGCCAACGCGCAGCTCCATGTTTTCGAAGAGACCGAAACGCAAGATGCTGCTACTGAGTGTCAGTGTGCTGGCTCCTTCGGGTGTTTTTTCGAAGCCGAAGCCATGGTCCCAAATAATTTTTTGGTGTGGTGTCACATCAGTACCCCAAGTATAGCCTGGACGGTCGGGGACAACCGTAGGGAGTTCTTCTTGGGCAAAGCAAAATACGCTTACAAAAGCCAGAATAACAAAGAGAAAAGCCTTCTTCATGTCAATATCTATTTGTGAATTGTTTTGCAAAGGTAGAAAAAATCAGTTAGTAACCGAAAAATTCGTAATTTTGGCATTTTAAATGTGCATGAGATAATCTCATGCAATTAGAATTATAATCTTTGAATTTTTAAATTTTGAATCTTTAAATCATTGAAATGCAAAGCATTCGACGTAGTCAATCTTAAATCTTTAAATCAAAATAATTATGAGAAGCAAAATCGTAGCCGGAAACTGGAAAATGAACCTCACATTTGATGAGGCTCAAACCTTGGTCGATGATATCCTTGACCGCCTTGACGAAATGGATGACTTGAACTGCGAAGTCATCATCTGCCCGCCATTCCCTTATCTTGAACTGCTGACCGACTTTGAATTCGATGAACAGCGTTTCAACGTGGGTGCACAGAATTGTAGTGCCTACGACAAAGGTGCCTACACAGGCGAGGTTTCGGCCAAGATGCTGAAATCCATCGATGTGGACTACTGTATCGTGGGTCACAGCGAGAGAAGGAAATACTTTGGTGAGACCAATGAAGTCCTTGCCGAGAAGATCAACCGACTGATTGAGAATAACATGTCGCCCATTTATTGTGTGGGTGAGGTGCTCGAAGAGCGCGAAGCAGGCCGCCATTTCGAAGTTGTCAAGGAACAACTGGAGAAAGGTCTGTTCCACTTGGACGGCGATGCCATCTACGATGCCATCATCGCCTACGAACCTGTTTGGGCTATCGGTACAGGCAAGACCGCCACACCAGAGCAGGCACAGGAGATGCATGCCTACATTCGTTCGTTGATTAAGGAACACTATGATGAAGCCACGGCTGACGACATTCGCATCCTCTATGGTGGCAGCTGCAATGCCAAAAATGCGACCGAGCTGTTCTCACAACCCGATGTCGACGGCGGCCTCATAGGCGGCGCTTCATTGAAGGCTGAGGACTTTGTCTCTATCTGCGACCAAGCCTCACATATCGGCGAAGAATGAAGACGTTTGAATACACCTTTACTGCACCTGGCTCTGACATTCAGCATGATATGCTGGTGACCATGTTGGCCGAAATAGGCTTCGACTCGTTTATGGACGAAGATCGATGCCTGAAAGCCTATTGCTCTGAAGATTGCCGTGATGATTTGGCTGTGGAAAACCTCTTGATGGAGCCGTCCTTCACAGACATCCGTCTGTTGAATGTGGAGGAAATGCCCGACAAGGACTGGAACGAACTGTGGGAGGCTTCCTACCAGCCAGTTGTGGTCAACGAACGTTGTCGGGTGAGGGCGCCTTTCCATGAACCCGACCCAAGTTTTGAGTTCGACCTTGTCATTGAGCCCAAGATGTCGTTTGGCACGGCCAACCACGAGACGACTGCCCAGATCATCCAACTGATGCTGGAAACCGATTTCAAAGGGAAAGAGGTGCTCGACATGGGCAGTGGCACAGCGGTATTGGCCATCCTAGCCAAGAAACTTGGCGCAGCCCGCACCGTGGCCATCGACAACGATGAGTGGGCCTATCGCAACGCCTTCACTAACTGCGAGTTGAATGGCGTTTCTGACATCGAAATCGTGCTTGGCGATGCTTTAGCCATCCATGGACAATATGATGTGGTGCTGGCCAACATCAACCGCAACATCCTTTTGCGCGATATGCATTATTATGTGGATGCCATGCGTGAGAATGCCCATATCTTCTTCAGTGGCTTCTACACGGAGGATTTGGACAGCATCAAGGCTGAGGCGGAACGTCTCGGTTTGCACTATTGCCGTCACCTGAGCCGCAACAACTGGGTGGCTGCTGAGTTTGTTAAGTAATTGATAATTTACAATTTACAATTGATAATTTGATGAAGAAAGGAATCTTGATTGTTGTTTTTGCGCTTTTCGTGAGCGCTGTCCCATCGTTTGCTCAGGCCTTTTTTCCAACAGAAAAGAACGCTTTTTATGACAAGCTTTCGTCGTATTTGAACTCTTCCACTGCGAAACAGGATCGAGAAGATGCGGCTGCCATCATGCAGTCATTCAAAGGGGTATGGGACAGCTACTACGACAATCAGGAGGCCGAAATGATCATGCGGCTTTGCGAACTCCTGCATGCCCGAACGGGTGGAAAGGCCTACACCAACATCTTCAATTACATTGAAGTAGTGCAAAAGATTCCTACCGCAGGACTGACCCACACGGATGTAAACAATTGGCTCTGCTTTACTGACGCCAAGACACAGAAGTCGTTGAACGGCGTGGACAAATACTTTGCCTCATGCCATAGCATCTTTGTCGACAAAGTCCTGTCTGCCAAAGGCAACTCCCAATGGACACTCCGAGATGCACTATGGAGTTTCCCTTCAAAGGAGCAGTTCGAACTGAGCATCGACGGCACCTTGGCCTTGGTGTCGCAAAAGGATGAGTCGCTGCTGAAGAACACCAAAGGTGTGTATTATCTTGACGGCAACCGCTGGGAAGGTATGGGAGGTAGCGCCGACTGGTCGCGCTTCAACATTCCTGCAGAAAAAGTCTATGTCACCTTGCCCGACTTCTACGAGCTCGACCTTAGCCGCTCGGAATATACCATTGACTCGGCCATTTTCCATGAACGCACGCATTTCCATCAAGATATCCTCTGTTGCTTTGAAGACAAGGTTTTCGTGAATACGCCCAACGAAAAAACGATGTTTCCGCGAGTGAAATCGTATCGTTCCGATTATGCCATCTCCAACCTGATGCAAAACATCGACTTTGAAGGTGGCATCGGCATGATGGGCAACCAAGTGGATGTGTTTGGAGGTGTTAGCAAAAAGGCGGTTTTCCATTTCCGTCAAGGAGGTAGGGAAGTCGTGAGGGTGCAAGCGCCACGCTTCCTCATGTCGATGGATGAGCTTCTGGTGTCGGACAACGTCGCCCTGCGTGTTTATTTGATGGACACGGTAGGAACAGAAATGGATTCCCTTTATCACAACGGCATAGGATTTCGTTACGACAACAAGACTCGCAAGATGATGGCTTTTCGTTCCGAAAAGGACTTCGGCGACGGGCCTTTCCATGATTATTACCATGGTGTTGACATCTTCCTCGAGGCCATGTATTGGGACATCGATGGCAATCAGGTGGATTTCAGGAGGATGGAAGGCGTCAACCCGGTAAGCGAAGGCGATGTGGTGTCGGTGAACTACTTCCGCCACGATGATTTCAAACGCCTGCAAGGTCTCGACAGTTCGCATCCCATGATACGTATCGAAAAGTTCTTGCAAGGCTTCGACAATGTGGACCGGCAGGTGAAGTTTGCTGTGGGCGACTTGGCTTCTTATCTCGGCTATCCTATCGAGCAGGTCATTGCACTGATGCTCAAGCTACGAGCCGAGGGTTATGTGGAGTATGATCCCGAAACGAAATGGGCAACAGCCTTGCCGCGTTTCTTCGATGTGGTAGACTCCTATCGTGAGACCATCGACTACGATGTCATTAAGTTGCACACGCTCACCACAAACCGTCAGCCAAATCTACGTCTCGACTTGACCACCAACGACTTACTAGTATATGGCATCACGAGCCAGATTGATGGTTTTGAAGGCTCAGCCATATCTTTAAGTGACCGCAAACGCGTGGTCATTGTTCCCGACTTGGGTCGTATTACTTTCACGAAGCACCAGAATTTCAAGTTCTCCGGTGGCATCTTGGCAGGAATGTTCGAACTTTTCACCAAAGACAGCGAGTTTAATTATGAAGACTTTTCCATCAAAATGGAAAAGGTCGACTCCTTGCGTTTCTATGCGCGTTATAACAACCATGTTATCCCAGTTGATGGCACCTTGGAGAAATTGAAGGGTCGTTTGGATATCGACCACGGCGACAACAAATCAAGCCGTTATGAAACGCCAGCCTATCCTATCTTCCACAGCGAAGCCGAAGGCTTCAAGTTCTACAGGAAAATCAACGGTGGTGTGTTCCATCCCGGTAGCGTCGACTCGGTGATGACTGCCGAGGATCTTGACGGCAAGTTCTATTACAGTGTGTATCCCTTTGTTGTGGACAGCCTGAACGACCTCTCGATGAAAAAGGTGCGTTTTGATGGCGAACTGGTCTCGGGTGGCATTATGCCCAACATTGAGCAGCCGCTTGTTGTGATGGAAGATTTCTCTTTGGGCTTTATCCATCAGATAGGGGAGGATGAAACAGCATCTTATCCCTTGTATGGCGACTTGGGCCGATTCCACAACAAGGTCTTCCTTTCGGGAAGCGGTTTTTTCGGCGAGGGCAAACTTGACTACCAGACTGCCGCGTTCAATTCCGACCAGTTCATGTTTTATTTGGACTCGGTCACCGCTATCACGAACCAGTTCAAGATGGTGCCACGCGAGGACGGCACGGGATTTCCTATGGCCTCGGCCGATGCACTTAAGTTGAAATGGGATATTCGCATTCCGGAATTGACCACTGAGACCTTTGACAAACCTATCTGCATGTATGGCGACACCTATTTCTCGGGTAAGACGGTACTCTCGCCCGACGGCTATTCGGCTGACGGTAAGATGCGCTTTGGCCTAACGGAATTCGATTCCGATCATTTTGCCTTGGACTCCAGGACATTTGTGGCCGACTCTGCCCAATTCCTGCTGTATTCTGCCGACACAACGAACATCGCTTTTGCAGCGACCAACTACCGAGCCAATGTCGACTTCGATGCACAAAAGGTGAAATACGACTATCTCGACCAGACCAGTAACCTCGACTTCCCGATGAACCAATACATCTGTTCCTTGAAAGAAGCCGAATGGGATATGGCCTCCAATAGTTTGCATCTATATAATCCGGTGGAAAGTTTCGGTGACTATGCCACTGCAACAACACATGAGGAGTTGCTGGCCGTGCACAATAATGCCTCCAAGTTCATTTCGCTCGTTCCTGAGCAAGATTCTTTGCAGTTCTATAGCATGAGTGCGGAATACGATATGACCAACTATGTCATCCATGCCCACGACGTGAAAATCATTCGCGTGGCTGATGCTGCTGTGTTCCCTTATATGCACGACGTAGACATCAACGCCGAGTCGAAGTTGGAGCCTGTGAATGGTGACCTGTTGGCCGACACGCTGAACCAATATCACCTTTTTAAGGATGCCGTGGTGAACATCCACAGTCGCAACTATTATGATGCCCAAGGCACATGGGATTATACCAATGCCGATGGAGTCAGCACCCCCATTAGGATGGATACCATTGTCCCTGTTGACGGAATCACGCATGGCTATGCCCATATTGCCGATGTGGCTGAATTCAAGTTGAACACGCAGTTTGGCTTCCAAGGCCGACTGACATTGGATGCCACGGAGCAGTTAGGCTATTTTGATGGCAAGTTCGCCATGCTAGCCTTTGAAGAGCCTGCGATCATTGAGCCTGTCGAAACGCCGACAGATTCTACAAATATGGAAGTGGATGTTGTTCTTGATGAAACAAACGAGATATCAGATGAATCGGGCCCTTCGACCCTTCGATTGGCCTCAGGGACCGCAGGCTCAGAGGCCCTTGCAGAGAGGGCACAAGACACCATCGCCGCCCTCAACCATTGGTTTGTCTCGGCCACCCATATCAACCCGGCAGCGATTCGCATTCCCATCGATATGGATCGCATTCGTGAAGAGGAACCAAGGATGACCAACGGCCTTTATTATGAGCTGGCCATTGATGGCGGCTATTTTGGCTCCTTCCTTACGCCAAAAGAGGGTAGGAAAGAGTTGGATGAAGCTGAGCCATGCAACGGATTCTTGTGGTTCGATGCTGACAGTTTGCGTTTTGTGGTGACTGATACGACAAAATTCGATAGCCGCCTTGAGCTTGACAAACGCGGCGTCATCAATGGCCAAGGTACGACCGACTTGGGCTTCGACACGCCTTTGGCCAAGTTCGCTTTCCATGGCGACTACACCCAATATCCCAACGACAGCATCACTTTACAAGGACTGAATGTCTTCCATGCACCCGTCTTCGATGACCAAGCCATGGAGTCTATGGCGGAAGTCTTTGCCAACGTCGCAGGCGAATCCATCGACTTGACAAAGACCAACTTCGTGCCTTATTATCGTTCCGAAAACTCGGAGGAAAAAACCGAGGAAATGCGGATGAACATCGAATTGGCTGGAGGCTATCCGCAGATAGAGTCTTCTTCCGATTTCTACTGCAATACAATTGTGATTCCCGACTTGAAGATGGTGTGGAACGACCAATTGCATGCCTTTGTGACGGTAGGGAAGATTGGCTTGGGCAACTTTGGTAGCCATGTCGTCAACAAATATGTGGATGGCTGTGTCGTATTCGACCGTCGTTTGGGAAACATCACCTATTATTTCCAGAATGACATGTTCCAAACCTACATCAACTACAACTCTGGCGACGGACAGTTCCAAGTGCACTGCACCTTCTCCGACATCAACCAGCGCTTGGCCGACACGAAAGAGAAGAACCGCACCCGTACCAAGGATGAGCAAAAATTCCAATATGTTGCTGTGCCCTACGAGTCGATGCTCGACTTCTTGAACCGCTTGAAATATGCTGGGCTGAGCATCGGGTCTTTCTAAAAATTGAGTTTTTTTCGATAAATTGTCCTTCATATTCCAATTTATTTGTATTTTTACAACTTCAAATTTGAATGAATAATAATCACATAACGCAATGAAATTCATAGTATCAAGCCTCAAACTATTGAAGAGCCTGCAAGCCTTGAGTGGCGTCATCGGCTCAAAGAACACTTTGCCCATCTTGGATGACTTCCTCTTCCATTTGGATGAGAACCAACTGAAGATTACATCGTCGGATCTTGATGTGACCATGACGGTCAGTCTCGTTCCCGACATGGTTGAGGGCACTGGCGAAGTGACCATTCCAGCCCGTTTGCTGTTGGAAATCATGAAGAACTTCCCCGATGTGCCGATTACGGTTTCGGTCGACAACAACACCTTGGCTGTCGAACTGATTGCCGGTGAAGGCCGCTACAAACTGGCAGGCCACAAGAGCGATGAATTCCCGCAACTGCCTGCCATGGCCGATACTTCGGTTTGGGAGATTCCTGCCGATGTGCTGGCCAAGGGCTTCGAGAAGACTGTCTTTGCCACGGGTATGGATGAGATTCGTCCCATCATGTCAGGTGTGCTGATGGAAATGACCGACAACTTCTTGACCTTCGTCGCCACCGACGCCCACAAGCTAGTGCGCTACAGAAGGATGGATGTGAAATCGGATGTGGTGGCTTCGTTCATTATGCCCAAGAAGCCCATCAACCAGCTGAAGAGCATCTTGACTACGCTGGCCGATGAACCGGTGCGCATTGAGTTCAACAAGACCAATGCTTCGTTTGTGTTCGGCGACTACATGCTGATTTGCCGCCTCATCGAAGGTCGCTATCCCAACTACGATGCCGTCATCCCGAAGCAGAACCCCAACCACCTGACCATCGACCGTCAGACCTTCCTCTCGGCCATCCGCCGTGTGGCTGTGTTCTCCAGCAAAGCCACGCACCAAGTGCGTTTCCGCATTGCAGGACAAGAGCTCACACTGACCGCCGAAGACATTGATTTCTACAACGAAGCCAAGGAACGCCTGACGTGTAGCTATGAAGGCGATGATATGGAAATTGGGTTCAACTCGCGCTTCCTGCAAGAGATGCTGAGCAACTTCGACTCAGAAACGATTAAGATTGACATGTCGGCTCCCAACCGTGCTGGCATCATCACTCCCGTCGACAACGAGAACGAGGCCGAAGACCTGCTCATGCTGCTCATGCCGGTTATGCTGAACTAAGCAATAGGGTATAGGCTATTACCTAAAGTTCAGTCGGATTTGCAATCCGACTGGTTCGAAATGGGGATTTGCAATCCCCTCAACAACAAAGCCCGCCGAAGCAATTCAGCGGGCTTTCTTTTGGATGTAGTTCGGATCTTACTTGACAGGTGTCAGCCTTACCATAAGCACGCCGTGGGAGGGAATGCTTGAAACCACATTCTTCGCCGTCGACTTGGCGATGGTCTTGTGCTGCCAAAGATCATAGACGCTGTAGTTGCCGTCTTCCTTCCGCAATTCGGGGATGTCGCACCAGTTGAAGTTGAGATTCCAGGCATCATCGCCACGATTGAAGAAACATACAGCCCATTCCTCATTGGCTAGTTGCTTCACCCAAATCTGGTGGTCGCCCATGGCGACGGATAGATGGGCTTGTATGCCGAGCGGATCCTGATCAATGGCGATGACATCCTTGTTGGTAAGGATGCGCTTGGTGTCATCGCTCATATTGTTGAGGTCGTTGCCTGCCATCAGCGGTGCGGAAAACATACACCACATGGAGAAGTGGCTTTGGTCTTCGATGGTGTTCATTCCACCATTGCCAACCTCAAGCATATCGGGGTCGTTCCAGTGGCCAGGACCGTTGTATGGATAAAGGTCTTGCATCAAATCAATGATGTGAACCATGCCATGTCCGCCCCAATCTGCACGACCATCCCATGAGTTGATGATGTCGCCTGTGGCTCTCCAAAGATGACCGATGCCCTTGGCCCATTCCCAAGGCTTCGTGCTGCCCCATTCGCAGATACTGAAGACGATGGGACGACCAGCCTCCTTCAAAGCTTCGCGCATGATGGTATAGGCGGTCTTGGAGTTGGTCTCGCGGTTGTTGCAGAAGTCGTACTTTAGGTAGTCGACTCCGTTTCGGGCATAGTAGAGCGCATCCTGATATTCGTGCCCCATGCTGCCTGGACGGCCAGCGCAGGTATGGGTGCCGACGCAGGAATAGAGACCAAACTTCAGTCCCTTGGAATGAATATAGTCTGCCACATATTTCATGCCGTGAGGAAAGCGTTCGGGATCGCAGACGATGTTGCCATCGGCATCGCGGTCTACTTGCCAGCAGTCATCGACGACGATATACTCATAACCGGCGTCTTTCATGCCTGATGCCACCATGGCATCAGCGGCTTCCATCAGCAGTTGCTCACTGACATTGCATCCGAATTTGTTCCAGCTGTTCCATCCCATAGGTGGAGTGGGGCATAAGGCTTCGAATTCTTCTTGTGTTAGAGGTTGTGGCTTGGGCTTTTGTGCCATGGCTGATAACGCCAAGAGCACCATAGCGATAAAAGTAATGGTTCGTTTCATGATGATGCGTGTTTAATGATGCCACAAAGGTAGAAAATAATAAGAGGTTTGACTGATTTGCTGAAAAAAAAGTAGGACTGATGTAACACATCAGTCCTACAAATGGAATCATATTTTTTGTCATCATTTCACCTCAACAGTCGTCGTCCCCACGATGGTAACAGGAATACTCATGCCTTGTTCGTTAAGTGTCATGGAGATATTGGACTTCGTGGTGCTGTTTGTCGTCAAACCTGTATTTGGGTTGATGCTGGCCGTGCCATTATAGGTGCCAGTGACCTCGGTGGATTCAATGTTTCCGGTGAAACTCACGTCGACGCTTTTTCTGGAGAGGTTGGTGACGGTGTATTCCATGTTCACTTTGAATTCTGTTCCGTTGACGTTTTGGGTCTTGGTGCTATTCCATTTGCTGCCTTTAGAAAGAATCATGTCGGGAAGCTCGATAATGATGTTGGAAAGTTGGTTCATGCCAAGGTCGGTAGTGTCGCCAACAAGGTGACCCAAGGCATCGTATGTAACGGTGACGGGTTTTTTCAGACTTTGTTCAAATTCCTTGGTCTGGCCGGCAATCATGGGACTGGTCTTTTCAGGATGTTCGGAGTCATACTCAAGTTTCATACCCATTTGGGAGATGGTCATTTTGATGGCTTCTACTTGTGTCTCAATATCGCTTTGGGTATCAGTGACATTCTTTGCGGTGAATGATTGCCTGGTTTCCATTGATTGCGACGTGCTCATGGATTGGCCTTGTACTTCCATCATCGTCATCATATTTGCTTTTGAGGAGATGGTTAAAGTCTTTCCTTGTTCGGGACGAAGACGGAGTGAGATGCTA
>CACXXW010000064.1 GCA_902771635.1 uncultured Bacteroidia bacterium | reverse complement strand
TGTCGATGTCACCATCAGTGGCGGTGCCAAGAACATGAATGCTCCTATGGCTGCAGGCGAAGTGAAGGATATGGCCAATGTCGTTCCGTTCACTCCTGACTACACCATGCTGCCCGCTGAAACTGAGAACACTCGTCACTTTGAATATTATAAGGTGATGTGCACCTCTATCGATGGTGTGCCGATCTTCAACCACAACACTGTGCATCCGTTCTGCCAGCTGTCAACCAACGAGCCTTACAATGCTCCTCTGGTTGAAGGCGAGCACTACCTCTGCAAGGTTGCTGTGATGTACAGCACTGGTCTGAGCGCTTGGAGCGAACCTGTTGAATGGGTGTATGAATCTTGCGAACACTGGGGACCTGTTGATGAAGTTAGCGTCAATACTAGCGCACAGGGTAACCACATCGAGTGGGTGTTTGAACACGGCTTCAACCCCTACGGTGGTGATACTCCTGGTCCAGGCCCTGGCCCGCAACCCGGTGAAAATGCCACGGTTATCCTGACTGCTGGTGATGTCTGGGGCGATGGCTCTGGCTATCAGATGCTGCTTGATGAAACTCATACGCTGTTTGGCACCACGATTCCTGAGACTGGTGCTCTGAGCACGAGCTGCTCTGGCAATGAAGGCATCTATGCTCAGTTCTCACACAAGATCCCGACCAACGCTGATGGCAACTGCTCGACGCAGAATATGGTCATGAACAACAGCGTGAGCATTGAGATTCCTGCTGGTGTCTACGACTGGTGCATCACCAACCCGACTCCTGGCGATCGTATCTGGATTGCCGCTGCTAACGGTAACGTGGGTGGCCGTCAGAACGACTACACGTTCGAGGCTGGCAGAACCTATGAGTTCACAGTGAGCATGTTCGGTAGTAACGACGGTGTCAACGTCACTATCAGTGGCGGTGCCAAGAATATGGCTGCTCCTCTGCCGGCTGGCGAGGTTAAGGACATCGCTAATGTCACTCCGATCAGCAATCGTTCAATCGTGAAGGGTGGTGAATTCTTCAGCCAATATGCCGAAGACGGTGCCATGCTGAACTTCTTCGCTCTCGACAATGTTAACTTCAGAGTTTACATGCTCTACAAGCTCAGCAATGACAGCCGCTTCTCGTTGGTTCCTGAAGAGGACTATGGTCAATTTGTCCTCACCTCGAATGTTGCCAACCTTAACTTCGTGGATGAGTTTGAAGCTGCCTATCAAAACGCTATCGCCGACTTTGACTTGCTGAGCAAGGTTGACATCGATGAGCGTATTAATGGCTGGAAGAGCAGCGTGTCTTCCTTCAACCTTACCTCGGTCATGATGGATGTGTTGATGAGCAACGCTAGAGTTGATAACGACCACTGCGTCAACTCACTGCCGTTCTGCACCTCAGAAACGATTACGTTTGAGGCTGCTAGCACGAGCAACACGGCTAACGAGCCTGGTATGGATGATGGCTGTATCGGTAGCTCCTACAATCCTTCGTTCTACCACATGAGAATACATACAGCGGGCCCATTCGTGATCCACATGGAAGGCCACGACCCGAACAACCCGTCCACTACCAGAGACATCGACTTCTGCATGTGGGGTCCCTACACCGAGCAAGAAGTAATCTCAGGCTCGGCTTGCAGCAACTTGACTGGCAACAAGATCATGGACTGCTGCTACTCGGCTTCCTACACTGAAGATTGCTATCTCGGCTATACTGACGGTCAGCACGTGCACAATACCAGCCATGGTACCATCAACTACCATGTGCCTGAGGTTGGTGAGTACTACATCCTGATGATCACCAACTTCTCACAGCAACCTTGCGTCATCAACTTCACCAAGACTGAAGGTGAAGGTGAGACCGACTGCAATATCGTGACCAATCCCGATCGGTGACCACGAGTACTGCGTCCGCCCGATCTATCCTGGTGAGATGGTCCTGCCCGACCACAACTATGGTTGGTCAATGGGTTGCCCGGTCTGCGAGTTCGGTCCTACCGGTGGCACTTGCGCTGCTTACATGCCTATCCACGGCGAGGCTATCAACGCTACCGACCAGGTGAAAATCTGGTGGGGTGAACAGAATCCTGGTCCTGGCCCAAGTGAGCCTTTCTTCGAGGACTTCGAGAGTGGAGAACTCGACGGCTGGACTGCCATCCGCAATGGTGAAGGCACCGAGTACACCGATTGGCGTGTGGTCAACAGTGAAACCCTCTTTAGTAGCGGTCCAATTCCTGCTCATAGCGGCTCCTATGTCGTCATGGGAAGAAGCTGGAATAGTAGCGCTTATAATGTCGATAACTGGTTGATTACACCTCAGGTTGACCTCGGCGGTACGTTGAGCTACTGGGTGTTGGACGATGGCCAATATCACGAGAATTGTGATGTGTACATCTCCACCACGACCAATGACATCAACGCATTCACTCTGCTTGCTGATCCTGCCAATGCTACTAGCGATTGGAGTGAACGTATCGTTGACCTGACCAGTTACAATGGTCAGCGTGGTTACATCGCCTTCCGTCTTAACGACTATGACCAAGACTACTTGTTCATTGACGATGTAGCGATTAATCCTGGTGCTAAGAACCGCGCTAACATCGTGAACTTCAAGGTGTATCGTTCGACCGACAACGCCAACTATGACCTCATCGGCACAGTGGCTTATGTTGCTGGTCAGACCTACTACGAGTACATCGACACGCCTGCTGGTGCTGGTACTTACTACTACCAGGTGACCACTGTCTATGACAACGACTGCGAGTCCGAGCCCGCTGCTGCCTTCGACAACCCGAACAACGATTATGTTGAGGTTGGTGTGACTGGCATTGGCGAGAACGATGGCAAGGTTGCTCTCTATCCTAACCCGACGAAGGGCAACGTGACGATTGAAGCTACTGGCATGAGCCGCATCACTGTGGTGAGCATGCTCGGCCAGGTGGTCTTCGACACCGAACTCGATGCTGACGTGTACACTCTGAACATGGCCCAGTTCAACGCTGGCATGTACATGGTGCGTGTCTACACTGAGGAAGGAATGACCGTCAAGCGCGTCACTGTCATGCAATAAATGACACCGCGGGATTGATTCCCGCAAAAAATTGGGCGGCACCCTTGTGGGTGTCGCCCTTTTTTTGTAAATTTGCAGAATCAAACCTATGTTGCTATGGAATATTACTATTGGCTCATCGCCGCAATCGTACTTGTGATCGTTGAGATTTGCACCGCTGGTTTTGGTGCCCTTTGTTTTGCCCTTGGCGCCGCCTTTTCAGCTTTGGTTTCGGGATTGGGTGGTAGCTTCACTTGGCAAATCTTGGTTTTTGTCGTGGTTTCATTGCTGACGTTCATCTTTCTAAGGCCTGTAGTTGTACGTTTCTTGGACAAGAAATCGAAGGATGTGAAGACCAATGCCGAGGCCATCATTGGACGGAAAGGCATTGTCTCTGAACGTATCGATGCATCGCAACATACGGGCCGTGTGGCCATCGACGGTGACGACTGGAAGGCTGTTTCCGAAGACGGATCGGTCATCGATAAAGGAACCGATGTCGAAATCATCAAGCTGGACAGCATCATCGTTACGGTTAAACCTTGTCATTAATCATCAAAAACAATATCATTATGCATTTAACTGTCTTAAACATCGTCTTAATCGTATTGGGCATCCTCGTTGTGATCTATATCCTTCGAGGTATCAAGATTGTTTCGCAGTCGGAAACCATGATCGTAGAACGTCTTGGAAAGTACAACCGTACTCTGAATGCAGGTATCAACATTGTGCTGCCCATCATTGAGCAGGCCAAGGAAGTCATTGTCCGTCAGCAGAACGGTCGCCTCTACCGCGCCAACCGCATCGATATGCGTGAACAGGTGTATGACTTTGACAAACAGAGTGTGATTACTAAGGATAACGTGATGACCGAAATCAACGCCTTGCTTTATTTTCAGATTGTGGATCCGATGAAGTCCACCTACGAGATCCAAAACCTTCCTGTTGCTATTGAGAAGCTGACACAGACCACGCTCCGTAACGTGGTGGGTGAGATGGAACTTGATGAGACTTTGACTTCGCGTGACACGATCAACTCGAAGCTTCGCAATGTGCTGGATGATGCCACCAACAAATGGGGCGTGAAGGTGAATCGCGTCGAGTTGCAGGACATTACGCCTCCTGAAAGCATTCGTCGCACTATGGAACTCCAGATGCAGGCCGAGCGTAACCGTCGTGCCGAGATTCTGAAAGCAGAAGGTGAGAAACAGGCTCAGATTCTGAATTCGGAAGGTGAGAAGCAAGCTGAAATCAATGCGGCTGAGGCCGACAAACAGGCCAATATCCTGAAGGCTGAAGGTGAAGCTCGTGCCAAGGTGCTGCAAGCCGAAGCTGAAGCTGCCGCCATCCGCAACATTGCTGAGGCCGTCGCCGACCGTGGTGCCGACCCTGTAAACTATCTGTTGGCTGTGAAATACATTGAGACTTTGAAGGAAGTGGCGAGCGGACAAGAGAACAAGACCGTTTATCTGCCTTACGAGGCCACGAATGTGTTGGGCTCGCTGGGTGGCATCAAGGATTTATTTGCAAAATAATGTTGTAGAGACGGTGCACACCGTCTCTACAAACAGTTGTCAATTATGGAAATTCTGGATTTGTACGACAGAGACCTGAAACCTACAGGCCAGACCATTGAGCGTGGGAAGCGAGTGCCGTCAGGTTTGATGATTCCCATTGTGGCAGTGTATGTCTACAACGACCAAGGTCAGTACCTGATTCAGAAGGTGTCGCCCAAGAAAGGCAATTTCTATTCCACCACTGCAGGACATGTGCAGAGTGGCGAACGCGATTTTGCTCAGGCTATGTTGCGTGAGATGAAGGAGGAAATTGGCCTTTCGGCGACTAAGAGTGAACTTAAGTTGGTGAAAATCAGAAGGTATGACTATAAGTTTACTTTCCTATATATGCTGAAAAGCAATGTGCCTGCCGAAATGCTGCATTTGCAAGAAGATGAAGTGGCCTCGGTGATGTGGATGAGCCACGAGGACATCGAACTACTCTGCAAGATGGGACTTTTCAACAGAATCCACTACCAATTGCTGCTCGATTGCGAAGAAAGATTGCAAAACAAGCGCTGAACGCTTTTCCGTTTCGTTATTTTGGCTATATTTGCGGCAATTTAATATTGTCGAAACAAATACCTTATTGATATGATTGCAAAAGAATTACTTAATCCCAAAAGCATCGTAATCTGCGGTGCGTCCAGTGACATTCATAAACCCGGCGGTAAGTCGCTGAAAAACCTCTTGGAGAGTCCTTTCAAGGGCCAGATCTATGCCGTTAACCCTAAAGAAACCGAGGTGCAAGGCGTGAAATGCTATGCCAAGGTCGATGACCTGCCGCAAGTGGACTGCGCCCTCCTCTGTATTGCTGCCAAGTTCTGTGCCCAGACGGTTGACGTGCTGGCCAAGGAGAAAGGCTGCAAGGGCTTCATCATCATCAGTGCTGGTTTCTCTGAGGAAAGCCATGAGGGCGCTGAAATAGAGAAGCACATTGTCGACACTATCAACAGTGTCGGAGGCTCGCTCATTGGTCCCAACTGCACGGGCTTCCTTAACGTGAACTACGCTGGCTGCTTCGACACGCCCATCCCGCCATTGAATCCCAAGGGTGTGGATTTCATCACTGGTTCTGGCGCTACCGCTGTGTTTATCAAGGAATATGGCATGAGCAACGGCCTTCAGTTCAACAGCGTTTGGGCTGTGGGCAACAGCGCCCAACTGGGTATCGAAGATGTGTTGGAGCACCTCGACGAGACTTTTGACCCTGAAAAGTCCTCTCGTGTCATCATGCTCTATATGGAGAAAATCGGCGACCCGCAGCGTCTGCTCAAGCATAGCCGCAGCCTGATCAATAAGGGCTGCCACATCGCTGCCATCAAGAGTGGCAATAGTGCTGCTGGCTCGCGTGCCGCTTCTTCTCACACCGGCGCTTTGGCCACTAGTGACGCGGCTGTCGATGCCTTGTTCCGCAAAGCAGGTATCGTGCGCTGCCAGAACCGTCAGGAACTGACCACGGTCTGTGCCGTCTTTATGCATCCCGAACTGAAAGGCAAACGCTGCGCCGTTGTCACCCATGCCGGTGGCCCTGCCGTGATGCTGACCGACGTGCTGAGCAACGGTGGCATGGAGGTTCCTTCGCTGAAGGAACACCCCAAGGCCCCTGAGCTGCTGTCGAAACTCTTTGGAGGCTCTTCGGTGGGTAATCCCATCGACTTCCTCGCCACGGGTACCGCCGAACAGCTTGGCTATATCCTTGACGCCGTGGAGAATGACTTCGATGAGATAGACTTCTCCGTTGTCATCTTCGGCTCGCCAGGTTTGTTCAGCAACAAGGAGGTTTACGACCTGCTGGATGAGAAGATGAAGACCTGCAAGAAGCCAATCTTCCCCGTGCTGCCGAGTATTATCAACGTGAAGGATGAAATCAATGATTTCATCGCTAAAGGTCGCATCAACTTCCCCGAAGAGTGCGTACTGGGTAACGCTATTTGCAAGGTTTACAATACTCCCAAGCCGCAACCTGAGCATGTTGAGCAACCCGCTATCGATGTTGCTCGCATACGTCGCACCATCGACCGCTGCAAGGATGGCTATCTTGAAATTGCCGACTACAACGAGCTGTTGGATGCCGCTGGCATCAGCCGCAAGAAGAGCGTCGAGGTTTCAAAAAAGGAGGATGCGTTGGCCTTCGCCAAGGAGGTCGGCTGCAGCAAGGATGTGCCGTTGGTAATGAAGGTTGTTGGCCCGCTACACAAGAGCGACGTGGGCGGTGTGACCCTCGGAGTGAAAGACCTCGACACCGTTGCCAAGGAGTTCGATCGCCTCATTGTCATCCCTGAGACTTATGCTGTGGAGATGTATCCCATGCTGGATGGTTTGGATGTCTACATTGGTGCCATCAAGGATGCTAAGTTCGGTCATCAGGTCTTCTTCGGATTGGGCGGTATCTTCATCGAGGTGCTGAAGGATGTGCAGAGCGCGTTGGCTCCCATTACCGCTGCCGAAGCCAAAGAGATGCTCAAGCAACTCAAGGGCTATAAGATTCTCGAAGGTGTGCGTGGTCAGGAGGGTGTCAATATTGACCTCTATGCTGATCAGGTGGCTCGCGTCAGTGCCTTGGTTCAGGCTGCTCCCGAAATTGTCGAGATGGATCTCAACCCGCTGCTGGGCAACCCGCGCTATGTTACCGCTGTTGATGCACGTATTCGAATTGAAAAATAATTGATTGGCTTGTAGAGACGCGATTAATCGCGTCTCTACCAACCAAACCGTATGAATCATGATTACTGAAAAGGCTACATACTACCTGGTCTATGCTGCGCTGGTTGTCATCACCTTTTTGATTGATAATCTGTTGCTGAAGAAGTCCGACAAGACCAGCCGCACTGTTGGCTACATCCTTAGCATTATCGTGGATTTGGCTATGTTCGGTTATGGCATTTATTTGTATAAGGCCAAGGGCGAGGACCAAACGGGCTTTGTGCTTGGAGGTATCCTCTGCGGTGTGTGCTTGCTGTGCCTATTGGGCCGTTACTGGCAGAACAAGGAAAACGACAAAAGAGACAAAAGGTCATGAAAAAATCGGATATCATCACTTTGATCGTTGTAGCTGCCGTGGTTAGTGGCTTTGCTTTCATCCCGGGCGCTTGGGATTGGTTCAACACGACCACCAAAAACCACGGCTTGCTGATGAGTTTCTTCAAGTTCGCCATTCTTGGTACTTTCGGTGAAATGTTGGCCTTGCGCATCCGTGAGGGTATGTACATGAAAAAAGGCTTCGGATTGCTGCCCAAGATGCTGGTTTGGGGCGTGTTGGGTGTGGTCATTGCCTCGGCCATGACTATTTTCAAGACGGGTACTGTAGCCTTGTTGGATGGCGGTTTTCACCTCAATGGAAAAGCAGCTGCGTGGTTTGCAGGTGACCTCAGTTGGGGCAAGGCTTTTGTGGCTTTGTGTGTCAGTGTGCTGATGAACACCCTGTTTGCGCCGGTCTTCATGACCTTCCACAAGATCACCGACATCCATATTGCCGAGACAGGTGGGACGCTTGGAGGCTTCTTTGGCAATCGACTGAAAATCAGGGAGACATTGTCTAAGAAGATTAACTGGGACATTCAGTATGGTTTTGTCTTTGCCAAGACCATCCCCTTGTTCTGGTATCCTGCCCATACCATCACCTTCTTGCTGCCTCCCACGCTTCAGGTGCTGTTTGCCGCCTTGCTTGGTGTGGCCTTGGGCGTGATTCTCAGCATTAAGAAATAGGGGAGATGTGGCGGAAGATATGGATATGGCTATTGCTGCTGTTCGCTTTCCGTCTTGAGCTTTTTTCACAGGCGGAGGTTTTGTTTTCGCATCAAGGCGGGTTCTACGACGCGCCATTTGCGCTTTCTTTGGGCAGCACCGATTGGGAATGCCAAATCCATTATACGACCAACGGCGATACGCCCACGGCGGAATCTGCCCTTTACGAGTCCCCGCTGTTTCTCGATGAGCGTCAGTATTCCACTTCCGATATTTTTGTTTTTTCTGTCTCTGCAGTCTTTGATTCCTTTGTGCCCGACTCGGTGCAACATGCCATTGTCATCCGTGCGGCAGCTTTTGACGCTGATGGACAACGGGTTAGCGAAGTTGTGACCCAAACTTATCTCATCCGTAGCTTGGGATGTGAACACCATGGTCTGGCTGTGGTGTCGATTTGTGCCGACTCGCTGGCCTTGTTTGATTACAACACTGGAATCATGGTGCCGGGTGTGAACTTTGACCCTGAAGCACCTGGAACCACAGGAAATTATTTTCAGCGGGGTAGGGAATGGGAACGGTTGGTCAATGTCGAGTTCTATGAACCCAACAACACGGGCATCAATCAACAATGCGGCTTGCGCATGCATGGCAACCATGGACGAAGGGCTCCTGCGAAAGGCATGAAGATTTATGCCCGCGAAGAATATGGCAAGAAACACTTCAAACACCGCTTCTTCGAAACCACGCAGTTGAAGAGCTTCAAACATCTTGTGATCAAGCCGTTTTCGATACTGTGGCCAAAAACAGGTGTTCAAGACTATGTGACCAACCGAATGGCACTGGAGATGGGATTGGAAGCGCCCAACTCTAGGCCTGTGGTTCTGTATATCAACGGCGAGTATTGGGGTATCTATTTCCTTCAAGAGAAATTGGATGACCATTATTTGGAAGACCATTTCGATATTGAGTCGGAACAGTTTAACGTTGTCAGCGGCAACGGAGTGGATAATGAGACTTGGATTTGGAATGTTGAGGTGGATTCGGGCGATGGCTTGAGTTTTACGCAACTATTGGATTGGCTTGAAGACGCCGACCTGTCCGACAGTGCCAACTATGCCTATGTCGGCAGCCTGATTGACATCGACAACTACATCGACTATCAAATTCTGGAGACCTTCATCGCCAATGATGACTGGCCGGCAAACAACTTTCGCTGTTGGCAGACTGGTGATTCCCAATGGCGTTTTGCCTATTTCGATGGCGACTACGCCTTGCTGAAACAGGACTTCGACGCTTTCGGCAATGCCTGTTATGTGATGAACGACAAATGGAATACGGGAGGCAGGTCAACCTTGCTTTTCAGGCGTTTGTTGGAGAATAACGATTTTAAGCTGAGGTTCCGGAATCGTGTGGATGAACTTTGCAGCGACAGGTTTCAATACGAAAACGTAGCTCCCTATCTTGATGAAGTGATGGAAACTATCCGCTTGGAGGTGCCCAACCAGATCGATCGTTACGCTTGTCCGGAAAACATGAACATGTGGGAATGGGGCTGCTCGCTGGTGAGGGATTTCCTGCGCAACCGCGTTGGAAACTATCTGGAGGAATGTGATCGTTTCGAGCCTTTGAAAGTCCATCAATATGAATCGAACACGGATGACTTTGTCATCTATCCCAATCCGACGGAAAACGAGGTTCACATCAAAATGTTGGATGGCCGTTCACGCAAGACCACCTTTGAGTTATGCGATGTGATGGGCAGGGTTGTTTTGGGTGGAGATTGCTATCTTTCTGCTTGTCAAGAGATTGTGCTGGGTTCGGGATTGCGTTCAGGAGTGTATGTCGTCAAGATTGGGCCGTATGTACATAAATTTATCAAGTTGTAGAAAAGAATCTTTGCGAAAGATGTTGCACTTGTCATATTTTGTATAACTTTGCAACGATAATATAAAATGCGCATTATGAAATCCTACAAATTGTTCAGATGGCTTTTGAGAGCATCGGCGTTGACAACGGTGATGTTTGTCATGCAGGCTTGTTATGGCACTCCCTATAAGGATAAGGATATGCCAGCAATGCCGGATGATATGGAGATGACTGATGAAGTCTTGGATACTGAAGTGCCTGTAAGCGACACATTGGTTCAAGCGGAATTGCAATGAAGATCTTCAGATGGATACACCGCATAGCGATGTTCTCGGGCATTCCTGCCCTTACAATGATGTGTGATTGTGCAAAGTTGTATGGGCCACCTACGGAAGTGTTGTACGGACCGCCCTCTGATTATCAGGTTTTTGGCAAAGTCTTGGACAAAGAGAGCAATCAACCTGTCTCTGATGTTCTTGTTCAAGGCGAGAATGGCGATTCAGTGGCCTCGACAAATGAGAATGGCGAGTTCGAGGTGTGGTCAACGGAATGTAAGGACTTGGAGTTCAGAAAGGAAGGTTATCAATCAAAGGATACGACGCTTTGTCCTGCTGAGGAAAGGTTGGTCTACATGCAAAAGCAATCCGAAGAATAATGCTCCAAGGCTTTCATAACTATTTTCGTCGCAAAGAGACCCAGCTCCACGAGCTGAATTACCTCTTTTGGGAGTGTACGCAACGCTGCAACCTCAATTGCCAGCACTGCGGATCTGATTGCTTGGCTTCATCGCGCTACAAAGACATGCCTTTCGAGGACTTCTTGAACGCGATTAAGCCTTTAGAAACCAAGTTCAAGCGCAATTCCATTTTAGTTGTTATTACCGGCGGCGAACCTTTGGTCCGTCCCGACTTGGCTGACTGTGGACGACAACTACGGCAGCATGGCTTTCCATGGGGCATTGTCAGCAATGGCTATGCTTACGACGAGGTCATGCACAAGAAGCTGATGGACGCAGGAATGTGCAGCATTACCATCAGCCTCGACGGTTTGCGTGACACGCACGATGCTTTCCGCAAGCGCCAAGGCAGCTTCGACCACGCCCTTCGCGCCATCGATTTGATTGCCAACGAAAAGCGTCTGCTCACATATGATATTGTCACTTGCGTCAGCCCGATGAATTTCGGTGAGTTGGAGGCTATCAAGCAGTTGCTCATCGAGCATAAGGTAAAGGCATGGCGTTTGTTCACCATCGCCCCGATTGGTCGCGCTGCTGCCGATGATGGCTTGCAGCTCAGTAATGAGCAACTCCGCCAAATGATGGATTTCATCGTAGCCACCCGCAAAGAGGGGAAAATCGACTGCATGTTCAGCTGCGAGGCATACGTCGGTCCCTATGAGCGCAAGGTTCGCGACTGGTATTATTTCTGTCGTGCAGGCATCACCATCGGCTCTGTCTTGATTGACGGTTCCATCTCTGCTTGTCCTAACATTGACCGCAGTTATGTGCAGGGCAACATTTACCAAGATGATTTCTTGGATGTTTGGGAAAACCGTTTCCAAACTTTCCGCGACCGTGCTTGGATGAAACAAGGCCCTTGCGCCGACTGCAAGGTGTACAAGAACTGTCTTGGCGGCGCCATGCATCTCCATGCGAAAGACAAGGGGGAGATGATGGTTTGCCATTATAATAAGCTCCAACATTAGGAGATTTCAAGCACGAAGCACTTCATTTATGCCTTTTACCCTCATGGCGGAGTCGCATCCGCCATCCCTCACACGGAAGAACATCTTCGTCGTGTGGGAGATTGACTACGTCGAATCTTCGATTTGCGGGTCATGCCCGCTATGAGGGTAAAGGCGTGAGTGACTCGTTTTCATTCAAGGTATTCCACTTTTTTTCAAAAAAACAAAAAAAATCCACTTTTTTCTTGACAGTAATGAAAATTGTTGTACTTTTGCAGTGTTCTATTTGACTAATACACTAACACAAAATATAACAACATGATTGAAATCAAGAACTTAGACTTCGGCTACAAGAGTCAGCCCGTCTTCAAAAACATCAGCCTTTGCTTTGAGAAAGGCAACATCTACGGCCTTTTGGGCGAAAACGGAGTGGGGAAGACCTCCCTGCTGAAACTCATCAGCGGTTTGCAGAAGCCTGCAGCAGGCGTCTGCGAGGTGGACGGCATCGCACCTTTCAACCGCTACCCCGAAACCCTCCAGAAGATTTTCTTCATCTCGGAGGATTTCGCCATCCCAGACAACACACCTATTAATAATGTACGAGAGTTGGGCGTGTTCTATCCCAACTACGACGAGAAGCTTTTCCTTGAACTCTGCGAGGAACTGGAAGTGGATCCTACACGCAAGTACGGTGAACTCTCTTTTGGTCAGCAGAAGAAATGTTTGATTGCTACGGCTTTGTCGCTCAACACGGACTATCTGCTCCTCGATGAGCCCACCAATGGTCTCGACATCCCTTCGAAGACCCTCTTCCGTCAGGTCATCACCAAGCACGCCACCGAAAACCGCACCATCATCATCTCCACCCACCAGGTGAAAGACGTGGAGAACCTCATTGACCCCATTATCATCCTCGACCACGACGAGGTGTTGCTCAAGGCCTCGTTCCGCGAGATTACCGATAAGCTCTATTTCGATTATGGCATGGATGTGGCTCCCGAGGCACTCTACAGCGAGATGATTCCCGGTGGCTATGTCAGCGTGACGCGCAATCCCAACCATTACGACAGCAAAGTCAGCATTGAGGTGCTGTTTAACACTGTGATGAAAAACAAGGAAACCATCAAGCAAATCTTTGGATAGTAATGTTTCGCTTGCAATGATGACACGCTTTGCGTCATTGCGAGGAACGAAGCAATCCAGAGTAAAAACTTTTATAGGAGATTATTATCATGAATAATACCTTCAATTTCAATCGTTTCAATAATGTGCTGGCCTACGACTGGAAGCGCTTCATCCGCAACTTCGGCATCACGCTGCTGGTGTGGATCAGCATGCCCGTCATGTTTTGGGTGACAAGTCTGGTCTTCGACTTTGAATTGCGCGTCGAGTTCCGTGAGGTCATCATCTTCGGCCTTATT
>CACXXW010000063.1 GCA_902771635.1 uncultured Bacteroidia bacterium | reverse complement strand
GTTTGGGACACAAGTTCCTCCAAACGGCTGTAATAATAATCAGCAGAATCCAAGTTGCCGGACTCATAAAAGATGTTCCCCATGTCATGATAATAATACATCAGCAAGTTGTCGTCAGCATCTGCAATCGAAGCTTTCCAAAACTGGCTAAGGTAGTTGGCCGACTTTTCGTAATCCCCCGCGTTGAAATACATGGCATGAAAGGCAGACAAGCAATCGCGCTTTGCTTCCGTTGACCCGCTTTGTTCGGCATACTCTAGGGCTTGGTCCAAATAATATGCTGAGCTATCAAATTGTCCATGGTACTGATAGAAATTGCCCAGTTCCCTTAAGGCTTCAGACCTGTCGGAAAAATCATTGCCAAAGCCTTCTGCAGCAGCCTTCAGCAACGAAATAACCTCTTCTTTGTCGGCATAATAGCCCAAGCATTGCGCAATATGATACCGTGCATGAGCCACCGTCAGAGTTTGATTCGCCATAAGGCCGTAACGCTCCGCTTCTTTGAATAAGCGCATGGCCTCCACCTTATTGCCTGAATCCAACTGAATACGAGCGTTTTCCAAGGCATACAAAACCAGATGATGCAGTTTCATGGGGACAAAAATAAACAAGATCTCATATCAGCGGTACAAAACTACCACTTTTGACAAGTGGTTGAAAGGGCATTCCAAACTTTTTCAAGGTTTTTGAAATGTAATAATTTGTAAATGAATTAGTTGAAAGTTTATTCGTTCCAAACTTTTTTCGGGAAAAGTTCAAGGCTTTTGGAGGATATTGGATTAAAGTGTTGGTTATAGACAGTATTTTTCTGAAGAAAAGTGTTGCTAAAAAAGCATCGGCAAACTCTCCAAGGTCCTATGCCTTTACGCGTGTTTTTAATTCTTCCAGAATCCCCTCGAAAGCAAAGTAATCAGCGAGAACAGTTCCACCCTGCCAAGGATCATCATAAGCATGAGTATCCATTTGGAGGCCAAGGGGAAAGCAACATACGAGCCGCCTGGTCCCACCTGCCCGATACCCGTGCCTACATTGCTCAAAGTGGCTATTGACGCGCCTATGGCGGTGTTGAAGTCAGTCCCTGTGAAGAGCAAAACGACGACCCCAATGATGAAAACAAGAAAATAGATGAAGATGAAGGATACATTCTTATAGACGCCGCTGGTTGAGATGGACTTCCCGTTGACTTTCACGGGTAACACGGCATTGGGGTGGATGATACGCTTCAACTCCAACACTGAGTTTTTAACGAAAATCAGATGACGGAAGATCTTGACACCGCCAGCCGTGGAGCCTGAGCAACCACCGATGAACATCAGCAAGAACAAGATAATCCATAGGAAAACAGGCCATGCTGTATAATCGCTAATGAAAAAGCCTGTGGTGGTGAATGCGGAGATGACGCTGAAGAACGATTCGCGGAAAGCAGTGCCGAAACTCTTGTTGCAACCGAACAGCAGTACCAGACCGATACCGATACCTAAGAAAATGGTATAAAGCAAGAAAGTCTTGAACTCTTGGTTTTTCAGTATGGCGAACGACTTCCAGCTCATCGAAAGCAAGAGCAACGAGAAATTGCAGCCCGACAGTACCATAAAGACACTAACCACAACTTGGGAATAGTTGGAAAAGGCACCAAGACTCTCTGTCCGTGTAGAGAAGCCGCCCGAGCTGATGGTACTCATCGAATGGCAGAGTGCATCATAGAAGTCCATGTCGCCGAAATAGAGTAGTACGGTTTCCAGCAGGGTGAAAAACAGATACATTCCCCAAATACGCCTCACGGTATGCATAATGCGAGGATGCAACTTGTCGTAGTTGATGCCATTGATTTCGGCCACAAAGAGTTGCATGCCACTCATGCTCAGATAAGGCAAGATGGCGATGGTGAACACGATGATGGCCAAGCCGCCAATCCATTGCGTCATGCTGCGCCAGAGGAGGATGTCTTTCGGGATAGATTCGATGCGGGTGAGGATGGTGGATCCCGTGGTGGTGAAGCCCGACAAGGCCTCAAAGAAGCCATCCGTGAAGTTGGGCACACTCTTGCTGAGCAAGAATGGCATGGCACCGAAAAGCGAGAGCACGAGCCAAGAGATGCAGACGACATAAACGCCGTCGCGTGAACTGGTCTTGTCGTTTTTGTGGTTTGAAACCTGTCAGCAGGGTGATGAGAGCCGAGAAGGGCATACTGAAGGCATACAGCCCGTGGTGGAGATAAGTCACGGGGAGCACCGTCAGCATGAAGAGGCCTTCGATGAGGAGCAACTGGCCTTCAATGCGGAGGACTAAAGGATGGTTTATTTTAGTTTTCCACTTCATTGTTTCTATCGTTCGGCCCTTCGACAGGCTCAGGGACCTCTGCGAGTGAAGGTCGTTGAGCTTGTCGAAACGCCGACTTTTCTAATGGAACAATCTTTCAACAGCGGGGATACCGGCAGGAAGGGCCAGCACCACCACCTGGTCGTCGGTCTCGATTTGGAAGTCGTCGGTGGCAATGAAGCTCTCGCCGTCGCGGGTGATGCCGCAGATGATGGCATCGGTGGGCATGGCCAGCTGCCCGATGGGCTTGCGCGTGACTGCCGAGCCGGCTCTCACTTCAAACTCCACGATGTCGGCATCGATACCGCTGAGGCTCTTCAGCGTGGAGACCTTGGCGCCTAAGGTGTATTTCACCATGTAGCTGGCCGCGATGAGTTTCTTGTTGATGATGGAGTCGATGCCGATATTCTGCGAGATGTCGATATAATCGATGTTCTCGACGAGGGCGATGGTCTTCTTCACGCCGAACGACTTGGCTTGCAAGCAAGTCAGGATGTTGGTCTCGGTGTTGTCAGTGACGGCGATGAAGGCATCCATGTCCTTGATGCCCTCATCCTCAAGCAGGTCGAGGTTTCGGGCATCGGCATTGACGACCAAAGCCTCCGAGAGGTAGTTGGTCAAGTCCATGCAGCGCTCCTTGTCGATTTCCAGAATCTTGATGTTCAGCTCTTTCTCAAGGCGTTTGGCGGTAATTCTTCCCACACGGCCTCCACCCACGATCATCACATTGTGGACATTGATTTGTTTCTTGCCGCTCAGTTTGATGATGTCCTTGATAGCATGCGGCTTGGTGACCACATACACCATATCGGCCACTTGGAAGACCTCATCGCCTTGAGGTACGAAAGTATTTTGGCGGCGATGGATGGCAGCAATGCGGAACTCGATATGCTCATACTGGTTGATGACCTCGTCGACCGTCTTGCCAAGGATTTCGGCCTCGGGTTCCAGTTTCACCATGAAGAGCTGGAGGTTACCTCCAGCGAAGTCGTAAGTCTCCGAGGAAGCGTTTTTCTTCAGCAATGAGATGATTTCCTGTGCAGCAATGTCTTCGGGCGAGAGCAAGCCATCAATGCCCAAATCTTGGTACATGCGCCACACTTCTGGGCTCAGGTTCTCCATCGTGTTGACGCGCGCGATGACTTGTTTGGCACCCAATTTCTTGGCGATGATGCCTGTCAGCAGGTTGATATGCTCATCGTGGAGCACGGCAATCATAAGGTCGGCTTTTTTCACATTGGCGCGTTGCAGCACGGCGGTCGAGGTGGAGTCGCCCGTGATGGTCATCAAGTCGCTGTGCGATTCCATCATTTTCAACAGTTCCTCGTGCGGGTCCACGATGGTGATATTGTGGTTGCTGCGCACCAAGGCTTCGGCCAAATGCATGCCTACTTCTCCGTCTCCGGCTATTATGATATTCATTTCACTTCACTTTATAAAAGTGCAAATGTAGGCAAATAATTGAATATGTTGCAGCTTTTTTCTCGTTTTCTATTACAAGGTTATTTCTTCGTTATCCTTGGCGTGTTGTATTCTTGCATTATTCTTCCAACGGCAAGGCATACCATAATGTGTCCACTGTATGACCTGCAACGATGCCATAACCACCTTTCACATTGGAATAGGTCTGGATGGGTTCGGCAAATAACTGCATGGACATATCGCCTTGGTCGCAGGTGTACAAATAGTTGTAGTATTCTTTTGAGAGATGTTCCAAAGTAATGTTTACGCGGAAGAAGTCCAAGTTGGCGTCTTCGTTTTTCCGAATCGAAATATTGAATGGCATCTTGAGTTGGTAGGACTTTCCATCGAAAAGCACGTCAGTAAATACCCCTTCGGGTCTCAGGTCTAAATCGCTGAAATCCACATATTCGTTGTCCCCTACTATTGCAGAACTAAAAATTGGATCGTTGTACTCTGCATAGTACGAAATGTAATTCACCCCATCATCATACTGGCTTCCTCTATTGGCACGAATCCGGAAGAAATCTGTCTGTCCAGGTTTTGGGTCGGTAATTTCGATGGTTAACTCTAAATCACAGTAAATATATAGGACGGTGTCTTCTTCGTGTTCAAATTCATTATACCAAGGTGAATACTCCGATGTCCAATCTTTGATTTTACTATCGGTGACCGCACATAGCAAAGCATTCGGTAGGGGGCTTGTTTCAGCCTCCACATCATCAAAACCATTAGCCGAAGCTGTGATTTTGATGATGTCGCCCACAGCAGGACAATAATCATAAGTATAGACTTTCCTGATATGGCCAAGATTCGGGTCGTTTGGGTCCCAAATGTCGTAGCTGACCACGGTGTCATTATGTGGAGTCATCTCGCCAAGTAAGTTGCCATTCACATAAAGCATGGCCACAAGGTCATCAGGGGCAGTAGTGTTGGCATGGTTGTCCAAGAAAAAGAAACTCTTACTGATGGCAGCATTGACGGGTTGTCCAGGCTCCATGAGGCTGTTGATCACCAATTTCGGGTCGGTCTGCTCGCCTTTGAATTCGATTTCTTTCTCGCAGGATGTGAGGAGTAAACAGGACATTGTAGCGATAATCCAGCCGTTAACCCTCATTGCGGGCTTGACCCGCAATCTCTTATGCGATAGCGACTTCTTCGCGCATAAGAGATGGCGGATGCTGCTCCGCCATGAGGGTAAAAGGCGTGATGGTTGAGAATCCCAGTTGTGTTTTTGTATCATTGTTTTAGAATTTATAACTATAACTCACCGACGGAATAATCGGGAACAGACTCGCCTGCATCAGCACTTTCTTTTCCGTTAGCGTGGCCTCATCCCATCTGTAATCGGTGTAGACAATAAAAGGATTGTTATGGTTGTAGGCATTGTAGACGCTGATGTTCCAGGTACGGATGCCATATTTCTTTTGCTTGTGGAAGTTCATACCCACATCCAAACGGTGGTAGTTGCCCAAGCGGAAGTTGTTGCGTTCCAAGGCGTTGATAGAATTGATGTTGCCCCATTCGTTGAGCAGGCCTTCGTAAACCTGTGTGCCGAGCGTGCCGCAGTTGCCGCTGCTGAAGACCCATGTGCCACTGAGGTCGAAACGGTCGCTGAACTTATGCTGCACAGTGATACTGAGGTCGTGGCGACGGTCGTACTTGGCGGGAAACACCTTCCCTTGGTTAAGGACCATACCTTCTCGGTCGAACTGTCGCTTGGCGTGTGCCCAGGTGTAGCCGACCCAGCCCGTTGTCTTGCCGAAGCTGCGTTGCACAAGCAACTCTACACCATAGGCCCAGCCTTTGCCCATACAGACTTTCTCATCCCAGCGCTCCGAAGAGCCGAAGAATGAGGCTCCGTCCTTGTATTCCAAGAGGTTATCCATGGATTTGTAGTAGCCTTCCACGGAGATGTCGAACAGGCGAGGCAATTCATAAAAGGCACCCAATGAAACCTGATGGGCATTCATCGGTACGATGTTGGCCGTGACGGGCACCCAAAGGTCGGTGGGCAGGCTGAGGCTGCTGTTGGAGAGCAAGTGAACATACTGCGTCATATAGGCATAGCCCGCCTTGAGTGAGAGGTTGGAGGCCAGCATCACGCTGGTGCTGAGGCGTGGCTGCACGCTTTGGTAGGTCTTGCCCTCGACGGTGAAAGTGGAGTAATGCACACCTGCGTTCACTCGGAAGATGTCACCCAAAGTCATGTTGTCCTCGGCATAAAGGGCGGTTTCATGGGCAAACACCTTGGGCGAACCTGCCGTGGTGTCCACCTCGGTCTCGTTTCCTGCAACGATTTTCATCGCCTGCACCTCGGGACGGAACATGTGGTAGGTGTAATTGCCGCCAAAGCGGATTTCGTGGTTGGGCAGAGGTGTGTAGTCGAAGTCGACTTTGGCCGTCAGGTCGTTGATGCCCGATTTGTAGGTCATGTTGAACTCGTCTTTAATGGAGGCGGTGCTTTGCTGATAATGATAAACATTCTCTTCCGTGATGCCCATACCAAGGTTGTGGCGGTATTGGGTGTAGTTGACCGAGGCATCCATGAAGAGTTGCTGTGACATCACATGGTTCCAGCGCAGGGCCGCTACTTTGTTGCCCCATTTCCAATCCATGTTGAGGTAGTTTTGATATTGGACTTCATCGTAAGCGTAGTCTTTGTTCTTTATGCCGAGATAGATGGCGTCGTCGCCCGAGTAGAAACTCAGATAGAGTCGGTCCTTGTCGGAGATCTTCCAGTTGAGTTTGCCGTTGAAGTCATAGAAATAATAGCCAGCCTTTAGTTTGTTGACTTCCTCCATTTGCGACTTGGCAATCCAGAGGGCGGGTTTCATTAGCAAGTCGCTGTAGGTGCGGCGGAAGGAAAGGTTGAATGAGAGTTTGTCCTTCAAGATGGGACCTTCCAAATTGAGCTTCGATGAAATCAAGCCCACGCTTACATTGCCGTGGTATTGCTGCATGTCGCCTTCCTTCATGCGGATGTCGACCACCGATGAGAGGCGTCCACCGAAATGTGCCGGGAAGCTGCCTTTATACAAGGTGACATTTTTCAAGGCATCGGGGTTGAAGACGGAGAAAAAGCCCATCATGTGGTTGACATTATAGACGGGCACGCCGTCGAGCAAAAGCAGGTTCTCATCGGGACCGCCGCCGCGCACATACATGCCTGCCGAGCCTTCCGAGCCGTTTTGCACGCCAGGCAACAGCTGAATAGCTTTCAGCACATCGGCCTCGCCAAATAGGGTAGGGATGCTCTTGATTTGCTGCACGGGCAACTCCACCACGCTCATCTGCGGGCTGCGGGCACTCACCGTGGCGCGCGTGCCTTCCACCACAACTTCATCCAAAGTCGTATTGGTCTCAAGAGCGAAGTTGAGGCTGATATTCTCTTTCAAATCAAGAGCTTTGTTCTGTTGTGTGTAGCCTACATAAGAGATTTGCAGGTCGACTTGACCTGGGTTCAAAGTTAGGGTATAGAAGCCGTAACTATTGGTGGCACAGCCTTTTCCTGAATTTTTGTCGACAATGGTTGCCCCGATGAGGGTTTCCTTGCTGGCAGCATCCATCACATAGCCACTGACGGTGCGTTTCTGCGCAAAGGTTGGGACGCAAACCAGCATCAAACCAATGATGATAAGCCATTTGCGAAATAACAAAGGTTTCATAAATCAAAGTTTAATAAGTCAATTTGCTACTTTAACGGCGTTGTTTCTTGTTTATTGCCGAGAAAATTATTTTTTGTATGACAATATAAATGCCTTGTGAGGTATAAGTGTGTTCAAGGAATTAATCACCAAATATCCGACCAAGTCACCGAAATCACATGGTTGGTGGATTTCTCGCCTTCCTTGAAGACATTGGCCATGCCGAAGGTGTAGCGTACCTCAATGAACCAATAGCTTAAAGCAGCCGTGACGCCATAGTCAATGCGGTTGAAACTGCCTTTTTCCCATGGCGAAATGTATTGCAGTTTCTTCTTTCCTTTCACTTCCTTTATCTCGTTGCCTCCCATACAGAAGCCGATTTGAGGCCCGATGCGTAGCCTCGGAATCATGGATTCGTCCTCATCATCCTCGTTCCATTTGCGGAGATAAATGTTAAGCAACAAAGGCACGTTGATATAATGTGACTTTTCCAAATGGCGTATTGAGGTGGTGTGGCTTTCACCGAACCATTTTTTCGAGCTCGTGCCTTGCCGAGAATAGAGCACATCAATTTCGGCACCGATGATGGAACGCTCAGGAATGAGCGCAATGCGTACGCCACCAGTGAAATCGGTGCGGAAGGTAGTGCTGTCATTGCCGCTGATGTTCATGGTGGAGAAAGTCGGGCCAAGCATTAGGCCGCCGCCAATGTGTTGAGCCATCACGGAACCGGTACCGATGAGCCAAAAGAGAAACAGTATGAGCAGTTTTTTGTCTTTCATAGATTGCAAAAGTACGCCATTTTTTGGAAACGGTATTCTTTTTCTCAAAAAACAATAGAACAATTGTTTAGGAGATTTGTGGAAATAGGTCGAAAAAAGTGTACCTTTGCACGAGAATCAGAAAACTAATGAATCCGATAGCCCTCCGATTACTCAACCAGCAGCTCATCTGCCCGCAGTTCGACAAGCCCCAAGAGGTGGTCAAACACATGGGCGCGATGCAGGCGCAGGAATATCGCCTGATGCGTTGGGCGGTGGCGATGCGGACCAAGAAACCTTCCGCCAAAGCCTTTAAGAAGGCCTTCGACAGCGGACAGATCATCCGTCTGCACCTGATGCGCGGCACTTGGCAACTCGTTTCAGCCGAGGACTATTGGCCCTTGCTTGAACTCTGTTCGGCGAAGGCATTGGCGGTCATCAAGGGGTGGATGAGCAGCAATAAGATTAGCATTCTCGATGAGGAGGTGAAACGCATTAGGGAAATCCTTGTCCAGACAGCTGCCGACAAGGATAGCGTCACCAAGGAAGACTTCGTTTACGCCTTGGCGGAGAAAGACATCCACATGGACGACCATCGTCTGTCGTACCACATCCGCTATGCTGAACTGTCGGGGACGCTTTGCAGCGGCGACCTGTTGCCGATGAAGGCGACCTACGCCCTTGCCGCTGATAAGGTAAAACCCCATGTCAAAATGGACCGCGATGAGACCTTGGCGATGCTTGCGCGGAAATATTTCCAGAGCCGCCAGCCTGCCACCTTGGAGGATTTCGTGTGGTGGTCGGGGCTGAATATCAACGATTGCAGGCGGGGAATTGAGATATTAGGTAATTCCCTGCTTGTAGAGACGCAAAATTTTGCGTCTCTACCACGCAGGGAATATTATTTTACAGATGATTGCCGTACCCGTGGTTTCCGCAAAGGCAAATATCTCCTGATTCCGCCTTACGACGAATACCTCATCGGCTACAAGAGCCGCGACATTGTCCTTTCACCTGACTATAGCCACAGGGCACACAACAACAGCGGCATCTTCCAGCCTATCATCGCCCACGATGGCGTGATTTGCGGCAACTGGACGCCTTTCAAGGATGACCTACAGGCAACGTTCTTCATGGGTGAGCATGAGGCTGACCTCCAAGAAGAATGGAAACGATACAAGACATACCAAATAAAATGAAAAGAATATGAAAGAAAAACCTTCGTCCGGCACCAAACAGTTTCTGTTGACGCTTCTCGCGACAACCTTCTCCATCATACTCACCTTCGGCACCTCGGCTATCATAGATAGACGCCATAAAGCGGCCGCCAAGAAGGAAATGGTCATGATGATCCTCTATGACTTTGACAAAACCATTGAACAATTGGAAGATGTAAGTTCCGCTTTCCAGAAGGCAAAACGGAATCAACAGGAGCTTGCCTTTCATCCGGAGTATTTCGACAGCCTTCGTTTCCAATTTACAGATGCTTTTACGGTTGTCCAAATGGAGTTTTCTGAAACGACAGAAAACATTTTTTCCTCCAATATAGAGACTTTCAATACCCTCGGCAATGTCAATTTTATTCATGAGGTTTCTTCTTTCTACAGTATGCGCCATAAATACGAAGAAGACCTATTAGTTGGATATAAAAAAGAGGTGTTGGAGTCAGGATTATTGAAGTCTGTAGGAACACTTCTCAAATTTGACTTTCCTAATTATTATTTCACGAATCAAGTTTATTTGAAGTCATTGAAGAGTACACGAGACCTTTGCATGAAAATGATGAAGGTCAGCGAAGATGAAATGAAAGAATTCAGCAACCAACGCATAGTGAATGAAGATTATGGAGAAGATTATGGAATCTCTAATGAACAGTTGATAAAAGAGATGTTTGAGGAAGAGGAAATTCTCAAACAGGCTAGAGAGAAGCTTGAACAGAACCAATAAATCAAATATGACCATCAGATTAGAACAGCCTAAAGACTATCGCGAGGTAGAGAACCTCACGCGCGAGGCGTTTTGGAACGTCTATCGCCCAGGATGCTTGGAGCATTATGTGCTCAACCAATACAGAACCAACCCCGACTTCATCCCGGAACTTGACTTTGTGATGGAGGAAGACAGCATGATTATAGGCCATGTCATGTTCTCGAAAGCCGAACTTATCCTGGATGACGGTACCAAGAAGTCCTCGTGGACCTTTGGCCCCATCAGTATCCATCCTGATTACAAACGCAAAGGCTACGGCTTGAAGCTTTTGAATTATGCATTGGATAAAGCGCGTGAAATAGGTGTCGGTTTCCTCTGCATGGAAGGCAATATCGACTTTTATAAGCATGCAGGCTTTGACCTCGCCAGCAAATTCAAGATCCATTATCACGATGAGCCGCGCGATGCCGAAGTGCCTTATTTCCTTGCCCAAGAGCTCATTCCAGGCTGGCTTCAGAAGGAAGGCATTACCGAGGCCACCTACTGCCCGCCAAAGGGCTATTTTGTCGCGGATGAGAACCCAAAAGCGTTTGAGGCATACGAATCCACTTTCCCGAAAAAGGAAAAACTCCGCCTGCCGGGACAATTAGGATACGAAGGATAACTATGAAATTATTCAACAAATACCGATTTGGATTCGACGTCTGGGGCTTGATCCTTTTCCTGTTGGTGATGTTCCCCAACTTCAGCTGGTTTGCTGTTCCTGCACCCAATGATGTGTTGAGATCGGAATCGGCGACGCCAATCATTGATATCATTGCTTCGGTTTGCCAAGTGTTGACCGTTGCGTGTCTGTGTTTTGTCATTAACAAGGAAAGAAGCAAACTGCGCTTTTCGCTGTTGGTCATCGCGGCGGTGATATGTATTGTGGCTTATTACATAGGTTGGGGGCTATATTATTCTGGAATCGCCAGCGATGGGGTCATTCTCATGTTGACGATCCCACCTTGTCTGGCATTCATCTTGTTCGCTGCCGACAGAAAAAACCTTCCTGCAGTCTTGTTTGCTACTGGATTTGCTGTGTGTCATTTGATTTTTGCAATTATGAATTTTATACATTAAAAAGATGAATAGACCCAATCCAAACGAGGCTTTCCCGAATCCAAAGATTCCGAGCCTATGCTATATCAAGAATGTGGTGCGACATTCGAACATTATCGTCGGCCGATTTGGATAAGGTCAGAAAGGAGATAAAGGTAAGGCTATGATTGTTCTGATTACAGGCGCATCACACACAGGAAAAACGCTTCTGGCGCAACGAATGCTGGAAGAATTCAAGATTCCGTACCTATCCGTTGACCATCTGAAGATGGGATTGATTCGTAGCGGACAAACTGAACTGACTCCTGAAGACGATGAAGCACTTACGGGATACTTGTGGCCGATTGTTCGAGAGATGATAAAGACAGCCATCGAAAACAAACAGAACCTAATTGTTGAAGGTTGCTATATTCCGTTTGATTGGAGACGAGATTTTGATGAACAATATTTGCCATCTATTCAGTTTATTTGTCTTGCCATGACAGACGCCTATATTGACGCTCACTTTGCGGAAATAAAGGCGCATAGTTCAGATATTGAGGTCAGGTTGGATGTTTCTTGTACGATTGAAAGCCTTAAGGAAGACAATCATGCCTATATTGAAGGCTGCCAGAAATACGGTGAACAGGTGGTAATGATTGATTCGGATTATCAGCAGACAATCAACAAACTACTGGACAAAGAATTGGAGTTTGTAAAAGGAACGCGCATGAAAATAATCAGTTTTTTTGAAAGCGACTGTCAAGAGCATTGGCTTGAAGAAATCAAGCGAAGCGATTGGGGTGCAGGTGCTTTTCTGTATGAGTTGTTGAGCACTGGCAGGTTCTTTGAGGCAGTAGGGGAGGGCTCCAAAGTCTTATTGCTGACCGATGGTGATGCATTGATTTCGTATTGCACCTATGCCAAAAAGGACGACATTCAGCCAACAGAACTCACACCATGGATGGGATTTGTCTATACCTTTCCGGAGCATCGGGGACATCGCTATGTGGGATTGCTATTTGAGGAAATCGAACGGCTTGCAAGGGAAGACCAAGTGTCTGAAGTGTATATCTCGACGAATCATATCGGGTTGTATGAGAAATACGGGTGCGAGTACCTGACGACAATGAATGACATGGATGGCGAGCCGTCAAGGGTGTATGTTAAGAGAATGCTTTGGTAAAACAATAGGAATATGAAAGAAGAACTATGGAGAACAGTAAAGCTGTTCCTGCTTTGGTGGCTTTTGTTTTTGGTGCCGTTAATTATTGGCATTGTCATAAGCCTTATCGTTTCAAAACGTATAGATTATGGCGTTTTGGATTGGTCGATGCTGACGGGCAACCTGCTCATTGTCGTTGTGTTTCTATGCAAGCGTTATGTGAAGTTATCATTAGGCTGTATTGAGAGGCGCAAGATTTGGCCAATGGTCGGTATGGCTGTCTTGATTGCTGCGGCTTATTTGTTTGTTGAAGAATCGGTTGGCCAACTCTTTTTCCCTGAAGAACTACAAAAAATGGCTGACGACAAATCTATGATTTCCGGAATAAGCGGAATCCTCTACGGTTGTATTTTCGGTCCGATAGCCGAAGAGATTGGTTTTCGAGGCATTCTTCTTGGTGGACTGCTTAAGACCCGATGCCGACCTTGGCTGGCCATTCTGATTTCCGCTATTGCTTTCGGATTGCTTCACAAATTCCCAATGGCGTTTTTTGGTAGCATAATATTCGGAATCATCGTCGGATGGCTTTACTGGCGCACAGGCAGCATCATTCCAGGAATCATCATGCACATTGCCAATAATTCGCTCACTGGCATTGATTCAACGGGATGGAACAACACGGTCTTTATAATCATCCTTATCGTCAGCTTCCTTTTGCTGGCTTTTGGTCTCTGGTGGTTTGGGAAAAAGTGTATTTTTGCAGATGAATTCAATAAAACGTAGAAATAATGGAACAAAAGTTTTGTCAGAGCTGCGGAATGCCGCTCACCGATGAAGTCCTGGGCACCAATGCCGACGGAAGCAAGAACGAAGACTACTGCATGTATTGCTATAAAGACGGCAAGTTTACGCAGGACTGCACCATGGATGAGATGATAGAGTTCTGCTCTCAGTTTGTCGACGAGGTCAACAAGAACATGCCCAAACCCATGACCAAGGACGAGTACAAGGGCATGATGCGGCAGTTTTTCCCGATGCTGAAGCGTTGGAAACAGTGAAAAAAGCCTATAACAGACTAATGTAAAGAGGTTTGCTTAATCAGGTAATGTTGCCAAAAATGGTTGGTGACGGAGGTCAAGAAACGACAAAATATGATAGGCAGAGATAAGTCAAAAAGCGTATCTTTGCAGTGCGAGCTG
>CACXXW010000062.1 GCA_902771635.1 uncultured Bacteroidia bacterium | reverse complement strand
GCTGACAGTCCGTCATAAATTTCGCTCGAAGGGAAGATAAAACCATATTCCTTCGCATGAGCGGTTATTTTCTTGAAAAAATCTTCTTGGTTCATTATTGTTTGTTATTTATTTAAGATTCAAAGATTCTAGTAGTTTTGTTGCTATTGGCTTGTTTGGCTGTTAGCAATTAGCTATTAGCTTTTAGCAGCGTCACTGCAAGCTAATGGCTAACAGCTAACAGCTAATAGCTTATATAATCAACATCGCATCACCATAGGTGAAGAAACGATACTTCTCTGCAATGGCTTCCTTGTAGGCCTTCATCAGCAGGTCGTAACCAGCGAATGCGGCCACCTCCATCATCATGGGCGATTTGGGCAGGTGGAAGTTGGTGATCATGCAGTTGGCTACGGAGAAAGTGTAAGGCGGGAAGATGAACTTGTTTGTCCAGCCTTTGTAGGGCTTGATCTTGCCACCGATGGTCATAGCTGTCTCAAGGGCTTTCAGCGAAGTGGTGCCCACGGCAAACACATTGTTGTGGCGTGCGTTGGCCTCGTTAACCAAGGTGCAGCATTCCTCATCGATGTACATCTCTTCCGAGTCTGGCTTGTGCTTGGTGAGGTCTTCCACCTCGATGTCGCGGAAGTTGCCCATCCCGGGATGCAAGGTCAACTCGGCGAAGGAGGCACCGATGATTTCCAAGCGTTTCATCAGGATTTTGCTGAAGTGCATACCAGCGGTAGGGGCCGAAACTGCACCTTCCACCTTGGCGTAGATGGTCTGGAAGTCCTCAGCGTCTTCAGGGCGTTCCTCGCGGTTGAGTTCTTTCGGGATGGGCGTGTGGCCAAGTCCTGAAAGGGTCTTCTTGAACTCGTCGTAGGTGCCGTCGTAAAGGAAGCGTAATGTGCGGCCGCGCGAGGTGGTGTTGTCGATGACTTCGGCCACCAGCTCGTCGCCTTCGCCGAAGTAGAGTTTGTTACCGATACGGATTTTACGCGCTGGGTCGACAAGCACATCCCAAAGGCGGCTCTCGTGGTCGAGTTCGCGGAGTAGCAGCACCTCAATCTTGGCACCAGTCTTCTCCTTTTCACCGTAGAGTTTGGCGGGGAACACCTTAGTGTTGTTGATGACAAACACGTCCCCGTCGCGGACATAATCCACGAGGTCTTTGAAGACACGGTGTTCAATCTTTCCGGTCTTACGGTCGACAACCATCAGGCGGGCTTCATCGCGGTTTTGTGTAGGTTGCAGCGCGATGAGCTCGCTCGGCAAGTTAAATTTGAATTGTGAGAGTTTCATTGTATGATGTTATTGTTGATTTTTCTGAAACAAACTACAAAGATACGACAAAACCGAAATTTTGTCAAGTGTTTTTTATTAAAGTGTTGATTGTTAAGCTTGTTTTTGCTCTTTTTCCAATTGTTCCTTTTTCCACTCCTTGAAAGCGTCGCCCGTGTCGATGATGTGCTGTTTCAGCTTTTCCAACGGCCAAGCATCTTCAACCTTGAAGTCACCGATGCGGGTGCGTCTTAAAGATGTTAAACAGGCGCCGTTGTCCAATGCTTTGCCGAAGTCGTTGGCGAGGCTGCGGATGTAGGTACCTTTGCTGCAAGTGACTTCGAAGTCGAGTTCAGGGAAACGTTCAAGGTTGAGTTTGAAGTCATCGATGCGGACATCGCGGGCTTTCAGCTCGATTTCCTCATCGGAGCGGGCATAGTCGAAGGCGCGTTTCCCCTTGATTTTGATGGCGGAGTACTTGGGCGGGTATTGCTTCAGGTCACCGATGAACTGCTGGCGGGCAGCCTCAATCTGTTCTGGCGTGATGCTGTCAGTGGGGAAGAAGGCATTAGGTTCACTCTCCAAGTCGAAGGTCGGGGTGGTCTGGCCGAGCAGGATGGTGCCCGTGTAGGTCTTCACCTGCGCTTGATAGTTGTCGATTTGCTTGGTCATTTTGCCTGTGCAGAGGATGAGCAGGCCTGTCGCCAATGGGTCCAAAGTACCGGCATGGCCCACCTTTAGCTTGCGGATGCCATAGCAACGGTTGAGCAAGGAACGGATGAAGTTGACTGTGTCGAACGAAGTCCAGTCCAAGGGCTTGTCGATGAGGATGACCTCGCCTTCTTCGAAGTTGAACATTTTTTTTGAAGCAAATCTTACATCAATCTATAATAATTCTTTTTCCAGTCGCTATCTGTCGGCTTGCCCTTATCGGGCTGCCGATGATGCTTCTTCGAAGCAATTACTTGAGGATATAAGGTAGAACAATTGCCAAAATACCCACAATGGCGCAATACACGGCAAACCAAATCAGCTTGCCCTTCTTCACGATGTTGATCATCCACTTACAGGCGATGCAGCCAAAGATGAAGGCTGCCAGGAAGCCCACGATGGCCGCCACGGGCGAAATGCCGCTCATGGCTTGGCTGAATCCAACCTCAAACATATCCTTGACATCGAGCAAAGCTTCGCCGAGAATAGGAGGAATGACCATCAGGAAGGAGAACTGAGCCAATTTTTCCTTTTTGTTGCCCAACAGCAAACCTGTGGCGATGGTGCTACCCGAGCGCGACAGACCTGGCATCACGGCGCAAGCCTGAGCGATACCGATGATGAAGGCATGCCAACCACTGATGTTTTCTTTTTGTCTGGGTTTTGCGAAGTAGGAGAAGGCAAGCAACGAAGCCGTCACCAAGAGCATGATGCCCACTATGAGCAGGCCTGAGCCGAAGACCTCTTCTACCTTATCCTTGAAAAACAAGCCGACAATCATCACGGGAATCATCGAGATGAGGATGTTGAAGGCGTATTTCGTGCCGTCATTGAGGTTGCAGTATTTGCGCCACGACTGCTTGGCAAACAGGTCCTTGAAAATCCACACGATTTCCTTCCAGAGGATGACCAAAGTGCTGAGCACGGTGGCCACATGAAGCAAAACCGTAAATGCGAGGTTCGATTCGCCGTCTTCGAGACCGAAGAGGGCTTGACCAATGGCTAAGTGACCACTACTGCTGACGGGCAGATATTCCGTCAAACCTTGAATAATGCCTAAGATTAATGCTTGTAACCAATCCATAGTTTTTCATTTTATGTGCTTGTCATCATTGCGAGGAAGAACGATGAAGCAATCCAGGAACGAGATGTTTGGACTGCTTCGTGCCTCGCAGTGGCGCAAAGCGATGAATTATTTTTTTCCTTTCCAGAATATTGCCACGATTTCAACGACAAATCCTGCCAAAATCAAAATAGTGGATAGAGTAATATGTTGGAAATCAAACATTTTTGGATTAAAAACATCGGGGTCAGAGGAGCCTCCACCAATCATCAGGATGAAGCCCAAGGCAAGCAGGGCGATACCGATGAGCACGATGATGTAGTTCTGTTTGCCGAAGGGCATGACCTTTTGGTTGTCAGCAACTTCGGTCGTTTTTGCTTTTGTCTTTGTTATTTCTTTTGCCATATTCAGTAGTATTTAAAATTCAAGATTTAAGATTTAAAATTTGGCGGGCCTTTCGACCCTTCGACCCTGCTCAGGGACCTCAGGCTCAGGGACCCTATGCATACAGTTGGTCGATGTCGGCGTGGAGGTATTTCCGGAGGGCCAGTCGCGTGGAAAGACCGCCTAGAAGTATGCCCAAAATAAGGACACCGACAAAGATGCAAATGATGATTTTATAGTCTTGTACAAAAGTCAGTTCCGGTAAGCGTTTGGTGAGACCGTAAAGCAGCAGAGCCAAGAAAGCATCGGCCAGCAAAGCCCCGAAAAAGCCCTGGGTGATGCCACTCCTGATGAAAGGCCGACGGATGTAGGCGGGTGTTGCCCCCACAAGTTGCATGCTCCGCACAAGGAAACGCTTGGAGTAGATGCTAAGTCGTATCGTATTGCGTATCAGTGTGATGGAGATGATGAGTAGTACCAAGCTGGCAATCATCAGCGCGAGGCCGATTCGGTTGACATTCTGGTTGATTAAGTTGACCAAGGATTTTTGGTAGTAGATTTCCTTGACATCCTTGTTTTTCTTCAGTTGGGCTTGGATGAGGTTAATGCTGTCATTGTTGGCCCAGTCGGCATTGAAGCGCACATCGATGGAGGGGAGGAGCGGGTTTTCTTCGTTGCCGAGCCATTGCAGGAAGTCTTCGCCGAGGTCTTCGCTCAAACGGCGGATGGCCTCATCCTTGGTGATGTATTCTGTCGACTTCACGGCGGGCATGGAGTCGAGTTCCTGTTGTAGTTTGAGGATATTTGCTTCTTTCACATTGCTGTTCATCACCACCTCAAAGCCGATGTTTTCCTTGAGATGGTTGGAGAGTTTCTGCGCATGCATCATAAGCAGGGCAAACACGCCTAAGAGGAAGAGTACTAACGAAATACTCATCAGCGACATGAAATAGGACCCTGCCACTCGGCTTTTGCTTGAACTCTTTTCGGACATCTTTACTTCGATAAACTCAGTAACCTCATTATGAATGAAACGGCAAAGATAGGGGAAATATTTCAATTCCGTTTTCACGGAATGAAGTTTTTGTTTTTCACTTTCGGTTTTTTCACTATTTTTGTGCTTTCAATCTCTACTACTATGCAAGTACTGAAATCCAACATACGCACCGACTCCGAAGAGTTCAAGCAGAACGAGAAGAACTTCCTTGCGCTGATGGCGCAATATCGTGAGGCGATGTCGGCCTCCATGCAAGGTGGTGGCGAGAGTGCTGTTGCCAAGCACAAAAAACGCAACAAATTGCTCGCCCGAGAGCGCATAGACCTGCTTATCGACCCAAACACACCGTTTCTAGAGTTGTCGCCGATGGCGGCTTATGGCACCTATAACAACGACTTCCCTTCGGCGGGCATCATCACGGGTATCGGTGTGATTCAAGGCAGAGAGGCCGTCATCGTGGCCAACGACGCCACCGTAAAAGGCGGCACCTATATGCAGTATACGGTGAAGAAACACCTTCGCGCACAAGAGATTGCCATGGAGAACCACCTACCTTGTGTCTATATGGTTGACAGTGGCGGTGCCTTCCTACCCGAGCAGGACACGGTCTTCCCTGATCGTGACCATTTTGGGCGTTTCTTCTACAACCAAGCTCGCATGTCGGCCATGGGCATTCCGCAAATCGCCATCGTGATGGGTATGTGTACTGCAGGCGGTGCTTATGTACCGGCCATGAGCGATGAGACCATCATCGTGCGCAACCAAGGCACGATTTACCTCGGTGGACCGCCATTGGTAAAGGCCGCCACGGGTGAGGTGGTCACGGCGGAAGAGTTGGGTGGCGGCGAGATGCACACCTCCGTTTCGGGTGTGGCCGACCACTTGGCCGAAAACGACCAACACGCCTTGCAGATTTGCCGCAACATCTTCAAGACCTTGGAGAAGTCGCACCGTCAGAAACTGGACATGCTGCCTGTTGAGGCACCTTTATATGACCCGCACGACCTTTACGGCCTCGCTCCCATCGATTTCCACAAATTGGTGGATCCAAGGGAAATCATCGCCCGCATTGTGGATGGCAGCCGTTTCCAGGAATTCAAGTCAAGGTATGCCACCACCCTCGTTTGCGGTTTCGCGCATTTGATGGGCTTCCCTGTAGGCATTATCGCTAACTTTGGTGTATTGTTCTCAGAATCAGCACTGAAAGCTACGCACTTCATCGAACTTTGCTGCCAGCGTAACATCCCGTTGGTGTTTTTGCAGAACATCACGGGCTTCATGGTGGGCAAACAGTACGAGCAAGGTGGCATTGCCAAAGACGGTGCCAAGATGGTGCATGCGGTCTCCAACGCCAATGTGCCCAAGTTCACGGTCATCTTTGGTGGCTCGTTTGGCGCAGGCAACTATGGCATGGCGGGCCGTGCCTACAGCCCGAGGTTGCTCTTTATGTGGCCCAACGCCAAAATCTCCGTCATGGGCGGCGAGCAAGCAGCCAGTGTCCTTGCCACGGTGAAGGAAGATCAATACAAATACAAAGGATTGGAGGTTCCGACAGATGAAATCGCCCAACTGAAGAAGGACATCTTGGCTAAATATGATTATGAGGGTTCTGCCTTCTATAGTACGGCTCGCCTTTGGGATGATGGCATCATCGACCCTGTCGATACGCGTAAGATTCTCGCGCTGGGTATTGCTGCCTCGTTGAACCAACCCTTCCCGCCGCAGCAGTTTGGCGTGTTTAGGATGTAATCTACAGCGTATTATAGCAACATGTAGTTTTTCTATGGCAAAGAATTGTAAGAATACCACAAGTAAGTTCATCGGTTTGTCACTCTTTTCAAGTGCAGGCGTTGCTGAGTTGAATTTGGCACCCTATATAGATTTTAAAGTGGCAAACGAACTTATTCCTATTAGATGTAAGGTTCATGAGTTTTGGCATCCCAATACTGAAATGATAGTAGGCGATATTACGGAAAACAGTATTAAACAAGCCATAATTGAGAAAGCAAAAAAAGAAAAGGTAAACTTTGTATTGGCGACGCCTCCATGCCAAGGCGTGTCTCTTATTGGGAAGAACAAAAGAAACGATCAGTATATCAAAGACCCTAGAAACTTCCTGATTTTTCATGGATTGGAAATTGTAGATGAGATCAATCCCGATGTGGTTGTGATTGAAAATGTAGACCGATTCGTAAAGATGTACTTTCCGTATGACAATGGAATGTACAGCCTTGAACAGATTCTGAATGAAAAATATAAAGGGGTTTATAGTATTGATATAGATATTTATAATGCGGCTGACTATGGCGTCCCGCAAAGTCGGAGAAGGATGATTGCCGTGTTGTGCAAGAAAGGCTTTTCGTTTACCCGTCCAAAAAAGGTTGACAAACAGGTTACAGTCAGAGAAGCCATCGGAGGGTTGCCTTCTTTGGAATCCGGTCAAACCAGCGAACTGAAACATCACAGCGCCAGAGTACACACTGCTGAACATATTGAATATATGCAGCATACCCCTACGGGAAAATCAGCATTTCAAAACGAAGTGTTTTTCCCCCGTAAATCTGATGGTACCAGGATTACAGGGTATCCTTACACCTATAAAAGGATAGACTGGGATCGCCCAGCGCCAACGATTACAATGAGAAGCGATACTATTTCTTCAACGCATAGTGTGCACCCTGGTAGACTTTTACCTAACGGGCTGTATAGTGACGCAAGGGTCCTTACATTAAGAGAGTTGTTCATTCTCAGTTCGATTGACCCGGATATAGATCTGCCAAGTTTTGCTTCCGATAGCCAAATAAGGTACATTGTGGGAGAAGCGGTTCCACCTTTGCTGATGGAGAGCATTTGTAAAAACATAAAAAAGATTGAGTGATGAAGGGCGTTTCTTTGTTTTGTAGTGCCGGAATCGCCGAGACTTATTTTAAAGAAAACGGCATCGACATTGTAGTTGCAAATGAGTTACATAAAAACAGATGCGACCTTCATAGTTGGCTGTATAAGGAATGCCATACAATATGTGGAGACATAACACAGCCGGATATATTTGGTCAAGTCTTAAAGGAGACCCAGGATAATGACTGCAAATTCTTACTTGCGACTCCACCTTGCCAAGGGATGAGTAGCCTTGGCAAAAAAGACTATGTGGAAGACAAAAGGAATTATCTGATATTCTATGCTTTTGATTTAATTGACAAATGTGACTTTGACTATATATTGATTGAAAATGTGCCAAAGTTTTTGAAGCTATATTTCCCGTATAAAGGAGAGGGGCGTAAACTGGTTGAAATAGTTGCGGACAAATACGGAGAAAAATACAATATTGAATCTTTTGTTTTGAACGCGAAAGACTATGGAGTTCCCCAGAGCAGACCGAGAGGGTTCGTAAAACTATGGAAAAAGGGACTTTCTTGGGGTAATCCCATAGCACAACCGGAAATCACATTGAGAACAGCCATTGGTGATTTGCCATCATTGGAGGCAGGTGAAGAGAGTGGCATAAAATGGCATTATGCAAAACCTCACAATGAAAGGGATATTGACGCAATGCGCCATACTCCGGAAGGCAAGTCAGCCTTTCTAAATGCAGAGCATTATCCCAAGAAGGAGAATGGTGAAAGGATGAAAGGATTTCACAACACCTTTGCCAGGATGCGATGGGACGAACCTTGTCCGGCACGGGCAATGCAAAGTGGAAACATGGGGGGGCATAACAATGTTCATCCCGGGAGATTGCTTCCAGATGGCACCTATAGTGATGCTCGTGTTCTGACGCTAAGGGAATTGTTTATAGTTTCTTCACTGCCTGCTGATTGGGATTTGCCTCAATGGTGCTCAGATAATTTTATTCGCCAGATGATCGGTGAAGCCATACCACCTAGATTCAGTGAAGCAATAATCAAAAACATAGGAATATGATTGCTCTTGAAAGAAGCATGATGCATAAGTGGATTATTGACAAGAATGTCAATTCTAAAGACATTCTTTCAGAATTTGCTGCCATTATAAGTAATACACCTAACGGTTTTAATCTTGAAGACATGGTGTCACGGACTGTGACTCAAGGTAGGACAAATGAAGGTTATTATGCAGAAAGAGGCTCTACAATTACAATCGGAGTAAGACTTTTACAAGCGTGCTTCTACATGTTTGGTTATTCCACCAATCTTGAAGACGGGAAAAAAGCTTTTATGCCTTCCCCGATGACATTAAACATTTTGTCAACCGAGGACAGGACAGAACAGGCAAAAAACTATTTGGTTAACTTGTTTTGCATGCAATATCCACATCCATTTGATTGGACACCTGAATGTTTTAAGCTTTATTTCGGAAGACTAATCATCAAGCTTCTTCTAGATGCCAGGTTACAGTATAGGCTGTATATTGATGAATTCGTTTGGTTTCTGCCATTTATCGAAACCATTGATCATGAGAAATATGAAGAGCTTGTTGCCAGTATTTTAGAGTATCGTACATATACCTATGATGAAAAACTTGCCCTTTTCCAAAGCGTAGAGGATTACGAAAAGCTATTTGCAAACGTTTTGCATGAAATCAATTACTACCTGTTGCGCTTGTTTAAAGATTTCGGAGTGTTTAATCTGGTGAGTGACGCGGCACATAATGGTGGACGTTTGTTCCGTTTTTTGCATAGTAATACGGGCAACACCAGCACGTATCGAAATGATGCATACCAATCTAGAAAAAAGAATTCAGGATATGTCGAACTAACGGATGAAGTTAAGGAAGCTGCGCAGTCTTTGATCGATGAGTTTTCACCATTCGATAGTCCTTCTCAAATTGATGGCATAGAAATCTTCACGAGAGAAGATTGGTTGACAAATCTTTATCAAATCGAGCCGTTAAGATACTTGGCGTGCATCAATACTAATGTTGACAGAAAGAGCGAGATTACGGTTATAGTAAACGAAATGGTTCGTGCTTCGAGATTTGGGAGCAGGGACGGAAAAGAATTTGAGGAAGCCCTTAAACCTTTTATGGAATTGTTTTCTGAAACCATTAATGTGGAGATTTTGTCAGGGGCTGGTAATACCGATTTGCTTTGTACGATGGAAGAATTACCTAGTGAACAGAAGTATAACATGAATGTTGAAGCAAAAACAAGAGGTACTTCCCTTGAAAAAGTTGATACTCCTCGAATTAATAAACACATAAGAAAACATGGCTCAAAGTTTTGCATTATTGTCGCTCCAAGATTTTCAAGAGGCGTTTCGGATGATATTAATGGCAACAAAATCGTAACACTTCGTGCGGAGGAATTTGGCACTTATTGCTATAAAGAATGCACTAGTTCCAGAACCGGAACTGCAGACTTTTCTTCAATTCTAAACATTATAAAAGCAAATATGGGAACGGATATTACAACAAAAGTTAGAATACTAACTGAATCAAGATATGGACTTGTTGTAAGATAAAATCTCCCACTGAAGCACCGATAGGATTCATCATAAAAACTACTGATATGAAGAAACTCTTTGTTACCCTTTTTTGCGTAGCTTTTGGAATGCTCACAAACGCTTACGCCAATCCCGTCTCGGTAAAAAGCCCTGACGGCAATCTTGAACTGAAATTCGATGTGGTCGACGGTATACCGCAATATTCCCTCGACCGCGCTGGGAAACCCGTGGTGTTGCCCTCAAAGATGGGTTTCACCTTGGAATGGCGCGATGACCTCGCCCATGCCTTTGTGCTGAAAGATACGAAATACAGCACTTTCGACGAGACTTGGGAACCCGTCTGGGGCGAGGAAGCTCAAATCCGCAACCATTACAACGAGATGCTTGTTACCTTAGAACAACCCATTGGTTCTGTGGAGAGTATGGATCATTCGACCGAGAAAAAGGCCACAGTCATGCAGATTCGTTTCCGCCTCTATGATGACGGTCTTGGCTTCCGTTATGAGTTCCCTATGGAGAATGCTTTGGTCTATTTCTGGATCAAGGAAGAACTGACCGAGTTTGCTATGACAGGCGACCACAAGGCTTGGTGGATTCCAGGCGACTATGACACGCAGGAGTACAACTTCACTGAATCGCGGCTGTCAGAGATCCGTGACTTATGGGAGGCAGGCCACAAGGATGGCGGCTGGCCTTGGACGGGGTTCTCACACACAGGCGTTCAGACCGCTCTTCAAATGAAGACCGATGATGGCCTTTACCTCAATATCCACGAGGCGGCCACGCTTGATTATCCTACAATGCACCTCGACCTCGATGACCAAAAAATGGTTTTCCGGGCTTGGCTCTCACCCGATGCTACGGGCTACAAAGGTCGTCTGCAAGCCCCTTGTCACACACCTTGGCGTACGGTTATGGTGACCACTTCGGCTACTGACGCCCTCGCCTCGCGCCTTATCCTTAATCTCAACGAACCATGTGTCTTGGAGGATGTTTCTTGGATTCACCCTGTGAAATACATGGGCGTTTGGTGGGAGATGATCTCGGGCAAAAGCACCTGGTCCTACACCAACGACTACCCCTCAGTGAAACTTGGTCAGACCGACTATGAGCACGCCAAACCCAACGGCACCCATGGTGCCAACAATGCCAACGTACGCCGTTACATCGACTTCGCTGCCGAAAACGGTTTTGATGCCTTGCTCATCGAAGGCTGGAACATCGGCTGGGAAGACTGGTATGCGAAGCAGAAAGATTTTGTCTTTGACTTCCTCACACCTTATCCCGACTTCGACCTGCCTGCCTTGAACAAATACGCCCACGAGAAGGGCATCCGCCTCATCATGCACCATGAAAGCTCGGCCTCCACTCAAAATTATGAGCGTTGGATGGAGAAGGCCTATACCTTGATGAACCAATATGGCTATGATGCCGTGAAAGGCGGCTATGTGGGTACTATTATCCCTTTTGGCGAGGGTCACTATAGCCAACCCATCAACAACCACTACCATTATGCCATTGTGGAGGCGGCCAAACACCATATCATGGTGAATTCGCATGAGGCAGTGAGACCTACCGG
>CACXXW010000061.1 GCA_902771635.1 uncultured Bacteroidia bacterium | reverse complement strand
TCAGTCTGCGCTGCGTGTTTCTTATACATCGCCAAAGGTTATGCATTGGATAACGGAGTTGCTTCTATGGTTGGAAAAAAACGATAATACCTCCCACTTGAACAGTTATTGCGAGGTTACAGAGGAAATCGCTCGTCAAAGCATTATTGATAATTTCTTTACCCCTTGCAAAGATGAAGATTATAGGCTTGGTGTAGGCACGCCACATATAGTATTCAATTACCTTGATTACCTGATTTGGAAGAGTGACAGGAGCCTCTATAAGGACTTTGTTTTCGAATTTAGGAATTCTGTAGAACATTGGTACCCCAGAAACCCATCAGAATCAGAAATCAACATTTGGGATGACGGAGGTGTAGATAGGTTCGGCAACTTGTGCATAATTCAAAGGAATGTGAACTCCAAATTCTCGAATCTGCCTCCCGAAGGAAAAAAGACTTCATTTAGGACAATGATTGAAAAAGGTAGCCTCAAATTAAGGTTGATGAGTAATCTTACGATTCCTGGGAACGGAATCCCTGCGAGTCAAAATTGGAAAGACTATATTTGCGAAGAGCATGAAAGCGAAATGATAAATATTCTATTAAAGGCTTGCAACTTGGAGAAATAATATCATATTTTTCTATCAATTCTCAATGCTTCACCCCCAAAACCACATGTTCATTATCGCTTACAACAAAATCATCGAGGGCGGGCTATCTGAGTGTATTCTATCGCTCTCGTGTTTTGCTCCATTCCGCGATGGAACACTGTTCGTTCCTCACGGTGTTCCCCGCTCCATTAAGCAAACCACCAAGCCCATCCAATCCCTTGTGTGTTCCCCCGCAGTAAAGCTTCAACATGTAGGGAAGCCCTTACTCCGCTCTGAAGCTTTTACTTTGGCTTTTACTATGGGGAAGCTCCTTTTAGCTTCACCGTCCCAACCTTTACAGGATGTTCCTCCCCCGCCAAAGCCTTTGCCCTGAGTCTAACAGCTCCCCATTAGGTGACACCTACCACCGTCTGCGAGACGCAGACGATGACAATGCGTCAGGCCAAGTCCTGAAAGGACGACCCCACCACACCCCGATATGCAATGTCGGGTTTTCATATTTGGATAGATATTTTCCTAAATGCAATTTGCTATCATCCCACAAATAGGATCCTCCCTAAGAATCTTCGGAGCAGACTTCCCAGCCAATACCAACACTTTCTTGCCATTGCGATAGATGTGGAGCTGCCTTGAGCGAACCACGGCAGTCAGCTCTGGGTCATCTTGCATAGCCAGCCAAAGACGATGGTACTCGCCATCCTCATCGAACAGCTTCTTCTGCAAGTGTGAACACATATTGGTGGTGTCAATGGTTATCATATTATAATAATTTGTTTATCAATAATTTATAGAATATGTTTAGGATGTTCGCGTAAGGCGTTTCAACGACACCAGCACCAGCGGAATGCTGACCATCAAGGTCATTACCTCGGCAATAGGCATGCTGAGCCAGATGCCCTTTTGGCCGATGACGGGGGTGAGCAAAAACATGGGAATCAGCACGAAGACGATGCTTCGGCAGAGGGCGATGACCACCGACTCCAAAGGTCGTTCGATGGCGGTGTGGAAACTGCAAGCTACAATGTTCACAAACGAAACTAAATAATGTAGCGTGACATAGGTAGTGGCCACGGTGGTTAGCGTCTGCAACTCCAGGTCGCCGTTGCTGAAGGCACTTGCGATGCCGTGCTTGAAAACCAAAACGAGCAGATACACCCCTATGCCGATGCCTCCACCAAGAAGCAAAGCATTAACCAACAGCGACTTGACCCTTCTATGGTTTTGTGCACCGACGCTGTATGACATCAAGGGATACATGGCCTGCGACAGCCCGAAAATCGACATGTTGACGATGAAGTTGAGGTAACAGACGATGGTGAAGGCCGCCACACCCATCGTGCCAATCTCACGCATCAGTACGAGGTTGAAGATGTAGGTAGTGACCGCCGCCGAAACCGAGGTCAGCATCTCGGACGAGCCGTTGAAGAACATCTTTTTGATTTCCTTGCGCCCGCCCATCATCTTGCCGAATCGGACAAACCGAAACAGCACCAAAGCTGCCGTGGTGTTGGCCACACAGGTGGCTATAGCGGCTCCAGCCACGCCCCAGCCGAAACGCAGCACGAAGAAACAGCAGATGACCCCGCTGACAAACACCCAGTTGGGTTTCCCGTTGAGGCGGGTGAAGGCCTCCGTGAAGTTGGGGATGCAGTAGAAGATGAAGCCGCAACCGATAATGCCAAGATATTGTCGGACAAATGGATACACCTCATCATTACTACCAAGGAAATAACACAAAGGTCTGAGAAAGAGACCGACCAAAACGGAAAGTGCTGCGATGGTGACCAACAAGGTGACAAAAGTAAGCGAGGTGTAGCCTTTTGCCCGCGTTTCGTCGCCTTGCCCTTTGGCGATGCCTGTGATGACGATGCCGCCTGAAATAATCATGATGGACACACTCAGCATCGAGCTGATGAGCGGCATGGCGATGTTGACGGCGGCAAGACCTAGCGCGCCCACGCCACGGCCTACGAAAAGTCCGTCGATGATGGTCTGCAAGCCAACGATGAGCATCCCTATGATGCTCGGCAAGGCATATCTGGCAAACTCACGGAAACTGACACCGATCAGGGCTTTGGTTCTGGAAGGAAGGCTGTTCATTTCATATCCTGAAGCTTAAACGAGGGCTGCAAGACTATCTCGGCGACTCCTTCTGATAAGCGGCTGCAAAAATAGGGAAAAAAATCAAATCTTTATTTCAGTGCTTTCACAGGGCATTCCTTGGTGCATTTATGGCACAGGATGCACTCGGTGGCGTTTTTTCGTTTGCGTGAGTCGTTGTTCACTTCCACTTCCATCGGGCACACTTTCAGGCATTTGCCACACTGGATGCATTTGCTCTCGTCGCAATGGATGCGCAGCAAGGAGAAGTGGCTCATCGGCTTGAGGAAGACCGTGACGGGACAAATGTATTTGCAGAAGGCTCGATTATCCTTGAACACCACGGCAAGGGTGATGCCGACTGCGTAATAGACCAAATTGCCGATGAGAAACAGCATGAACATGGTGTGCTTGTTGGCTTTGTCGAAATAGAACAGCAGGAGGACGAGGATTAGCGACAACGCGAACACGATGTAACGGATGAAACCAATCTTCTTTCTCGGACCTTGTGGTTGTTTGTAAGGAAGGAGGTCTAGAATCATGGCGGTCCAACAGGCATAGCCACACCATCCGCGCCCGAAGAGGAGAGGCCCGAAGATTTTGGCGATGAGATAATGAAGCACACCCGCGCCCACCACGCCGGAGAACAAGTAATACCAAAAGCCCTCGATCTGCATGTTTTCCCTGCATATCAGTCCGAGGAAGACCAGCATATAGGCGCCTACGCCAAACTGGATGAATTCTCGGGCATATTTCCATCCCGCCCTTGACAAGGCCAGTCCAACACCGATGATGGTGCCGATATAGCTGAAGTTGAGCAAATAGAACAAACTGCCTGTTGCCAGCCAAAGTGATACGGCGATGATCTCGAAAACGGCAAACAGGATGATAGGGGTTTTGTAGTTTTTCATCAGGTTACTTTTGCAGTAATACGGAGAAGAGCGGATTTTGTTACAGCAAAAGTAAAAAAATATCAAAAGCTGTTTAAGTGACTGTTCAAAATACTTGGCCCGACGGTTGAAATGCGTTAAAGTTGGCAAAGAATCGCTTTGTTTCTGCTTTTTTTTGTACTTTTGTCCCCATCAATACAAACAACGATGGAAAACCCGAAATTTGTTATCGCCATTAACCGTGAGTTCGGTTCGGGTGGCAGGGAAATCGCCTTAAAGCTTGGCGAATTACTAGGTGTCAACGTTTATGACAAGGCTATTCTCGACACCTTGACCTCAAAATTCAACCTGACCGTTGAGGAAATGCAGCACATCAAAGCCACCAAACCCAATTGGTGGAACGATTTCTGCCGGTTCTACCAACAATTCGGTGCCGCTGGTAGGGGAGGTTACGTGTCGCAAGAAGACCGAGAAGTGACCTCGCAACAAATCTATCTTGCCGAAGCGCAAATCCTCCGTGAACTGGCCGAGCAGGAGTCGTGCATCATCATCGGGCGCTCTGGCTTTCATGTCTTCAGGAACCATCCTTACGCCATGAAAATCTTCTTTATCGCCGACAGGAAAGCTCGAGTGAAGCGTGTCATGGAGAAGTATGCCTTGGATGAAGACGCTGCCAGCATGCGTATTGATAAAATCGACGATGCCCGCGACGTTTATACGAAGACTATCGCCGGTGTGTCGCGTTACGACGCCCGCAACTATGATTTCGTGTTCAACGTCACCCAGTTTCCCACTGAACTTGTGGCGCAGTTCCTTGCTGACAACATCAATAAGAAGTTCCCGTTTATAGTGAAATAGACTTCCTTGTACTTCACCACGGCTGTCTTGCAAATCGAGCCGAACAAGGGGCTTATTCAACGAAAAAGCCGTAGCCCGAAGGCTACGGCTCAAGTCAATTTGGAAGCCGACAATGTTAATTCATCAACCGGCTTTCACTCCACGTGTATTGCGGATAAGCTTTCTTGAGGTCGTTGTATGAATCCTTCACGTCGCTGCCGCCGCTGGTGGCAAACACGTTGAGAGTCTTTCCGGTCAAGTCGTGGGCTTCGATGAAGGTGTTGACAATGGTTGGTGCAGTGTACCACCACACGGGGAAGCCAATCCACACCGTGTCGTAGTCGGCGATGTTCTCGCAACGGCCCTTGATGGCAGGACGCGAAGTTTTGTCTTGCATCTCAATGGTCGAGCGCGAGGTCTTGTCGCGCCAGTCGAGGTCGGCGGCGGTGTAAGGTACCTCAGGGGTGATCTCATAAAGGTCGGCGTTGAATTCTTTCGCCAGCTTTTGGGCAGCGGCCTTGGTGTTGCCCGTGGCCGAGAAGTAAACTATCAATGTCTTCATTTCCTTGTTCTCCTTTGTTTCGGTGGTTTGTGTTTCCTTGTTCTCTTTTTTGTTGTTGTTCTGCGCGCAGGCGGTCAGTATCAGACAGCAAGCTGCGATGATAAATGTGATGCGTTTCATGGATGTGTTATTTGTCAATGTTTACGATAGTATATTTGCGGCTGCCGAGGCCGATGGCTTCGGCGTGTTCAATGGTATGGACGCCGTGTTGTTTGTCGATGCGGTTGAGCAAGTCGGTGGGGTCGTTGGTGGCCGTCACTTCCTGGTTGTTGATGATGTCGACACAGGCCTGGTCGAGGGCCACAGGGTCGATGGAGGCCAGGATGCCGTAGTCTTCAAGCTTTACGGGGGCGGGATGATCGACGCAGTCGCAGTCGATGCTCATGTTGTTCATCACGTTGATGTAGATGATACCTTCCTTCTTTTCGAAGTAGTCAACCACGGCTTGTGCTGCTGCGGCCATGCTTTCGAGGAAGCCGTCTTGGTCGCCGATGTATTCTTGCGTCCAAAGTTTGCCCATGTCGAGTACTTCCATCTTGCCCGAGGAGTGTATGTAGGCCTTGCCGTTCTGGCTGGCGCAGCCGATGGAGAGGTTCTTCAGTGCACCGCCATAGCCGCCCATGGGGTGACCCTTGAAGTGGTTAAGGGCAATCATGAAGTCATAGTTGGCCATGTGGTCGCCCACGATGTCGTACTTGAGGTGTGTCGAATCCTGCACGGGAATACGTATCTCGCCCTCTTCATCCATGATGTCTACCTTGAACGTGGGCGTGAAGCCGTGCCGCTCGATGACCTTCCAATGGTTGGCGGAATCGTTTCGGTCGTCTTTTTCATCACCGGGACCGCTACTGTAGGCAGTGTTGCACTCCACGATGGTGCCGTCCACCTCAAAGACCAAGTCTTTGATAAGTTCGGGCTTCAGGTAATTGGGGTTGCTACCCTCGCCGGTGCTCATCTTGATGGCCACGCGCCCTTTGGTGGGAACGCCCAGCGCCTTGTAAATGTTGACCAACCCTTCAGGGCTGATGTTTTTGGTCAGATAGACGACCGCTTCCTTCTGTTCGTTTTGAGTGTTTTCCATATTGTCTGTAGTTTGATTGTTGTCAGTTTGACTTTTGTTTGATGGTCCTGTACAGCCCACCGCGAAAAATAGGGTTATGGCTGCGAAAATAAGATTTTTTGCTTTCATAATGATTTGTTTATTGATAATTGTGATAAAGAAAAATAGTAGTCTACAAAACCGTCACCCGCTTCGTTTCAACACCCTTTGTTGTCTCCACCTTGATTAAATACATGCCCGCAGCTTGATGGCTGAGATCATATTCAAAGACATCACCGATGGCTGAACCTTCATAGACTTTTTCTCCAAGGATATTGAAGATGCTGATGTTCTGGATGTTTTCGGCTTCGATTTTGATCAAACCATTCGTTGGGTTTGGATAAGCGGTGGTAACAATACCGCTAACTTCCGAAACCGCGGTGCAATCTTCGATAAACTCATTGAAGCCGTTCAAGCCGTAGGGCTCGTACCAACTGGAGTTTTGATATGCTTCGATGCATCCGCAAGGAACAACAAGGATGGGATAGCCGAAATTTTCAAACACCAAACCGCCAAAATCGTCACCAAGGACAGGAGGTGTGGTGGCCAAAGAGACCGCTCCCGTAAAGCCGGAGCAGTTTCTGAAGGCCTGGTCACCAATAAAAGTGACTGATTCTCCTATGGTCAAGGTTCCGCCAAAGCCTTCGCAATAGAAAAACGCGCCTGCGTCAATCGTTTCTACCGAATTCGGGATGGTTAAATCGCCACTCAAATCATAGCAAAACGCAAAGGCGTTCTCTCCAATGTAAGTCACTGAATTCGGGATTTCAATGGAGGTCAGGCCTTGGACACCCCTGAAGGCACAGTAACCGATCGAAGTGACCGTGTTGGGTATTATTGTGCTTTTGCATCCTGTGAGCAACTCGTTTGTGCTCGTTTCGATGATGGCGTTGCAGTCGTTTCTTGAGTCGTAAACGCTGTTTTCAGGATCGACGACAATGCCGCTAAAAGCACAATATCCAAAGGAGTTGCCGCCAAGTGATTGAACACCGCTCGGAATGTATAGTGTACCCGTCATGCCATCGCATGAATTGAATGCATAATCGCCGATTTCAGTAACGGAGCTGCCTATGATCAAGTCTCCATCAAAGCCAGGGCATATCTGAAACGCTCCATATCCAACAGTGGTCACGGAGTTGGGAATCACCAAGTCGCCAGTAAAACTCTGGCAATAGGCAAACGCGCTTGCTTCTATGGTGGTCACGGAATTGGGGATGGACAGGTTTGTCAAATAGAAGCAATACAAGAATGCACTTTCGCCAATGGTGGTCACGGCATAATTATTTCCTCCGAAACTCACCGATTCCGGGATGATCAAATCTCCAGTGGCTTCGTAACCGTCAACATGGCCTATGACCGTTACGGAAACATGGTCATCATTGACACGATAGTTCAAATTACCGACCGTGAATTCTGTCGGATTGGAGCTGTAGGCCATAAACAGGCAAGTCGGGTCATAGCCATTGCCTCCATCATGGAGTGCACCCAAATTGGTATAGGCTCCGGTGTTGGGGTCAAGTTGATACAGATTACCATAATAAACGCCGAACAATTCGCCCGTCAGCATGTCAAAAGCCATTTTTATCGGTAAATCAATCGGGTTGATCACGGTCAATTGTGCATTGGAAAGGTTCAACATACCAAACTCGCCCCAAGAACTTATCATATAAGCGTTACCTTCCATGTCGATAGCCAAATTGAAGCCATCGTGTTCTATCACACCATGGTCTTGTATGTTGCTGGGGTCAGCCGGATTGAAGCTTTTCAGGTGCTCTCCTGTGATGATATAAACCAATCCGTCAGCGGGATTGTATGCCATATCGTTGACGTATGGAACGCCAGCAACCATCACTTGAGGTGCCTCAATATGATGATTGGTGGCATCAAAGTTTGACCTGCAAATGTTATAGCCGTTGTCGTTATTCACGCTCCACACATAACCGTCGGCAAAGGTCGCTGTCGTTACTGCAGGAATCACATCCGATGCAACGGATACCGCCCCTAAATCCTGCATGGTAAAGGAGATATACTTGTATTCTGCCGGGTTGGGGGGTAAGATGTATCCAAACCAGTTGGCGGTCGATGCGGGCCCCTGCGCTTGAGCGAAGCTAGCGAATACGAGTAGGAACAGGACGAGATGTAAATACTTTTTCATTGTAGTTTAGTTTGACATGGTCTTTCAAATGCCGATTTACATTGGTTTTAGGCGACAAAAATACAAAAAACACCAAACAACTCGGCGATGATTTTCTTTAGTCACAAAACTCCTCCAGTATAAAGGTGCTTTGACCATAGCTTTGTTTGTCTGCAAAAGTATGAAAAAGATTTCGTATTTTTGCACCCAGTTTGGCCAAGGGAATGCCGTGAAAGTCGGCAACAGTGCCCGCTGCTGTAAGCCCGTGTAAGGTCTGTCAACCCAGCCACTGTACGGCTCATCCGTATGGGAAGGCGACAGGCTCACCCCTGCAAGGGACCTGCTTTTTTATGCGAGGGTTAAAACCGCTAGCATAATGCGCGGGTCGCCCTTTCAGGGCTCGGACAAGTCAGAAGACCTGCCAAACAGTGAGTTCAATTGCAAGCCTTCGGGAACAAGGGCGACGCTAAGCGCGGCAATTAGCATGGCTTCTTGCGATGGTCTTGCAGTATTTGTTTCATGCGTTATAACTATTTTTATGCGTAAAAGTTTACTATTATCCCTTGCACTCATCATGGCTGCCTTTGCCGTGGCGCAAGAACCTGCCACTTTCGAAGATGTACCACTTGGTAGCGGTGGTATTTGGCAACCCCCTGTTGGCGATAATGAGATGCCCAGCGGCGGCTGGCTTTTTACCAATTCTACCCAATACGGCTATTGGGGCGGCTTCACGGCCTCTAATCGTACGGATCTGAGTCAAACGGGTCTTAATGCCCAGTATACTGCGGCTGCAGGCTGTGGCTATGATGGCTCTACCCAATATGCTGTGGCATATACCATGGGCGTGCAGACGGATGTCTATGCCACCGATGGACAATTACATACCGTCACAGGCTGCTATGTCACCAACAATCTGTGGACTTATCAGGACATTCTTCAAGGCGGGTATGGCGAGCTGCCCTACGGAGGAACTACAGGCAACGACCCTGACTGGTTTAAGGTGACAGCGACAGGTAAGAATGCCAGTGGACAAACTGTGGGTACATTGGATTTCTACCTCGCCGACTATCGCTTTGCCAACAATGAGGAAGACTATGTCCTTAATACTTGGGAGTGGTTTGATCTCAGCCCCTTGGGTAATGTGGCCACCATTTCCTTTAGCCTTTCGTCATCAAGAGGCAGTGGCTACAACATGATTACGCCTGCCTATTTCTGCATGGACAACTTCAATGGTGGTGGTGCCGCTCCCGACTTGCCGCCTTATATCGTCAATCCCGTGCAGGACGTGGTCTTCAACAACTATCCGCAAACTCTCCAAGTCAACCTCAACGGTGTGGCTACCGACCCCGACGATCCGGATGAGAACATCGTTTACAGTATAGTCAGCAACTCGAATCCCTCTGCTTTGACAGCTACGATGAGCGGCAAGATCTTGGTCATGACACGTCAAAACGCCAACCAAGCCACCGCCAACCTCACAATGCGTGCCACCAGCGATGGACAGTCCGTTGATTTCATTGTGCATGTCATTATCAACGCTGTTGTCGACAATCCACCTTATATTATTAATCCAGTGTCAGATGTTGTTTTCAATGAATACCCGCAAACCATTCAGGTCAACCTCGATGGTGTGGCCACCGACCCCGACGACCCGGATGAAAACATCGTTTACAGCATAGTCAGCAACTCGAATCCAAGTGCTTTGACTGCTTCCCTGAACGGCAAGATCTTGGTCATGACGCGCCAAAATGCCAACCAAGCCACCGCCAACCTCACAATGCGTGCCACCAGCGATGGCCAGTCGGTAGACTTCACTGTGCATGTGGTCATTAGTATCAGCCTTGTCAGCGGGTATTGCAGGCGAAGTGATTTTTGAAGTTGCCCCAGGCACATACGAGGAATATGTTACCCTTAACGCCATCTCTGGGGCAAGTGCCTCCGACCGCGTTATCTTCCGTGGCACGGGAGCCGACAACCAACAAGTCGTGTTGACCAGTAATGCAGGTTATACCCAAAACAGCACGCTTACACTCGATGGTGCCGATTATGTGACCTTCGAAAACATGACCCTGTCATCCACTTCGGAAGAAAATGCCGTTGTGGTGACCTTGCGTGGGGGACTTTCAAACGACCGTTTTGAAAAGGTGCGCTTTGAAGGCTGCTATTCTGAGGCTTCCAATACCGACAACGACAAGAACCTGGTTTATCGTGTCTCGGGCGGCTGGATGGATACCGATAATGCTTTTGTCGGCTGTGAGTTTGTCAACGGCTTCATTGGTCTCTATTATCAGGGCACCGACATGACCCAATTCAACGACGGTCTCTTGGTGCAGAGCTGCTCGTTCACCAACCAGTGCAGCAAGGCCATCTATACCACCTTCACCGACCATGTGACCCTCAGCGGAAACGCTATTGACAACAACAACGACACGCACACCGACTTCAATGCCATCGATATGTTCCGTTGCCGTTACGGTTGCCTTGTCGAAAACAATGTGATGACCGTGAACCATCCCACCAAATATGCTACGGTGATGAAACTCCGTCCATGCACGGGCACAGCAGCAGAGCCAGTGATTGTCCGCAACAACATCGTTGATTTTCAAGGCGCTGCCTCAAGTTGGTGCTATTCTTTTGACAATGCCGACAGCGATTACATCTATTTCGTCCACAACACGGGCTTATGCAGCGGCACGGGCGCATCGGGCAATCTGATGGTGCAAAAGGATTGGTCTAATCTCTATGTTTATAACAACCTTTTTGTCAACGAGACGGACGGTTATGTGTTCCGCTTCAATAATGAGAGCGAGGCTCGGTATTGCGACTATAATCGCGTTTCGTTCACAGGCGGATACGTTGGCATTTTTGCCGGAACAGATTGTGCGACATTGTCCGAATGGACTTCCACTTCGGGCTTTGATGCCCAAACTGCCACTTGCTCACCTCATTTTGCAGGCAACGGTGATTACCACTTGACCAGCCCCGAAGGTCTCATCGTGGCAAATCCTTTGGAGTATGCAGCCACTGACATCGACGGAGAAGTGCGTCCCAATACGCCTTGCGCAGGTGCCGATGAGTATAATGAAATCTATGCCGTTGGTGAGCAGGAGACGGTTGGAAACCTGTCCGTATATCCCAACCCAACTCAAGGAGTGGTCACAATCGGCATTGATGAGGATTCAGCCTTTGAGTATCAGGTACTTGACATCGCTGGAAGAACTGTTATAAAAGGCAAATGCCTAAGCCCTGTAATGACACTTGATTTGAGTGGCGTTGTCAAGGGAGTCTATTTCATTTCAGTGAAGTGTGAGGCCAAGTGTTTGACGCAGAAAGTGATCGTCCAATAAGCAATGGAACATATAGATTTTTGAGTGTGAGGAAGCGGCTCCGTTTGGGGTCGCTTCTTCTTTGAGTGTCACAAAAATGCCGGTGACAGTCACAACTATCACCGGCGCAACAATATGAAAGAAAAAAAGTATCTCTACGGTTATCTTGGGACCTGCGAGATAATGACGGTAATGTTGTTCACAAACATGTTCACCGCGATGGCCAACAAAATAACCCCAAAGAATTTGCGCAAAATGAAGATCAGGTTCTCACCCAAGAGTTTGTGGATTCTGTCGAGTTGGCTGATAACGATGTAGTCCAACAAGATGTTGAGCAACAGTGCAATGATGATGTTGACCACGGCGTAATCGGCGCGCAGCGAGAGTAAAGCCGTTAATGCCCCTGGACCGGCAATCAGCGGAAAGGCAATGGGAACGATGCTTGCACCGCCTTTGCCGCCTTCGTTTTTGATGATTTCTCGTCCGAGGATCATCTCGACGGCGAGGATGAACAGCACGAAAGCACCTGCCACGGCAAAGGAGGCCGCATCGATGCCGAACAGTTTCAGCAGTGCATCACCGGCGAAGAAGAAGGCAAGAAACAAGCCCAAAGCCGTCAGGCAAGCCTGTCCCGCCTTGATGGTCTTGTTTTGCTCTTTCATGCTCATGAAGATGGGGATAGAGCCGAAGATGTCGATGATAGCGGCCATCACGATGAAGGCACCGAAGATTTCTACAAAGTTGATTTGAGTGAACATGGTTTTCCTTTTTTGACTGGGGAATCTAATGCCCAACCTTAAACCGTCATTGCGGGCTTGACCCGCAATCTCTTTATCGAGAAGGACTCCTTCCAGCGTAGGAGATGGCGGATCCTTGTCCTCCATGACGGTGAAGTGTTAGGGCGGTGCATCCCAGTTGGATTTAAACAATACTATTCCACAAATAATGGAAATGCGGTCCGAAACGCTTAAAAGCGGCCTCGTCCAGCTGTTCTTGGAACTGCGGATGCGCTACGGAAATGATGAGTTTGGCCCTTTCCTGCAATGAGCGTCCGTAAAGGTTCACAGCGCCGTATTCGGTGACAAACCAATGGATGTGGTTGCGCGTGGTGACAGCACCTGAGCCTAAGTCCAAGGTAGGCACGATTTTGTTGATGCCCTTGCGTGTGGTGGATGGCATGGCGATGATGGCCTTGCCCCCTTTGGAACGCGAGGCACCGTAGACATAGTCGATCTGTCCGCCTACGCCCGAATAGATGCGCTCGCCTAAAGAGTCGGCACACACCTGTCCCGATAGGTCAATCTGGATGCCCGAGTTGATGGAAGTCATCTTGGGCTGCTGTGCGATGATGAAAGGGTCGTTGGTGTATTCCACATCCATCAGCAGCACTTCGTGGTTGCCGTCAATGAAATTGTAGATTTTTTGCGAGCCCATCACGAAGGTGGAGACTATCTTGCCCTTGTTGAGTTTCTTATTGTTACCCGTGATGACGCCTTCCTTCACCAAAGGCAAGATGCCGTCGCTGAACATCTCGGTGTGGATGCCGATGTCTTTGTGGTTGTGGAGGCACGAAAGAATGGCGTTCGGTATGGAGCCAATGCCCATCTGTAAACAGGCACCGTCTTCAATGAGTTCGGCGCAGTAGCGTCCGATGGTTTTCTCCACTTCATTGGGTTCGGGCATATCTACAGTGAGTAAAGGGGTGTCGTCTTCGACAAAGATGTTGATCCTGCTGATGTGGACCAATGCATCGCCAAAAGTGCGCGGCACGTGCTTGTTGACCACAGCGATGACAAACTCGGCGCTCTCCATGGCGGCCAAAGTAGCATCCACCGACGAGCCTAGCGACACATAGCCGAACTTGTCGGGTGGACACACCTGAATCATTGCTACATTGCACTTGATGTAACGTTCACGGTAGAGCTTCGAGGTCTCACCGAGGAAAACGGGGATGTAGTCGGCGAGGCCCTTCTGAACGCTCTCACGCACGTTGGCGCCCACGAAGAAGGCATTGTGCTGGAAGATACCCTCAAACTCGGGGTTGACGTAGGGCGCGGCACCCTCGGTGTGCAGGTGATGGATATAGACATTCTTGAGCTCGCCGGCGCGACCTCTATCACACAAGGCTTTCACCAGACATTGAGGAACATTCGATACCGAACTGATGTGAACGTGGTCGCCTGACTTGATGACTTTGACGGCTTCTTCGGCCGTGACTGGTTGATACTGTTTCTTCATGTTCTTGACCTACGGTTTTTATCGAAAGTTTTAAAAGTCGGTGGCAGTGGAGCCTGCCACCGACCAACAACATGGAAATAAAAAGGGATTTAGTTAATGATTTTGGGTAGATTATTGTGCGTTTGTGGGGAAGGTGAATGTCTTGACGCTCGTTGCCATTGAGTAGTAGAGGTAGCCCTGGCCGGGTTCGAGGGTCTCCACCGTTCCTATCCAGATGCCGTTATTGTAGACGGAGCTGCCCGTCTGCGACTTCACAATGTCACCATTCTCTGGATTGAGGCCGGCGAAGGCCTCGGCCACCGTCATGCTTGTGCTGGAGGGGATCCCGATCCAGTTGTTGCCCGGGTTGATGGTGAGCACTTCCTCGGACGGACTGACTAGAACGCCTGTCAGCGTGATCTCGCAGGCTTCACTGACCTGGATCTTGTACATCTCTCGGATGTCGAAAGGCAGGCTCTCGGGTATCCACATCCCATTGCTGTATATGATGGATGTGCTCTGCGACTTGATTATCGCGTTGCCATTGGCTCCCAATGCGGCAACGATGGCCGACTTCAGGTCGTCAAGCGTGATGTCGAGGTTTGTCGACCACCAGTTCAGGCCATTGGCAAGTTCAACGGTCTGGTTGACAGGTACGGCAACTTTGACATTGTCAATGTACCAAGTACAGCCACTTGTGCCCGAGCCTTTGAATTTGAATGCGACATAAATGTCTTCACCGTTGAATGAAGCCAATGAAACGGTTGCGTTTGCATTGCCAGAATTGCTGCCAGTGGCTTCCCAGATGGTATGGTCGAAGTCGTTGTAAGTCATTTCTCCCGTGGAGACTACAACGGAGCAACTCTTGTCATAATCGCCTGAACCGATGAGATAGTCAAATGACAAGATGGCATCACCATCGATGTGCATCTTTGGCATGACGAGGAAGGCGTAGCCTTGATTCCAACTGCTATATGCAGCACTTGAGCCTAATCCGTTGTTCGAATTCAAATACCAATAGGAGTATCCTGACATCTCATGGCTGAATTTATCCCAACAGGTGGGTGGGAAGTCGGAGGAACCAACATTTTCAAAGTCTTCAAATAGGCTGTATTGTGCATTGATGGGCCAAATGCCACATTCGGTAGTGAAACTCACTTCTATCCAGTCGCTTTGGTCGTTGGCATCGCAATTGGCCTGTACTCTCGCCTCGTAGGCAGTGGCACGTTGTAGTCCGGTCAGTGTATAGGAAGTCTCATTCACTGCAATCGGTTCGCTCCAATCGCTTTCAGAAGCCATCTTATACTGCACATTCCAAGCAGTTTCAACACCTCCGGCCGTCCAACTCAGCGTGGCCTCGTTGGCACCGTTAATGGTTGCTTCAAGACCCGTGGGGACAAGGCAGGAGGGAATTTCCTCTACGGTGATGTCATCAATGCTGAAATAGGTGTAGGAGTATGAGCTATAAGCAGGGTTCAATTTGAAGGCGATATAATTGCCATTCCCTGTGTAGGTGCTAAAATCAACAATGTATTCCTGATAATCAGCCGTGCTGACGGAAACGCTCTTTACTTGTGTAAAAGAGCTGGCATTGGAGGGATCGGTCATGACGCCGACAAGCACTTCTGGGTAGGCACTGCTGCCGTTGCCGTTCCTTCCCCAGAATTTTAATTGCACATTCTTGATATTGGCATCGATTTCGGGTAATACGGCAATCTCGTTGGTGAGGTTTTGTGTTTTGTACAAAAGAAGGAATTTTCCACCAGTACGTGGGCCATAATTGCTATTGTTGGTTGTGCTGCATACGTATGGGTAATAGGTGTAAGGTGGATAGCTTCCATATTGATACCTAATAGCATTCCAGCACTTGGGCATGGGGTAGGAAGAGCTATACGGTGCGGCTGTATTTAGATTCTCCTCGAATCCGTATGAGTAAGGCAATGCTATGGCAGCACATTCTGTGCTGACGGATAAGTCAGAGTTTTGGTTGGTACTGTAACCCCATTTGCTTTGGTCTTCATCACTACAATAAGCACGCACGTTCACACTATAAGTGGTGACAGGAGTGAGGTTAGTGATGGTGTAGTTGGTTGTAGTTTGACCATCAAGATGGACATATGTGTAATCATCGGATCCGGTCTTGTAGCGAATATCCCACGCATCTTGGCCTGTCGCTCCAGCCGACCAGCTTAAGGTGATGGTGGTGGCCGTTGCCGTAGCAGCTAAACCAGAGGGTGCTACACAGGTGGCTGTTGTGGTGAAATTCACTTGGTTGCTCCAGGCACTGTAGCCGTCGTCCTCGCCACAGTTGGCTCGCACTTTGATACGGTACGTTGTTTCTGGATCCAAATCCTGCAAAGTGTAGGTGTTTACACTTCCGAGGTTGATTTGAGTAACGCCTTCATCGCCAGGTTCAAAGGTATAGGCTGTGGAGTATATCAGTTCGTAACCGTCGGCATCTCCAGTCCAACTTACCGAACCAGTATGCGCTGTGTTGGAGTTAGCCACATAACATCGCTCCACGAACTATCACAATTGGATTTCACGCGGACGTAATATTTCGTTTCGCCATTAAGACCAGTTAAGCCATAGCCGACATTGTTCTCGCTTACGATGAACTCATCGTTGATTTCCACGAGGTTTGCGCTAAAACTGGCATCGGTGGCATATTGAAGCGTCCAATTGTCAGCGGTACCGTTTTCCTTCCAAGTCAGGACGGCTGTACGACCTGTCACATTACTGGCGGTCAAGTTGGTAGGCCTCGGGCAAGTCATGTAACTGATGCTGATGTTGTCGATGGCTGCTGGGGGTTGGTTGCCTCCATTATTGTCGTTACGCCAAAGGAAGACCATAGTGTACGTGCCCGAAAGCGTAGTTTCGGCTACTTTGTTTTGCCAATCACTGCTTTGGTTGAGTTTGCTTCCACCATCGAGCGCAATCCATGTGCTGGGTAATGCACTTGCGGTGACTCCCGATGGTAATGAGCCACCGGCAGTAAAGGTTTTGTCTCCAGGAACCAAAGCCACACGGAGAAAATCATAGGAGCTTTCGCCGTTTGCATTCCAATCGAAAGAGAAGGTGTAGGTGCCTTGTGCGAAGTTAAACAACTGGGAAGCGTAAACCACGACAGCTTTATTGTTAGTATAATGATTGGTCGCGCCATTGTCATCCGAAATATATATGGCGTTTGATCCATTACCATTGTGGGTGGCGTTGCCGTATTGCCATTGGTTAGTTAATGTGCCATTGGCAAAACTCCAATCGTTATTGGTCTCAAAGTCTTGTGAGTATGGGTTTTCTGCATCTATGGTTAAAGCTTCGCGTGTGGTAGTGAAAGAAGTGCTGGCCCATTTGCTGTTACCATCATCGCCACCGCAAGCGGAACGGACATACGCGTAATAGGTAGTCTGTGTAGTTAGACCGCTTAAGGACTTGGTATACACATCCCAGTTGCTTTGTCCTTCCGCACCAGCGGTCCATGTCAATGTAGCCGTATGGGCGGCAATGTTGGATGCTGTGAAGTTCTTAGGCTTGGCGCAAGTGACGGAAGCCATTTCGATGTCCAGAATGATTTGGTTTTTGTAGGTTACAGTACCAGATGCGTTTCCAGGATTGGACAAATCATAATTGTTGCTGTCTTTTGAAGCATATAGCGATACGACCCCTTGGTCGCCAGAAGGTGTGAAAACGCGGCATTCCATCCCTTGGGAATAACTGCCTGTTTTGTCGTTTACAACAACGGCCAAGTTATCGCCTGCATAATCAAATGTGGAAGTAAAACTGATTGTAGTCCACCCGTTGGCTGTCATGGTCACATTCCCGCTGAAGACCAAATCGTTGGAAGAGACCGAAACCCAATCGGATGAACTAGAAAACGAGCTTTTTTCGGTATTGACAAGGTAAATGTCGTAAGTGCGTGTTTTTTCTGAACCACCATTGTAAAAGGCAATGCTGTTGATGGTGCCTGCTCCGCCAATCTCATCCGCAGTATAAATTTGCTGGGTCAGGGAATACTTGTAGTAGGAATGGCTTGGAAGCCATGGCTGTTGGTCTGTTCCCGAACCAATCGTTACTTCTTCGGCCCTCAAAGGAACCGAAAACATTCCGATCATCCCTATCAATAGGAACAATCGCGTAAAGAATTTTGAATACATAATACAAAAGTTTATAGGTTTGACATTCAATTCATTACCCAAAAACTTCTGGAAAACTGTTGGAATACCTAAAATGAAGATAGCTCCAATTCCCGGAAGCCTTGTTTCGCGACTTGAGGCAGGTCTTCTGACTGAGGTCTTTTCTTGCCGCCTTCCCGAAAGACAAGGCTTTCAGTGACGTTCATGGCAAGCGTTGTAACCAACACAGCAGCGGGAACTGTACGGGATTCTCACCCGATTCCCTATTGAGTCCTTAGGGGACACCACAAATCGGCGGCAAAAGTAGTGCTTTTTTCATTAGCTCTGTCAAAAAAGCACAGAAATAATGTATCGGAAAAGTTGATAGGAAATAGTGTTTTTCTTGGTCTTTGTTATTTGAAGTTTAGTATTTTTGCCGACAAATCTTTTTACCTATGAAGCACATCTTTACAAAAACTCTACTGGCCCTCATCCTTGGCATTTCGCCTGTTATGATGAAGGCTCAAATCGTGGACAGAGACCTTACCAATCTGGTCATCTTCATGCGTTTTGCCGATGATGATGAGATTACGCATTCATTCAATTCCATTGACACCATGTTTAATGGAAAGACTCCGGGCTATCTGAGTGTTGCCAATTTCTACAACACGATGACTTACGGTCACATCAATTATAACACGGTGTACACCAATAACATCCAGAACGGACAAATCGTTTCGTATCAGGATAGCATGCCTCGTGGCTATTTTGAACCATATAGCCCTTCCAATCCTATCGGTTATCAGGAAGAATTGCCGTTTATGGGCATCTGTAGGAGGGAGGCAGAACTGCTGGCCCGTGCTTTCCATTATGTGGATTCCTTGCATCTGGTTGATGATGATGTAGTCCTTGATGGCGACAATGATGGTTATATCGACAATGTGAGTTTTGTCGTTAAGGGTGGCACAGGAGCATGGGCTTCCATTTTGTGGCCCCACATGGAGTATTTCCCTCATGACTCCATCGACTATCCCGTCGAGATCAATGGGATAAAGCCTAACGCGTTCAATCTCGAGTTTGAAGGTGCCCCGACATATTTCACAGCTCATGTGTTCAGGCATGAGATGGGGCACTCACTGAATTTGCCCGACCTTTACCATTACATCAATTACACGGATGTCTCTCCCGCAGGTTCGTGGGATATGATGTGCTACAACTATGGCCCCAACCAAATGGCGGCCATCTATAAGAACAAGATTCTTCACGTGGCGGATGACCCGATTCAGATAACCCATGACGGCGACTACACCCTATTGAGCGTTGGGTCAAGTCAGTCGAAGAACTGCTATTACATCAAGTCGGCCATCGACAGTACGCAATGGTATGTGTTTGAATATCGTAACAAACAAGACCTCTTTGATGAGGGCATTCCTGGCACGGGTCTTATCGTGGCGCGTTGGAACGACACCGTCCCGCTCGATTATTCCGGCATGTTCGCCAACGCCTTCTTCGACAATGTCAACATTGCCAACCAGTATTGGATTTTCCGTCCCGGTAGCAGCAGCGATATCCAGAACGGCAACCTCAACAATGCCCATTTCAGCCATGCCACGGGTCGCACCAAGTTTGGCCCCAACACCAATCCGCATCCCTATCTAACCGATGGCACACCCGAAAACAGTTTCGAGATCTCCAACATCAAAGAGGATGGAAACGAGTTGACTTTCCATGTCCATTTCTTCAACGATGGCATTGAAGACCATCAAGCAGATGGCTCGCATTCGGATGACCGTCTTGCCGTGCATCCCAATCCGACTACCGACAAACTGTTTGTTGAAGGTCGCGATGTGCAACGGATGGAACTGTTCAATACCATGGGACAGTGCGTGCTGACACAAGTTGCCGATAATGATAGCTTCGCTGAAATCTCGCTCGCCGAGTTGCCTTCGGGAGTCTATTTGCTTCGTGTTGTGATGAAGGGCGGTTCCGTCAGCGTTCAAAAGGTGGTGAAAGCGGCGAGATAAACAAGACGTTAGTGCGGGTTATGGGAATATAACAGTCCTTTCTGTTCCCAAACAGGCATTTCCTTTGCTACAATAATGCTATAGAACTGCTCAAAGTCGGAGGTGAAATCAGATTCAGTAGGCCAGTCGGGAAGGGCGTTCCAGCCACGTTCGGCCGTGCCGAGGACTTTGGGCAGCATTTGATAGGTGGCGTCGTTAAAACTACGGAGTTGCGCTGACCAGAGCTGCGCCTGCACGCCGATGATGTCGCCTTTGTAGTTATTGGGTTGCAAAGAAAAGGTCTTACGTTCATCCACATAACCTGCCCAGGAAAGACCGATTTCATCAGGGGCATCGCTATAGGCGAGGTCGAGGTAGGTGTAGGGAGCAGGCGAAAGCACCACGGGGAAGCCTTCGATGCCGTCGGTGTTCCAGACGTTGAGGAAATAGAGTGAACGTTTCAGGCGCTCCTCCGTCTCGGGTTCCAAGTTTCTGGCAATGTCCTCCCAACCAGCGAGTCGGATGCCCCGTGTCTCGGCAAGGTCGAGCATGTTATTGGTAAAGGTTTCCTTCATCTCGTGGCGGTCACGACCCGACCAGGCACCCTCTGGCACCTCATCGCCGCCGATGTGGATGGCAGGTAACGGAACACCTGCTTCTTGGTGCAGACGGATTACCTCATCGAAGACCGCCCCATAGAACTTGTAAACGCTGGACAAATCCACACTCAGCACATTGTCGGTGAAATCCTGCGCCGACCAGTAACGCGAAGTGTCAGCAGGGTCTTGCAAGCGGAAGCTGCTGTCATCGGTGCGTTGTTCATAGGCCTGCATTGCTTTGATGGAGGCTCGTGAATGTCCTGGTGTATCAAACTCTGGAATCACAGCGATGCGGCGTTCCCATGCATAGCGAAGGATTTGTTGGTACTCTTCGGCAGTGTAATAGGTCACATTCCCGATGCGACCATTGGCCGTTGGCTTCAGGGCGGTGGTTTCCTGTAGATTCCAGTCGGGGAGGGCGTGATGTGCCCCATATTCCGTGAGCTCAGGGAACGCCTTGATTTCCAAGCACCATGATTCATCATCAGCAAGGTGGAAATGCAAAGTGTTCAGCTTCCAAGAGGCCATAAGGTCGAGGATTTGGAGCACCTCATCTACGGTTCGGAAATCGCGCACCACATCGAGCATGAAGCCTCTGTAAGGCATATCGGGCCAGTCTTCGATGGTCAACGGTTGTAAAGGAAGCGACAACTTGGCGAGCGTGGACTGAGCGTAGAAAGCACCGTCCTCATCATCAAACTCTACTTTTGGCTCACCGTCTGCACCTATCGTGATGCGATACCATCCAACTGGATGTGTATCGCTTGCCTCCATTGGCTCAGTGCCGTACCGAATGCGCTTGACTTGTGGGATGATGTCGCCAGGCTTGACCTCGTAATTGGAGGTAAAAGCATTTTGGGTGTTGTTTTCAGGCTGTTCCAAAAAGTGATAAGTCACTTCCATAGGCCTATCAGGTTTTCCTTTTTGCTGGAGTATAAAGCCCTCGGGAGCCCATGAGTGCCTTGGAAGCGGGCGACCGTAGTACTTTAGCGTGACGGTGCCGCTTGTTGGAATGTCGATATACCACGAAGTCCCTTGATAATGGTTCATCGCCGGGCCTTCCACGATGGTTTTGCCATCGAAAAGTTCTTGAAACCATACCCGCGAGCCTTCTGGCATATTCCTTAATATTAAGGTATGCATTGCGCGTCCGTCATCTTGCTTGGCGCCTTCGGTCCATTCTGCCGTTGGCACTTGATTGCAGGCTGCCACTAGAAGAAGGATAAATATGAATAGTGAGCTTTTGCGCATAATAACCTGTATTTTGTTGCAAAAGTAGTAATTTCTGTTTGCAGATGAATCTTTGCAACCCAGTTGCAAAACTTTTGCCGCATTTTTGCAGCCGAAACACATGAGAAAGTAATAAAACTATAAAAATATGGCACACGAACATCATCATCACGAACATGAGCATCATCATGAGCACGATCATTATCACAACGAACACGAATGCTGTGGGCATGAACACCATCATGACCATGAGCATCATCATGAAGGTAGCCTGAAAGGCTCAATTGTCAAGATCGCAGTCACAGTAGTACTGCTTGTTGCGGCGGTCATCATAGAGAAAAAATGTGACTTGCCCACGTGGCAGCTACTGTTCATCTATTTGGTTCCGTATCTGATTATCGGCTTCGACACGCTCAAGGAAGCCGCCGAGGGACTGGCGCATGGCGAGGCGTTCAACGAACATTTCCTTATGTCCATCGCTACTATCGGGGCACTTTGCATCGGTTTCCTGCCAGGTGCCGAGACGCAGTTCCCCGAGGCGGTCTTTGTAATGTTGTTTTTCCAAGTCGGTGAGCTTTTCGAAGGTTATGCCGAGGGCAAAAGTCGTGAAAGCATCGCCCACTTGATGGACATCCGTCCTGATGTGGCGCATGTGGAACGTAAAGGCAAGTTGGAAAGTGTCAGCCCTGAGAATGTGGCAGTTGGCGAGACCATTGTCATCCGTCCTGGAGAAAAGGTACCGCTGGACGGCATTATCATTGAGGGCAACACTGCTTTAAATACGGTGGCCTTGACGGGCGAGAGCCTCCCGCGTGACATTGCCGAAGGCGATGAGGTCGTTTCAGGCTGCGTCAACCTTTCTGGTTTGGTCAAGGTGCGCACGACCAAGAGTTTTGGTGAGAGTACAGTTTCCAAGATTATCAATTTGGTGGAAAATGCCACCGAAAGCAAGTCGAAAAGCGAGACCTTCATCACCCGATTTGCCCGCATTTATACGCCTGTTGTGGTCTTTGCCGCTTTGGCCTTAGCGTTGTTACCACCTTTGTTTTCGGGCGACTTCACTGGCACCTTTGCCACTTGGCTCTATCGCGCCTTGATGTTCCTAGTGGTATCGTGCCCATGCGCTTTGGTCATCAGCGTGCCGCTCACGTTCTTTGGTGGCATTGGCGGTGCCTCGCGCAAAGGTATCCTTGTTAAAGGAGCCAATTATATGGATGTGCTGGCCAAGATTGGCACGGTGGTTTTCGACAAGACAGGCACCTTGACCCATGGTCAGTTTGCGGTCACTGCAGTGCATCCTGAGAAATGCGATGAGCGACATTTGTTGCATTTGGCTGCTCATGTGGAGCATTATTCCACGCACCCTATTGGTGCTGCATTGCGTGATGCTTTTCCAGACGAGGCTACCGATGGCTGCAAGTTGAGCGATGTGGAGGAGATTGCAGGACAAGGGATTAAGGCCAAAGTGGAAAATTGGACGGTCTGTGTGGGCAATACGAAAATGATGGATGCCATTGGTGCCCAATGGCATGACTGTGAACATATCGGCACCATCATCCACGTTGCTATTGATGGGGAATATGCAGGTCATATTGTCATCAATGACAAGATAAAGGAAGACAGTGCTGAGGCCATTCAAGCCTTGAAGTCTTTGGGTGTCGAACGCACGGTGATGCTCACTGGCGACCGTAAGGAGGTAGGGGAGGACGTGTCCCGTAAACTCGGTTTGAGCGAATACCATGCTGAGCTGTTGCCCGCCGACAAAGTGACGTATGTAGATGAATTGCTTAACTCTAAAACCTCAAATCTAAACTCTCAACTCGCTTTTGTCGGGGATGGTATCAACGATGCACCCGTTTTGGCCCGTGCTGATGTAGGCATAGCCATGGGCGGTCTCGGCAGCGATGCCGCCATCGAAGCCGCTGATGTGGTCTTGATGGATGACAAACCATCCAAGATAGCCCTTGCTATCCGCATTGCGCGTCGCACGTTGCGCATTGCAAAACAAAATGTCTGGTTTGCAATAGGTGTAAAAGTCGCGGTGCTTGTGTTGGCAGCTTTCGGCGTTGCCACAATGTGGATGGCTGTCTTCGCCGACGTGGGCGTCACGGTACTCGCCGTGCTCAATGCCATGAGGGCACTGAAGGTAAGTGAATAAGGCTATCTCAGTTTGCATTGAAATAGAGAAAGCTATGGAAACCTGAGAATGTGTCCTATAACACATTCGAGTCATCAAAAAATGTCGCATCGATTCATTTAAATACGGCATTTTTTCCTATTTTTGCGTCCTAAATTTTCGTTAGCATGAAGAGATCTGTTTTTTTGAAATCGTTGTTTTTTGTGGCAATAGTCCTATCGTCAGTCTTATGTATGGCCCAACCTCCCGGCGGTGGAGGTCGCCCTCCGGGTAGCAGACCTCCTGGGGGAAGACCACCTTTTGGCGGCGACCGTCAGTGGGGACAGACCGAGGGCAACATGCCCACAGTGAAGCAGAAAAAGAAAGTGCGCGAGGGCGATACTTTCCAAGTGGTCGGCGTGTTGCGCGATGCCAAGACAGGGGAGTATATGCCTTATGTCAATGTGGCAGTACTCGACTCCATCGATTCGGAGTTGGTCAAAGGCGGCATCAGCAATATGGACGGCGTTTTCGAGCTTAATGGTGTGCCGCAAGGGTCTTTCGTGCTGCGCGTTTCAGCCATTGGTTATGAGAGCTTTATGCATCCGTTCAAGGTGACTAACAACACCAATCTTGGAACCTTACGAATCAATCCTGGTGTGACCTCGTTAGGTGAGGTCACGGTGGCCGCCGAGCGACCGCTGTATGCGATGGAAGGCGAGAAGTTGATTTACAACGTCAGCGAAGACCCGTCCATCCAGACGGGTACCACTGAGGATGCCTTGCAAAACGCGCCTGGCGTGGAGGTTGATGTGGAAGGCAATATCACCTTGCGTGGCGTGTCGAGCGTGGAGATTTGGGTCAACGACAAACCCTCGAAACTCACCGAAGAGAACCTGAAGACCTACCTCCAGACTTTGCCTGCCAACGCCATTGCCCGCATTGAGACCATCACCAATCCTTCAGCCAAGTATGCTACTGAGGCCGAGGCTGTCATCAACATCGTGACTTCGGCGCACATCAAGAGCAACCAATTTGTGAGTTTTGGCGTGAACGGCTCCAACCAGCCTTTTGTCTCGCCATGGGTGAGTTACATGTGGAAGAAGGAGAAACTGAGCATCAATTTGTTTGCTTCAGGGCGATATAGTGACAGGCTCAACACCACCGACAGTTGGGAGCTGAAACGCGAAGACGCTGCAACCGAGGGAATGTATGACTCAGTGTGGTACAAGACTACGACCCAAAAAGAGGACAACCGTAGCATCAGCGGCAATGTTTTCATGAACATCGACTATGAAATTGACTCTACGAGTGACATCTCCTTCGATGGCGGGGGCTTCTATAATAACAACCGCAGTCTCGGCAGCCGTCGCGAAGAACAGACTTTCTATTTGCAGCCTATGGATAGCATTTTGGCCTACAGCATGGGCGATACCACCCTTTCGCAATCCGGCTTCGGCCATTTTGGAGCGGACTACACCAAGAAGTTTGATGACAAGGGACACAATCTCCGAATCGGTTTGAATGGCAGATTCAACAAGAATGCTTTCGACTATTACAACAACCGTTTCTATGATGTTTACACCGACTTTGATGAAAACCGATATCTTTTGAGTAAGCAAACGGGTTATGGCTTCAATCTCGATGTGCGCTACAATAGACCTTATAGTGAAAACGGCGAGCTTAGTTATGGCTTGCGCGTCGACAATCAGCTCAGTAACAGTGACTATAATCGTTACTATTCCAATGATGGCGGCATTACTTATGACAGCATCGATATACTTCGTACTTATAAGTTTAAAGGTGTTGAAACGGGTGTCAATGGCGATGTCAACTGGACGCATCGTTGGGGTGGTTTTACCCTAAGCACAGGCTTGGGCTTGGGCGGTGACCGTATAGGTTACAACTACAAGAGCGATATGCCGTTTGCTGACGACAGCACCTTGTATTTCCTCAATGTACGTCCTTCTATCCACTTGACTTATCGCACGGAAAGCATGCACAACTGGAAACTCAACTATTCGATGCGTATGTCGCACCCCAGAGAAGACCAAATCAGCACCTTTCGCAGGTATGGCGATGACAGCTATTCGACGGGTAATCCCCTTGGACTCAAAAATGCTTATACCCATAATGTGGAAGCCGGTTGGCAGAAGTTTTTCGAGCGCTTTGGTAACATTGGCCTCGAAGCATACGGTCGCTGGAGCACCAACGAAATCAGCAGGCTGACCGATGCCGAGTATGATGACTATCTGGATCGTATTGTCAGTTATTCCATTCCTTACAATATGGGTACCTCGTGGCGATACGGTACCTCGCTCAATATGACCTACCGTCCAACGGGATTCTTCAACGTGCGTCTGTATGCCAACGTGTATGACTATGGCTATCGCATGGAGTATGACCGCAATGGCGTTCATCAGATCGATGAGCGCGACAAATGGTCGTGGAGTGTGCGCGTCAACGCTTGGGCGAAACTCTTTAATCAGCTGCAAGTCACGGCTTCAGCCAACTACAACTCACCGACTATCAGCTTGATGAGCGAACGCAAGGCGCGCTATTTCCTCAACATGGGCCTCCGCAGCGACTTCTTCAACCGCCGCTTGTCGGTATTTGTCAACGTGCAGGACATCTTCAACTGGGGTGCCAAGATTGGTTCGGGTTCAAGCAATACCAACCCCTATTATCTCAGCGACAGCACCCGCAAGATGTTGAACAGCCGCTATATCTCGGCAGGCTTCACGTTGCGTTTCGGTAAGTTGGAACTTGAACAAAAGGCCAAGGAAGGCGACGGCGAGGCGGGTGATAGCTTGGAGTGATTGTTTGACTATGGCTTATGGCCTATGACAATGGCCGCCCCCACATTATGTGAGAGCGGCCATTATTTTCATGACATTGGCCATATAAGCCATAGTCGGATTAATACCCGAAGATCTCTTCAGTGCTTAAGCGGCGGATGGGGCCGATCTCCTTGAGGGCCTTCATGTCGAGTTCCTTCTCATCGCCGAGGATGACATAACGGTAAGGCTTGTTGGCCATTTGTTCTTGCTCGAAGCTCACGATGTCTTGAAGGGTGATGTTCGGCAAGGCATTGTAGATGCGCTCGTTGATGTCATAGTCGATGCCGCGCATTTGGGCACTCAGCCAAGCGTTGATGAGACCGAACTTGGTGGTGCGTTGGCTGGCCAAACGCTTGGTGAGAGCGTCTTTGGCAATGCCAAAGGCCTGTTCGCTCTCAGGCATTTCATTGAGGATCTCGAGGAAGTGCGTCACGCAGTCAACCATCTTGTCGTTTTGCGTGATGATGTGGGTGAAGAAATACTCCTTCTGGTCTTTGTAGCTGGGCTCCATGTATGCGGCAAAAGCGTTGTAAGCCAGTCCGCGTGCCTCACGCATTTCCTGGAACACGATGGTGTTCATGCCACCGCCATAGTATTCATTGAACAGCGCCTTCACAGCAGCCTCGTCAGGGTTCCAGTCGCGTTGCTCGTTGTGGACCATACGCATGTAGATGTTCTTGGCATCGTAAGGGGCAATGAGGATTTCGTTCTCAGGTGTAGGCTGCATCTCATAGTGCTTGCCTTCGGGGACGTCTTGCAACTCGGCCACGGTCTTGTGGTTCTCGGTGACGGCATGGGCTACCTCCTCGGCAGTCATCGGACCGTAATACAACACGGTGTGTTTGTAGTTCTTGAGGTTCTTCAAGAGGTCGAGAAGCTCTTGCGGGTCGATTTGTCGAAGTTGATCGATGGAAAGCTGGTTGCGGCTCGGGTTGTAAGGACCATAGATGCCGTAATCCACCAAGGCACTAAAGTTGCTGCGTTGGTTCAATTTGGCATCCATGCGAGCCTTCTCCAATTGTTGGATACACATCTCGGCCACCATCGGGTCAGCTTGGGCGTTTTGCATCACGTTTTCAAGCAGTGCCAAAGCCTCAGGCATATTCTCGCCCAAACCGCGCAAGGTGACAGTGATGTTGCGTGCCCCTACGCTGATGTAATACTCGCAAGCCAGTTTATAGAACTGTTGCTTGATTTGCTCATTGGTGAGTTGGTCGGTGCCGAGGTATTCGAGATACTGAGTCGCCATGTCATAGCGCAGGTCTGACTCTTGACCAAAATCATAGCGGAACGACAAGGTGAAACGTCCGTTTTCTTTATTTTGAACATAAATGTAAGGCAGGCCAGCTTCGGTGTTGCCGAAAGTAAGGTCTTTCTTGAAGTCGACGAAACGAGGCTGGATAGGTGTCACTTCCGCATTCTGCACTTCCGTCACGAAGTCGCTCACGAGGTCGCGGTTGGTCGGGATGGGGGTGATGGCGGGCTTGTCGATCTTCTTCTGATTTTCATCTACACCTTGACGCTTGTAAACCACCACATAGTTGTCTTTGAAATGACGGTTGGCAAAAGCTACGATTTGATCCTTGGTGATGTTGGAGATACGGTCGAGGCGGCCAACGCTCTGTTCCCAAGGCACTTCATTAATATAGGTGTCGACAAACATGTTGGCGCGAGCCATATTGCTCTCCATAGAGTTGTAATAATCGAGCTTGGCGTTATTGATGACCGAAGGCAGGAGGTCGTCTGAGAACTCTCCTTTCTTCAGCTTCTCAATCTCGGCAAGCATTAAGGCTTGGGCTTCTTCGAGGGTCTGGCCCGGACGGGGTGAGCCGCCCATAATGAAGCTGGTGTAGTCGCGCAGGGTTTGAGATCCCGCATAGGCATAAAGCATCTGCATCTGTTGGTTGATGTCCAAATCGATGAGTCCTGCAGTGCCGTTGCTCAACATTGAGCCGATGACTTCAAGCGTGTCTGCTTGCAGCGAGTTGCCACGGTCGAAACGCCAGCCAAGCATGATGGTTTCTGCTTCAAGACCATAGACGGTGGTGTCGTGAGGAGCAGTGATGGGTGCCAAAGCGGGGAACTCGGGCTGCTTCACATCCTCACCAGGTTGCCAGCTGCCAAAATACTTGTCAATGATAGCGATGACCTCATCAGGATTGAAATCGCCAGCCATGCAGATGGCCACGTTGTTGGGACGATACCACTTGTTGAAGTAGTTCTTGATGTTGGTGATGCTGGGATTCTTCAGGTGCTCCTGAGTGCCAATAGTGGTCTGCGTACCGTAAGGGTGCGTCGGGAAGAGCAGGGCACTCAAGGCTTCCCACACTTTGCGGCTGTCTTGGGCGATGCCGATGTTGTACTCCTCGTAAACAGCTTCCAATTCAGTATGGAAGCCACGAATGACCATGTTCTGGAAGCGGTCGGCCTGGATTTTGGCCCAGTTATCCACTTCGTTGGAGGGGATGTCCTCGGTGTAGCAGGTCACGTCGTTCGAGGTGTAGGCATTGGTGCCTTCCGCTCCAATGGCCGACATGAGCTTGTCATACTCGTTGGGGATGAAATACTGTGCAGCCAGTTGGCTCACCGAGTCGATTTCATGGTAAGCGATGCGGCGTTCCTCTGGGTCGGTGAGAGTGCGGTACTTCTCGTAGCGGGCCTCAATCTCGTCAAGGAGAGGCTTTTCGGCTTCTGCATCAGTGGTGCCGAAACTTGTCGTTCCCTTAAACATCAAGTGTTCCAGATAGTGGGCTAGACCGGTGGTCTCGGCCGGGTCATTCTTCGAACCCGTGCGTAC
>CACXXW010000060.1 GCA_902771635.1 uncultured Bacteroidia bacterium | reverse complement strand
GTTGTCTTGTGTCAGCGTCGGCGAGAGAGGTCGTTACTTGATAAGCTTTGGTGATATGCGCGTTTTCTCTTACAACGAAGTCGCATTCCTGTTTGTCATGATAATAGAAGGCTTCCTGTTCGCGTCGGCGAAGTTCCACATAGACCGCATTTTCCAATCGAGGCCCCATGTTACCACTAAAAGTAAAACCAATTTGTCCGACAAGGCCATTATCAATAAAATAGATCTTTTTGGGGCTTTTTAGTTGTTCTCCCACCTTATAGTCGTATTTTGTGAGTACGCCGACTAGATATGCCTCCTCAAGATATCGTATGTAGTCCTGAACAGTCTCTGAACTTTTGATTCCGGTTGCCTTTGCCACCGAAAGGTATGTGAAACGATGCGTGAAATTGCTTGCCAGATAGTAGGCCATTTCTCGTATTTGTCGGTCGGATGACAGCTTGTGCCGCGCCACAATGTCGCGATAGATGATGTCGTTGTACAATTCTTTCAGATATCGTGGATTCTTTGTTTGAAGGTATTGAGGGAAGCCTCCTTCTCGCAGATAAGCGTTTTGGAGATTTACCAGCTTTGCTTTTCCGGCAGTCGTGTAAAGGTCTTCTTTTTGCCAAGTCTCATTCCTCAATTCCATGAATTCCGTCAACGACATAGGCCAAAGTTCTTGGGTAAGATGTCGACCTGTAAGCAGTGTGCCAAGTTCTTTGCTCAACAAATGGGCATTGCTCCCTGTGATGAACACCTTATTGTGATGGCTATACAGTCTGTCCACAAAATGCTCCCAACCTTCAATCAACTGCACTTCATCCAGATAGAAGGTCTTTTGTATGCCAAAATCCTCGGCGAACACATCACACATTAGTTGGAAATCGGAAACCTCAAAATGCAAGAGACGGTCATCGTCAAAACAAAGGCAATAATCCTGTTCCGTTTGTTCGGCTCTGATTTGTTGCAACAGCACCGATTTTCCACAACGCCTCACGCCTGATATCACAAGCACTTCAGGTGCATACACCTGTTCTTGTACAATCTTTCTTTTTACACCTAACGGTTCGTTAAGTGCATGTTGTTCGTAGATTACTTGTCGGAGCAGATCTTTTGTTACCATAATTCTTTGTTTGTTTATGGCGCAAAAATAGAATATTTCGATTGACAACGAAAACTTTTTTCAAAAAATCCGTATTGTAAATCGAAAATTCATATAAAACAATGGAAATAATCTCCCCGAAATTCTTTTAGCTCTCCTTGGCAATCTTGTCCATTGACTTGAGGATGTTCTTCAGCAGTTCGGGCTTGGTCAAATTGAGCCAGTCGCAGAAGGTGATGCCCATGTATTTGGCGGTCTTTTTCCAGTTGCCCTTGTGGTCTTTCTTCAAGGAGAAGATATAGGAATTGCTGGTGCCGAGCAGCACTTCCTTCAAGGCGCAGACTTTGTAGACAATCTCATTGAAGAGGCTTTCGCTGGTCACTCCTGTCTTGCATTCTATGACAAATAGTTTGTTGGCCTTGATGAAGCACACATCCAGTTCGTTGTTGTGCTTGATAATGCCGTTGGAGATGTGTACACCCATGGCAATGTCATCGGGTTGCAGGACATTTTTGATCAAGGCGTAGACATATTCCTCAAACCAACCACCTGTGAGGTATTCTATTTCATAGCTTTGCAAAGAACCTGGCCGCTCGGGAACAAAACCTATGTAATTCAAGAACTTGCTCAAATTTGGGATGGCGGTCATATATTCCTTGTGCGGGTTTTCCACTTCCGAGATAATGAGGAACTTCCAGTTGCGGTATTTTTCGCGCAGTGTTTCCATCACCTGATAATCGCCGCGGCCAAACATGTTTTGTGAAAACATGGTAAACAGATGCTGTGAGAAGGCAATCTCTTTCACTTGTTTGCGTGGTTGGTCCACATCGCTTTGCAGTCCGTATAGACCAAAATACTCTTTCAGTGTCATGCGGTGCTTGATGGGAAACACCTCATCGTCGTCATCATAGATGCTATGGTCGAAGATGGTCTTGACAATCAGGTTCTCACGGGTTTGGGTATAGAAAAATAAGGTGTTGAACTCCTCGAAGACATGCTGCACCGAAAGAGTCATATAACGGTTGCCTCCAGCTAGATTGAGGTAATATTGTGTCTCCGGGTTCAGTTTGCTCTTGATGGTACGGCAGATGTGTTCATACAGGAACTTGTCTTCAAAACGCTTCACAATGATGCTTTTCACCAGAGTTTCTTCGACTTTCAGTTGTTGAGCCAGCAGCTGTATGCAACTGGCTTCCTCTTCAGTGGAAATAAAAAGCAACTCATCACCTTCTTCATAGTATTCCTTGGTGAAGAAATAAGCCGGCATCGGGTTGCTTTTATCTATGATGTTGACAATAGTTTTGGACATGGTGTAATAATTTGGGCACAAAAATAGGAAAATTGTTTGATAATATATCATAATGGTGTTGTAGGGCTGTCACATCGTGGCGGCCGCAACAGAAAACAATGTTACGGCTGCCGTAATACGACAGCCCTACAGCCACAATGGTCATTCCATAATCACCTTTCGCGTGACATCGCCTAATCTCACAAAATAAAGGCCTTGCGGCAATGCTATGCTTTCTTTGCCGTCGATTTCATGGTTGATAAGGATTTGACCGAGGGCATTCGTGATGGTCATCTTTCCTTTGCCTTCCACCATGAAACGACCATGGGTGGGATTAGGCCACACTTCGAAAGCTTTGGCTGATACTTCGTTCATGCCATCAACATCGACAAAAGGAACAAAGGTGACCAAACCCAAGCTCGGGTCATCGTTTTGGTGTACAATATGTTCCTCGATTATGTGACTGTTGGAAGTGCCCCAATTGTTGCCAACGGCCATAATGTCGCAGGCAGAATTGTTATAAAGATCATATATCACACCGCTATTACCGTTGTCGTGGATTTGGTTATACCCCCAATCTTCTTCTGTGCCGAGGTCGATGTCGAAAGCGTTGATGACTGTGATGCCCCACAAGTTGCCTGTAATCACATTGTTGCGGATGACTGCTTTGTTGTTCTCATTCATGCCGAAAACGCTGATGCCGCTGCCGCCGTTCATGGGGTTGGTTTCCAAGTTATTGTCAATGAATTGGTTATCAATGATAACAGAACTCAAATTGTAGCCTTGCTGGTTGTAGCCATAGCGGTTGTTTTTGACGACGTTGTCTTTCAGCAGGATTTTGGTGTCGCCCGTGTTCATCAAATCTGCGATGGCAATGCCGCCCGACATGTCGTGTCCGCCACCCTCAATGGTGCAATTCACGATACGGATGGTATCGTTTGCGCCAGGTCCGAGATTGATTTGGGGTTGGTTGGCGTTGGAAGTCACATTGTTAGTGAACTGGCAGTTCAGGATTTGCGGAGAGGCTTGCCCATTGGCGGGAGAACCGATGGCCGCGCCTTCGTTGGAATAAAACACACAATTGGTAAAAACTGGGTCGCAGTTCATGCAATTGACGGCACTCGACTGCTGTTGGGAATAAAAATAGTGGAATCGGCAAGTATCAAAAGTCACATCGCTGTTGATGATTTGGATGCCATTCATTTCACCAAACCAGCAGTAACTGAGAAAGCTGGGGTCAGAGGCATCCTCAAAGCGGAGGTGGCCGCTTCCCATTCCTATTGGCAAATAATGTTCCTCATCTTGTCCCATGGCTTCCATCGAGCCTTTGATGGTAATGGTGTAGTCGTTGGCAAACGTGATATAAATCAGTCCGTCGTTTCGGTTGATGTAAAGTTTGTCGTTGGCCGAGATGGTGATGTCGCCCAAAATGAAGTAATAAAAGATTTGAGGGTCAAAACTCACGCATCCACTAATTTCCACGAGGTCATCCAAAGTATAAGTCGTGCCGTTGCCCGGGCTTGTCCATTGGGCGTTCAGCATCGAAACGAATCCGAGAACTATGGCTAAAAACAAGGTTACTTTTTTCATTGTCTGTAGGTTTTCAAACTATACACAAAACTACGATTTTTTACTTTATAAAAACGAAAATTAGTGTTATTTTTTACTTTTGAGAAATAAAAATGAGTATTATTTTTTACTATTGAAAGTAAAAAAAGCAGCCAAGGCCGCCTTAATACACGCTTTTTCAAATACATAAAAAATGACTATGACCGCTTTCACTATTGTTGAAGCGATCATAGTCATGGTCATTAGTCATAGTAAAAAATCACTTCTTAATCGCTGCAATACCCGGCAACTCCTTGCCTTCGATGGCTTCGAGCAGGGCACCGCCACCAGTGGAGACATAGGAAACTTGGTCAGCCAAGCCAAACTTGTTGATGCAAGCCACCGAGTCGCCGCCACCGATGAGCGAGAAGGCACCGTCCTTGGTCGCTGCTGCAATAGCCTCAGCAATAGCCTTTGAGCCTTGTGCGAAGGTGTCGAACTCAAACACGCCGCAGGGACCGTTCCAAAGGATGGTCTTCGAGCCTTTGATGACATTGGCGAAGAGTTCGCGGGTCTTCGGACCGATATCCATGCCTTCCCAACCTTCGGGAATGTCCATCGGGTCAACCACTTGTGTGTTGGCATCGTTGCCGAACTTGTCACCAACCACGCAGTCGATGGCCAGTACTAAATTAACACCTTTTTCTTTGGCCTTGGCAAGGATGTCGAGAGCGAGGTCAAGTTTGTCATCTTCGCAGATGGAGTTACCAATCTTGCCACCAAGGGCCTTCTTGAAGGTGTAAGTCATGCCACCACAAAGGATGAGGTTATCAACCTTGGTGAGCAGGTTCTCGATGATTTCAATCTTCGTGGAGACTTTCGAGCCACCCATAATGGCGGTGAAAGGATGTTGGATTTCGTTCATCACCTTGTTGACGGCAGCCACTTCCTTGCCCATCAGATAGCCGAACATCTTATGGTCGGCATCGAAGTAGTCGGCAATCAAAGCGGTTGAAGCATGGGCACGGTGGGCAGTGCCAAAGGCATCGTTGATGTAGTATTCGCCATAGCCCGCAAGGGTCTTGGTGAACTCTTTCTGTGAGGCTTTGACGGCTTTCTTGGCTTCATCGTAGCCTTCTTCACCTTTCTCTATGCCGCGCGGCTTGCCTTCTTCCTCTGCATAGAAACGGAGGTTTTCAAGTACGAGCACCTCACCAGGTTTCATGGCGGCCACTTGATCGGCGGCTTTCATGCAATCGGTAGCAAATTGCACTGGACGGCCCAACAATTCTTCCAAGTGCTTGATAATCGGCTTGATGGAGAACTTCGGGTCGGGGTTTTTCTTCGGACGACCAAGGTGCGACATCAGCACAACCATACCTTTGTCGTTCAAGACCTTGTTGATGGTAGGCAGAGCGGCACGCATACGGGTGTCGTCAGTGATGTTGAAATTGTCGTCCAACGGGACATTGAAGTCTACGCGGATAACCACGCGCTTGTTTTCGAAATTGATTTGATCGATGTTTACCATAATGTTTATTGTTTATTGTTGAATTGTTGAATTGTTGTTTTTCTTTTTGAAACGGCTCTTCTTTTTCTGCGACTTCTTGCCTCTTTCTTTTGGAATGACCATATTGATGGCCTTGGGCAGGATTTCGAAGTCGAAAGGTGAATTGTTAAGGGTCTCTCCTTCAGTCTCAACCTTCAAGGAATGAGGTGGGATGGATACGATACGGATTTTCTTGCCACGGAAGGTCTGAACTTCCTTGAGTTTTTCGATGAAAGTGCCATCGTAGATGTTTTTCACATTGGCGGCGAATTTGAAGATAGACACTTTTCGGATGACGGTAATGTCGAACAAACCATCATCTGGGACAGCCTTGGGCATCATCATCATACCGCCACCATTGAAACGGCAATTGCCAACAGAAAGACTCAAAATATTGTCATCAAACACTTGTTGTTCATCCACTTCGATTTGCACATGGGTGACTTTATATTTCAGCAGACATTTCACTACGCTAATCAAGTAACGGATAGTACCGCCTTTGCCTTGTTGTTTCATAAGGTTGGTTGAATGGCAAACCATTTCATCCAAGCCGGTACCAGCTGCATTTAGGAAAAAACGGGTCTTTGGGTCGCCGTCATTATAATAGGTCAGTTTGCCAATATCGTGGACAAAAGTATGCCCCGCCTTGATAATTTTGACGACATCTTCGTATTCCAAAGGAATGTCGAAGGTACGGCGCCAGTCGTTGCCTGTTCCGATAGGAAGGGCAGCCATTGTAATGTCAGTAGTGGGAACAACATCTTGTGTAAATATGCCATTAATTATTTCGTTATTGGTGCCGTCGCCTCCTACGGAGATAATCTTTCGATAGCCTTTTTCAACAATGGCGTTTCGGACAATTTCAATGGCATGACGAGGATATTCGGTCAGTATGTCATCAAATACAAATCCCTCATTGATAAGCAATTGCTTAATCATAGGCCAGTCTCTTCCGGATTTTCCGACCGAGGCCTTTGGATTGACGACCACCAACCATCTGTTGTTTGTTTCGGTCATAAAAAATTAGTTTTTTCGCGGGTCAAAGATAGGAAATAAAACAATAAGACAAACCAAATGCTTGGTTATTTGAAAAGATAATGAATTTATATTGTTTTTTTTCATACTTTTGCACCTCTATTTAAAAAAGGGAAATAAATGATTACATTTAATGACAGAATCACGCTCGAAGAAGTAGAAAAAGTCTTGCATTCCGATGAGAAGATTCAGGTTTCGGGAGCGTGGATTGACCGCGTGGAAGCGTGTTACCGTTTTTTGGAAAAGTTTGCCGCCGAAAAAGTCATTTATGGCATCAATACAGGCTTTGGCCCAATGGCCCAATGGCGTGTTGACGATAAGTATCTAACAGATTTACAATATAATATCATCCGTAGCCACTCCACTGGAGCAGGAGAGCCGTTGGACGATATCTATGTGAAGTCGGCCATGATAGCCCGCCTTGGCACGGTGTTGCAATGCCGTTCGGGCGTGCATACCGATGTGGTGAAATTGTTGGTTGAGTTCATCAACCGCGAGATATATCCTTTCATTCCCATGCACGGCAGCGTGGGTGCCAGCGGCGACTTGGTGCAGTTGGCTCATATCGCGTTATGCCTTATCGGCGAAGGCGAAGTCCACTATAAAGGTCAATGGAGACCGACCGCAGAGGTGATGAAAGAAAACGGCCTTGAACCGCTCAAGATGCACATCCGCGAAGGTCTTTCCATCACCAATGGCACTTCTGTGATGACGGGCATCAGCGTGGTTAACCAGTTCCATGCCGAGACTTTACTTGACTGGGCTACTTTAGCCGCTGTTTGGATGAATGAAATCGCTTCTTCGTTCGATGATTACATGTCGGAAGGCGAAAACAACTGTCGCCGTCACGAAGGTCAGCAAGAAATCGCACGCCGTTTGCGTGAGCTGTCAGCAGGCTCGCAATGCCTCAAGAAACGCGCCCATGAGCTTTACGACTATGGTCACTCCGATGTGAAGGTTTTTGAGCATAAGGTGCAGGCCTACTATTCGTTGCGTTGCACGCCGCAGATACTCGGTCCCATCTACGATACATTGATGTACACCCGTCAAATCCTTGAAGATGAACTCAACTCGGCCTGCGACAACCCCATTGTGGACCCCGAAACGGAGTATGTCTATCATGGCGGCAACTTCCACGGCGACTATATCTCGTTGGAGGAAGACAAGGTGAAAATCGCCTTGGTGCGCCTCTGCATGACTGCCGAAAGACAATTGAACTACCTCTTCCATGATCGCATCAACGGCATTCTGCCTCCATTCCTCAATTTGGGTACACTGGGATTGAACTATGGTATGCAAGCTTGCCAGTTCACGGCTACTTCGACGACTGCCGAATGCCAAACGCTGGCCATGCCCAACTATGTGCACAGCATCCCGAACAACAACGACAACCAAGACATTGTCAGTATGGGTACCAACTCGGCCCTGCTTTGCAAGCAAGTGGTGGAGAACTGCTTCCAGGTGATGGCTATCCAATACATTGCCTTGGCTCAAGCCACCGATTGCTTGAAGATTGCAGACAAACTGGCACCGACTTCGAGGAAAGTTTATGACAAAGTGAGGGAGATTATTCCGCTCTTTATCGAAGACACACCTTTCTACAAGGAAATTGCTGCCGTTGAGAATTATCTGAAAACCAACCCTTTGAAATTGAAATAATGAAATACGCGCTCATTACAGGTGCCTCACGAGGTTTGGGAAAAGCCATCGCCTTGCGCTTGGCCAAAGATGGTTTTACAGTCATCATCAACTATCAGTCAAATAAAGAGGCTGCTGAAGACACACTGAAACAGGTGCAAGAAGCTGGCGGTACAGGTGAATTGCTGCCCTTCAATGTTGCCGATTCCCAAGCCATTGAAACGGCTCTGGAGTCGTGGGCGACAAGCCATCCCGACGATTACATCTCCGTGTTGGTCAACAACGCGGGCATTCATGAAGACAACCTGATGATCTTCATGCAGGAGGATCAATGGAATCGGGTGTTGGACACCACTTTGAATGGTTTCTTCTATATCACCCGTCGCGTGCTGAAAAACATGTTGACCCGCCGCAATGGTCGTATCATCAATATGGCTTCGTTGTCGGGACTGAAAGGTCAGCCTGGACAAACCAACTATTCTGCCGCTAAGGCAGCTCTGATTGGAGCTACCAAGGCTTTGGCGCAGGAAGTGGCTGCCCGTAAGGTGACCGTCAATGCCATTGCTCCTGGCTTCATTGCCACCGACATGACCAAAGAGCTTGAAAACGATGAATTGAAGAAACTTATCCCTTTGGGTCGCTTTGGCAAACCTGAGGAAGTGGCAGCCTTGGCTGCTTTCCTTGCTTCAGATGATGCCGCTTACATTACGGGGCAGGTGATTTCCATCAACGGAGGGTTATACACATAATAACCGGCGTTTCGACAGGCTCAACGACCTAGGTCCCTGAGCCCGTCGAAGGGCCGACTTGAAAGAATCAAACTATGAATCATAGAAGAGTCGTCATCACGGGCATGGGCATCTGGTCGTGCCTCGGAAAAAACAAAGAAGAAGTTGAAGTCGCTTTGCGCGAAGGCCGTTCTGGCATTGGCATCGACCCGCAACGCATAGAATATGGTTATCGTTCGCCATTGACGGGTATTGTGGAAAAGCCACAACTGAAAGGCAAACTCGACCGCAAGCTTCGCATGTATCTGGCCGAGGAAGGCGAATATGCCTATATGGCCACTTTGGAGGCTTTCCAGCAAGCTGGGATTGATGATGCTTACCTGCTTGAGAACGAAGTTGGTGTGCTTTTTGGAAACGACTCTTCCGCCAAAGCGGTCATTGAATCGCATGAGATAGCTTTAGAGAAGAAAGACACTACCTTGGTGGGATCGGCAGCCATTTTCCAGTCGATGAACTCCACTGTGACGATGAATCTTTCCACTATCTTCCACTTGAAAGGTATCAACATGACCATTAGCGCGGCTTGTGCAAGTGGTTCCCATGCCATAGGACTTGGCGCTATGCTCATCCGTAATGGTTTGCAGGACATGGTGCTTTGCGGTGGCGCCCAAGAGACTAACTACCTCTCGATGGGCAGCTTTGATGGTATTAGCGCCTTCTCGACAAGGGTTGATGACCCGACTAAAGCTTCCCGTCCCTTCGACCGTGATCGCGACGGCCTAGTGCCCAGTGGTGGTGCAGCGGCTTTGGTGCTTGAGGATTACGACCATGCCGTGGCGCGTGGAGCAACGATTTTGGCTGAAGTTTGTGGCTATGGCTTTTCTTCGAATGGTGAGATTCACATCTCTCAACCAAGCGAGGAAGGCTGCCAACGCGCCATGACCCGCGCCATGAACGAGGCAGGAGTGAAAGCCGAGGACATTGACTATGTGAACGCCCACGCCACCTCAACGCCCCAAGGCGATATGTTTGAAGCTATGGCTTTGAAGAATATGTTTGGCGTTACAAAAACACCCATTTCATCAACTAAGTCGATGACGGGTCACGAGTGTTGGATGGCTGGCGCCAGCGAAATTGTCTATTGCATCTTGATGATGCACGGTGGCTTCATCGCTCCCAACATCAACTTTGAGCACCCAGACGAATACTCGGAAGGCCTTAACATCGTTAACACTACGACCAACAAGACATTAAACACTATCCTTTCCAACTCTTTCGGTTTTGGAGGAACGAATAGTGCATTGGTAATCAAGAAAATATAATACAAATGGAACTTTTTCCTGCCCTTGAAAAAGCATATACTAAAGAGCATAAAAAAGCCGGAGAAGCCCAAGAGTTGGCTTATTTCATCGCTTTCGGCCCCATCATCTTCCAAGTGGGCCGCCTGATGATCAAGTTTGGTATCTTGGACATGCTGCGCGACAACGAACAAGGCTTGACTCAAGCTGAAATTGCTGAAAAGACAAATCTCTCGCCCTACGCTGTGAAGGTGTTGATGGAAGGTTCGCTCTGTATCGGCCTCGTGTTGGTGAACACCGAGACTGACCGTTTCACCTTGTCGAAGACTGGTTGGTTTCTACTGACCGACCCCGCCATTCGCGTCAACATCGACTTCAATCACGATGTCAACTACGAAGGTTGGTTCCATTTGGAGGAAGCTTTGAAAGAAGGCCGTCCCGCAGGTCTGGAGCATTTCGGCAGCTGGCCGACGATTTATGAAGGCCTTTCGCAGTTGCCTCCTCAGGTGCAGAAGAGCTGGTTCGGCTTCGACCATTATTATTCCGACCATTCCTTCGACCAAGCCTTGCAGCTGCTCTTTGGCGACCATCCCAAGACCGTGCTTGATGTAGGCGGTAACACCGGTCGCTGGGCCTTGCGCTGCGTCGACTACGATGAGAATGTCAATGTGACCATCATGGATCTGTCGCAACAGTTGGAAATGATGCGCGAGTTCACCAAAGGCAAGAAGGGCGCCGACCGCATCGACGGCTATGGCATCAACCTTTTGGATGACAGCCAGCAGTTCCCCACCGACAAGCATTATGACATTATTTGGATGAGCCAGTTCCTCGACTGCTTTGGTGAGGATGAGATATTGAGCATCGTTTCGCGCGCTGCCAAAATCATGGACAAGGACAGCCGTCTCTGCATCATGGAGACCTTTTGGGACCGACAAAGATATACCTCCGCAGCATTTGCCCTCACCATGACAAGCTTATATTTTACCGCCTTGGCCAACGGCAACAGCAAGATGTACCACAGCGGCGATATGGCCCAATTGGTTAGAAAGGCAGGCCTCGAGGTGGAGACCATCCACGACGCTCTCGGCCTCGGCCACAGCATTATGGTCTGTAAGAAATGCTAATGTGGAATGCAACAATTAAACGATTAAACAATCAACAATTCAACATAAATGGACAGACAAGAAATAGAAGCAAAAGTCAAAGAGTTTGGTCATCGTCGAGAAGAAGTTTGGCTTCAAGATCAAGACTGAAGAGATGGCGAATGTGAAGACATTCAACGATTTCTGCGACTACATCGAGAAAAAGACCGCTTGACCTGAGCATGGCCGATACCTTGCAACATAACGAATGGTCGGGCAAGACCGACGGATTGCCGTGGATGCAGCGTAGCCTCATCGCATTATTCCGTGTGTCGCCGCTGTGGCTGCCCTACGGCATTATGGCCTTGGTGGTGCCTTTCTATATGCTATTCAGCAGGAAAGGCTACAAAGCCATGTACCAGTTCTTTCGCAAGCGTATCGGTTTGGGTTCTTGGAAAGCATTCTGGTATGTCTATGCCAATCATTTTCGTTTCGGCCAAATCATTTTGGACCGTTTTGGCGTGTATGCAGGCAAGAAGTACCATTTCATCAAGGAAGGGCAGAAGCAGATGGATGAGTTGGAGAACCATCCTGAAGGCTTCATGATGCTCAGCAGCCATATAGGCAACTATGAGATGGGAGGCTATTCGTTGCAGCCGAAACAGAAGAAAATCAATGCATTGGTATTTGCTGGTGAGACAGCCACGGTAATGGAAAACCGTCAACGATTGCTGTCGCAAAACAACATGAGCATGATTCTTGTGAAAGAAGACCTCTCACATCTGTTTGCCTTGAATGCCGCCATAGACAATGGTGAAATCGTCAGTATGCCTGCCGACCGTATCTTTGGTTCGCAAAAAGCTGTCGATTGTCAGTTTTTTGGCGCAATGGCACATTTCCCCATGGGAGGTTTTGCTATGGCCGTGCAGAAAGAAATCAACGTATTGGCCGTCTTCGTGATGAAAGAGGGCATGAGAACATATCACGCTTTCGTGCGTCCTATCCAACGTGATAGAAGTGCCAACAAACGTGAGCAAATCAAGCAACTGGCACAAGCCTTTGCCTCGCAGCTCGAAGACATCGTGCGCCGTTATCCTACTCAATGGTTCAACTATTTCGATTTTTGGAAACAATGAGAGCGATTGAAGACATAGCATTGAAAGAACTGATTCCGCAACGGCCGCCTTTCGTTATGATTGACCGCTTAGTGTCGAGCGACAAGGTGTATTCAGTGACCGAACTTGAGGTGCGTTCCGACAATTTGTTTGTTGATAACGGCCGCATGTCGGCTTCAGGATTGGTGGAAAACATTGCCCAGACCTGTGCCGCCCGTATCGGCTATATCAATCTCAACAGCGGCGAGACGGTCAAGATTGGCGTCATAGGCTCTATCAGCAACTTGAACATCGCACGCACACCTAAAGTGGGCGAACATATAGTGACAACTATTCAGCTTTTAGAAGAAGTGTTTCAGGTGACCTTGGTGGAAGCCATGGTCAAAAGTGGAGAAGAGGAATTGGCGCGTTGCAACATGAAAATCGCTCTGACGGATATTGATTCAAAAGACTAATAATCATGAAGAAAGATACAGTACTATCGGTTACTAAGTGTTTTGACATCCGCTTCAGCGAGGTGGACTCGATGGGCGTGGTATGGCATGGCAACTATGCCAAGTATTTCGAAGATGCCCGTGAGGAATTCGGTCGGAAATACGACTTGGAATACTTGATGATGTATGATAAAGGTTTCTTTGAGCCCATTGTCGAGCTTTCTTTCAAATACAAACGTCCGATAATCTATGGCATGAAGCCCGAGGTGGAAATTGTTTATCGCCCCACCGATGCCGCCAAAATCATTTTTGACTACGAAATTCGTGATGCAAAGACAAAAGAAGTATTTGTAACTGGTCATTCGGTGCAAGTCTTCATGGACAAGGACACACACGAGTTGGTATTATACAGTCCTGAGTTTTACGAGGAATGGAAGCAAAGATGGGAGGTAAACGTATGATTGTCAGCGTGGCCAATAATATCATCTCGCCTTTGGGCATGAGCACCGCCGAGAACTATGCTGCTGTCAAGGCAGGGCATTCGGCTCTCACGCGTTACGAAGGCAAGTGGGGGCTGCCCGAGCCGTTTGTGGCCTCGTTGGTGGATCGCGACAAGGTGGAACAAACCTTTGCGACCTTGGCCGATAATGAGAAATATACATTCTTTGAGAAGATGATCATCCTCTCGGCATCGCGTGCCATTCAGGAGGCTGGCCTCAACACGGCTTCGGAGCGAGTACTGTTTATCCTTTCCACCACCAAGGGTAATGTTTTCTTGTTGGACAAAAGAGAAACAGGTTTCCCTGAAGAGCGAGTTTTGTTGGGCTTGGCAGCACGTCAAATGACGGACTTCTTCCAAAATCCCAATCCACCGATTGTGGTGTCAAATGCTTGTATTTCAGGTGTGTGCGCCCAGATTGAGGCGATGCGCAACTTGGAAAGCGGCTACTTCGACTATGTGGTGACGGTGGGCTGCGATGTGCAGTCGGCCTTCATTGTCTCGGGATTCCAGTCGTTTAAGGCCTTGTCGCCTGAACCCTGCAAGCCTTTCGATGCCAACCGTTGCGGTTTGAACCTTGGCGATGCGGCTGCGACCATCATTTATACACGGAAAGAAACAGTTAATCCCAACGAATGGGTAGCTTGTCGTGGCGCCATCCGCAACGACGCCAACCATATCAGCGGTCCGTCGCGCACGGGCGAAGGCAGCTACAGGGCATTAAAGGTTGCTCTCGGCGATGCCGCCCCTGACCAAATTGCTTTCATCAACGCTCACGGCACCGCCACGATGTATAACGATGAGATGGAATCGGTGGCTATTGAAAGAGCAGGTTTGTCGCAAGTGCCTGTCAACGGATTGAAGGGTTACTATGGCCACACCATGGGTGCTGCTGGCATCCTTGAAACCATCCTTTCAATGTACGCCATCGATGAGCACAACATTTTGGCTACCAGAGGCTATGAAACCTTGGGTGTCACCCATCCTTTGGTGCTTTCCAACCAAAACCAAGTGACCGACAAGCGGATGTTCATCAAGCTCCTGTCGGGCTTCGGCGGCTGCAATGCGGCCTTGTTATTTGCGAAAGGAGGTCTGTCATGTTGAAACACTATGTTGTCATCACACCTGAGACTGTGAAACTCAATGGTATCAGCATAAACCATGCTGAACAAGGTAATGCTTTACTGACAGAGCTGTATCGTGCCTACATAGGCGATTATCCCAAATTCTTCAAGATGGACACCTTGAGCAAGCTGGGTTTTGTGGCTTCCGAGATGCTGTTGAAAGATGAAGGCAAGGAGCGTTTTGTGTCACGAGAGGATCGTGCTGTCGTGCTGTTCAACAAGACGGCATCGTTGCAGGCCGACACCAATTATCAGTTGACAATACAGGATCTAGAGAACTTCTTCCCCAGTCCAGCGGCCTTTGTTTATACCCTGCCCAACATCGTGACAGGCGAAATTGCCATCCGCAACAAATACTACGGCGAGACTTCATTCATTGTCGTGGAGTCGTGTGATGCGCATATTATGGCACGGCAATTGATGAATGCCTTCCAAGACCCGATGACGCAAAGCATCCTCGGTGGTTGGCTCGACTGCAACGATGAAAACCACTTCGAGGCGCGTCTCTTTTTGGTTGAAAAACAACAATTTAACAATACAGAATCCTTAGAATCTGCACTTGTTGCAAATCTTGAAATACCAACAATTAAACGATTAAACAATCAACAATTAAACAACAATACAATGGACGAACTGATTTACACGTTAAAACAACAGATCATCGAGGCTTTGAACCTTGAAGACATGAAACCCGAAGACATCGACGAGAATGCCTCTCTGTTTGGCGAAGGCCTCGGCCTCGATTCCATCGATGCTCTTGAGCTCATCGTGTTGATGGAGAAGAACTACGGCATCAAGTTGCAAGACCCCTCCATGGGCAAGGAAATCTTCAAGTCAGTGGCCGTGATGGCTGATTATATCTCGAAGAACAGGACCAAATAAATGATCGATCCGATTTACATAACAGGCACCGGTGTAGTATCGGCTATCGGTATTGGCAAGGCTGCCACTTTGGAAGCATTGTTGAGCAACCGTTCAGGCGTGGGCCAGCTGAAGTACTTGAAGACAGAACACAAGGAGTTTCCTGTCGGTGAGGTGAAGCTAACCGATGCCGAGATGTGTGAGCGTTTGGGCATTGCCCAAGATGCTGTCACCACTCGTACCGCCTTGATGGGCATGTTGGCTTTGGGCGAAGCCTTGGATGAGGCACGCCTGACCTCAGACCAGCTGCCTAAAGTAGGTTTCATCTCAGGCACTACAGTAGGCGGTATGGACATGAGCGAGCAATACTATCTCGACTATCTTAACAGTGACGCGCACAAGGAATACATTGCCGTTTACGACTGTGGTAGTTGCTCAGAGATGACTGCGGCCCATTTCGGCAAGTTCGCTTTTGCCACCACACTGGCCACGGCCTGCTCTTCAGCTGCTAATGCGGTCATACAAGGTGCCAATATGATTCGCTGTGGCAAGGCCGATATTGTCGTGGTGGGTGGCAGCGAGTGCATCACTAAGTTCCACCTCAACGGCTTCAACTCGCTGATGATTCTCGACACCAAGCCCTGCCGTCCCTTCGATGCCACGCGTAGTGGCTTGAATTTGGGCGAAGGCGCAGCTTATCTGGTGCTTGAGTCGGCCGAGAGCGCCAAGCGACGCGGCGTACAACCACAAGCGTTGTTGTCGGGCTACGGCAATGCCTGTGATGCCTTCCACCAGACCGCTTCATCGCCTGACGGCGAAGGCGCCTTCCGTGCCATGAAAGAAGCCTTGGAACTGGCTGGCTTGCAGCCAGCTGATATCGACTACATCAACGCGCATGGCACAGGTACGCCCAACAACGACGTAAGCGAAAGCCAAGCTATGATGCGGCTCTTTGGACAGGTGCCGCCTGTGTCGTCGACCAAGCCCTTTACTGGACACACCACTAGTGCTTCGGGTTCCATCGAGGCTGTGTTCTGCATCTTGGCCTTGCAGCATGGTTTCCTTCCTGTGAACCTCAACTGGTCGCAAGCCATGGACAACGGCATTTTGCCCGTGGCCAAGCCTGAAAAGAAAACGCTGAAACACGTGCTCTGCAATGCCTTCGGCTTTGGTGGCAACGACTCGTCGCTCTTGATTTCTAGCGCTAAGGTCCCTGAGCTTGTCGAAGGGCCGACCGATAAAATGACGGTGTTTCGACAGGCTCAGCAACCTGATTCAATTTTTGTCCTCTCTGCCAAGCAGATTTCCATGCAGCAGCCACTGAGCGAGGAGTGGATCGAGAACCCCATTATGTATGAGGTGCCTTTCACACGTTCCATCGACCCGAACTTCAAAGAATATGTCTCACCCATTGAGGCAAGGCGTATGGGACGTATACTGAAACGTGCCTTGGCCACTTCCAAAGAGGCTTTGAAAGCAGCTGGCTGCAACACTGTCGATGCCATTATGACGGGAACGGGTTTTGGTTGCATCGAGAACACCGAGTTCTTCCTTGATGCTCTCTCCAACGAAGGCGAACAATTGCTGAAGCCGACCTATTTCATGCAGTCGACGCACAACACCATCAGCTCGCTGGTGGCCATCCAGACCAAGAACTACAACTACAACGCTACCTATGCACACAAGGGTATCTCGTTTGAGAGTGCCCTGCACGATGCTTGGTTGCAGTTCCATTTGGGCAAGATTGGTTCAGCTTTGGTAGGTTGTCATGATGAGATGACGGAGACCTTCCATAGCATCATGAAAAAAGGCTGCGTGATGGGTCAAGATGACGAACGCTGTGGCGAAGTGGCCGTTTCGGTGGTTCTATCTAATAACCCCGTTTCGCAGGACGTTGAGCCTGTCGAAACGCCGTCACAGAGTCAGTCGGCCCTTCGACCTTTCGATGGTCCTCAGGGACCGCAGGCTCAGGGTCCTCAACCTTTATGCCGTCTCACCGGCCTCAAAATGCTTCATCAGCCTACCATGAACAACCTGATGGATGCTGTGACTACTATGCTGCAGTCTGCCGATCGCAGCCTTGCCGACGTCGACTACATCCTCACGGGCATTAGCGGTAACCATGAGAATGACAAGGCTTATCTGGCCGAGTCGAAGACACTCTTCGGCGACAAGCCTTTGCTGAAATACAAACATCTGTTCGGCGAAAACTTCACCGCATCGGGATTAGGCTTCTATGTGGCCGCACAATGCCTCAAGGCAGGCAAGGTACCAGCACCTCTCTTTGTAAACCCAAACGAAGCCGCCAGCAAACAACCTGCTTGCATATTGCTGTTCAACCGCTCCGACGGAAAAGACTATACATTAATATTATTAGAAAATTAAAACCATGTGGGAATACATTATATTCGTAATACTTCAAGCTTTGTCGTTGGCAGGAGGGCAGGCGATGTTCAAGTTATTCGTCGATAAACTCGGAGAAGGCGGTTGGGCATACCAGAATCTCAAGGCAACCTCCATCAGCAACTGGTGGGTCCTTACCTTGATGGTGCTGTTTTTTGGTGCCTCTTTTGCCCTTTGGGCATACGTGGTGAAAAAGATGGATTTCAGCCAAGCCTATCCTTTGTCGAGTCTTAGTTTCATCTTTGGCATGTTTTTGGCATTCTTTTTGTTTCAAGAAAGCATACCCTTCACCCGCTGGATTGGCGTGGTACTCATCGTAGTAGGGTGTGTCTTAATCAGTATGAAATGAAAAAGAAAACCATCTTCTTGTTATTGTTCGCCCTGCTTACCACAACCATCTGGGCACAAAGCGAAAAGCCCCTCACAGAGGCCGAGAGCCAAAGCGTAATTTCTGCTTTGACGCAAGCGGCAGCTTCGATGCAGACCTTACAATGCGGTTTTGTGCAGGAGAAGACTTCTTCGATGCTGGCTGAACCTTCTATTGCAAAAGGAACGATGCATTATTCCGCTCCCGACAGGATGCGTTGGGAATATACTGAGCCTTATGCCTTTGCCTTGGTTGTCAATGGCGAGAAAATCACTAAGGTGACTGACGGCACGGCTGAAATGTTGGATGGTAAGTCGAGCCGCATGTACCAAGGTATGGTGGGCCTCATCATGGGTAGCGCTTCGGGTAAGAAGTTGTTCGACACGTCGGTGTTCGACGTCGTGATGTTCGATGATGACACTTTCTGGCGCGCCGAGATGACCCCCAAACGTCGCGACATGAAGCGCATGTTCAGCCAGCTGGTGTTTCGTTTCGACAAGAAGACCAACGGCATCAGCCGCGTGGAGTTCAAGGATGCCAGCGGCGACGTCACCTCGATTCGCTTTGAAGACATCAAGCTGAATGAGGCGATAGAGGAGAAGGTGTTTGCGGAGTGATTAGAAATCACCATCTTTGACCAGTTTCCAGTTCAGGCGGATTTGCAATCCGCCGGTCTTGAATATCAGCATTTGCAATGCGAGAAAATGGCTTGCTCAATTGGATGAAAACCAATATATTTACCGCCGAAACATGAAATAGCATGAGAGCCAGTGTTAACATAGGGAATTGCAAATCCGCAGGAACGAAAGAATGAATTATAGAATTTCTATTATAGAATTTCTATAATTGAAAACAATTATGTATTTTTGCCGGAAAAATGAAGCATTATGACAAATCCTTTCTTCATCACCGGCATCATCCCAGAACCCTATTTCTGTGATCGTGAAAAAGAGACCCAACAACTGGTTCGTGTCATTGAGAACAAGGCCCATATCTTGCTGACTTCGGCAAGGAGAATGGGAAAGACCCAGCTTATATACCATTTGTACGAACAACCCGCCATCAAAATGGCCTACCACACTTTTTATGTCGACATTTTTCCCACCACAAGCCTACACGAGATGGTGCTCTTTCTTAGCAAAGAGATCTATTCGAAAATAGTCCCGAAAGGGAAAAAAGCCCTGAAGTTCTTCCTCAACACCATTAAGTCGCTGACGGGCAGTCTGGGTTACGATCCCGTGACGGGCACTCCTTCGTTTGATGTCAAATTAGGCGACATCCAAAATCCAGAACTTACCCTTCAAGAAATCTTTGCCTATCTTGAAGCCGCCGACAAGCCTTGCATCTTTTCCATTGATGAATTTCAACAAATCACCCATTATCCAGAGAAAAACGTGGAAGCCTTGCTCCGCACCTATATCCAACGCATGAACAATTGTCTGTTCATCTTTGCGGGTAGCAACCGACATATCCTCGAGAACATGTTCAACTCCTCCGCCAGACCCTTCTACAACAGCACGGAGCAATTCCATTTGGAAAGGATATCCAAAGAGGTCTATACAGACTTTGCCATACAACGGATTCACGATGAGGATAAGGCCATCACTCCCGAGGCGGTAAGTCTTGCTTACGATATGTTTGAGGGGCATACCTATTATGTCCACCATATCCTACATAATGCCTTTGCCAACGCGAATCCACAAAAGACAATGGAAGAGGAAGACATCAGGAAGGCCTTGGATGAAATATTGGAGACACGGGGACGTTCTTTCGCAAACACGATGAACAAACTCAATTTCAAGCAAAAAGAGACGCTTGTAGCCATTGCCAAGGAAGGAAAAGCCAGGGGAGTTACTTCGGTGGCTTTTGTCAAGAAGCACGCCCTCAAATCGGCTAGTTCGGTCCAATATGCCATAACCACACTTTTGGAAGACCAATTGTTAACTTATGAAGACGATGGAAAACAGAAAATCTATTCTGTCGCCGATCGTTTCTTTGGGTATTGGTTGGTGAAAAACTATTGAGTCCAAAGGAATAAATTCCTATTTTTGCCTCTTAATTTAAAACCATTCGCTATGAAAAAGCTTTTATTGTTTTTATTTGTTTTTATGGGCTTGTCCTCAATGGCTCAAGAAAACAACATCCTAGATCAATACAAGGGCTTGCCTTTGCAGAAACATCGCGGTGACCTCTATTTCGGTGAATCTTTCAAGGCTCCCAACGCCCATCTTCTCACCGATAATGAGTTGAAGACCATGATGGACACCGAATTATTCGATCAATTTAACTCGGGTCGTACCTTGTATTACACAGGCAACACGTTGAAAACCGTCGGCTGGATTGCCTTTGGAATAGGCTTGGGTTATGCAGGACTGACCTATTTTGTGTATGATTACAATCTAACCAAAGATGCTTTATTGAACATCAATTTGGGATTGCTCAATGCCGGTTTGGGAGCGGATATGTTTGTGGTAGGTTATATTTTGAGGGGCATTGGTAACGGAAAACTCGATGGCGTGGTGGAACAATACAACCAAAACACGCAAAAGGTGTCATTCCATCTTTCACCTTCACTAACGAGATGTTGTCTTTCGCAAGACCAAAGCCATACGACACTGGGTTTGACGTTCAGTGTTGATTTCTAAAGACACGAGTGTATGAACTTTTTGGATAACCTCTTCCATATTGAATCCATAGAAGAAGCAGAAAACGGTTTCGCAGCCCTTTTGTGCTGCAACCCCGAGCATTTGATCTATCAAGCCCATTTTCCAGGCAATCCCATCACTCCGGGAGCCTGTTTGCTACAAACTGCAGGCGAGCTGCTGCAACGAAAACTGGGTCGTCCGCTTTTCTTGAAAGCGTCGAAGAACGTCAAATACCTCAACGTGCTGGTTCCCGCCGAGGGCAAAGAGGTGCGTTTCACTTATTCGAATCTTGTTGAGAGCGAGACCGAATGCAAAGCCCAGGTGGTCATTGCCGATGAAGCTTCCGTCTACACCAAAATGTCGCTAACTTTTAGCTATGAACCCGTCTGATGCCATAGCGACACGGAACCTGATGCAGCAACGGAAAGCCTGCACCATCATGCCGACCTACAACAACGGCGGCACGCTGCGCGATGTGGTGGAAAGGGTGCTGACCTATTGCTCTGATGTCATCGTGGTCAACGATGGCTGTACCGATGGCTCCGCCGAGATTCTAGCTTCGTTCGGCAAACGCATCACCGTAGTCGACTATGGTGGCAACCGTGGCAAGGGCTACGCCCTCAAACAAGGCTTCAAGAAAGCCAAGGCCATGGGTTTCGACTATGCCATCACCATCGACGGCGACGGACAGCATTATCGGCAAGAACAGCTTCGCCAACAAATTCTCGAACTTTTGGTTCAAACTTCAAACTTGGATTGATTTGCCCGACACACAGACGGGTTATCGCTTGTATCCTCTGAAAAGGCTTCCTCACATCTTCAGCGCACGCTATGAGGCCGAACTTTCGTTGTTAGTCTTCTCCGCTTGGCGCGGCACCGACTTGGTGCCTATCAAGGTCAATGTTTTATATCCAGAGGACCGTGTCACGCACTTTCGCCCGTTTTGGGACTTCTTCCGAATCAGCGTGCTCAATACTATTCTTTGCCTCGTGGCCATTGTCTATGGTTGGCCTTCGCGATTGATCCACAAACTGTTTAAACCCAAAAATCGCTTGCGATTTTTTCTCTAATTCACATCGAACTTCAGTATAAATTTCTCTAATTCTCTACATTCTTGATAAATAACAAGAAATCCCGATGAACAAGTTCTTCCTCAATATCTACGATTACTTGTCGAAACACAAGGCCTTCTCGATAGCCCTATTGCTGGTTGTCACGGCCCTCTGCGTGTTTTCGGCACTGCGTTTGGACTACAAGGAGAACATTGCCGATTTCCTGCCTACCGATCCTGAAAAAGAACGCTATACCTCGGTCTACAACGACTTGGGCAACCAAGGTCAAATCACCGTCATCTTCACTGCCGATACCACCCAGTTGGCTGGTGATGAAGCCATTGACGCCATCATGGAAGCCATGGATGCCTTTGAGAGCCATTGGAAAGCAACAGATACCGCACAAATTGTCAACGACTTGCAATGTCGTGTAGACGGCAGCCAAGTGTTTGATGCTATTGATTTCATCCGCGAAAACCAAGCCTTGTTTCTCACCGAAATCGACTACCAACGCATGGACTCCTTGTTGGCCGACCCCGATTATATGGCCACCAGCATGGCCAACATCAAGCGGATGCTTTCCATGCCCACGGCGGGTTTTGTGGTGGAGGGCATCAAGGCAGACCCGCTCAACCTCTATTCACCCGCTTTGCAACGGCTCAATGCGCTCAATCCTACACAGAACTACCGCTTGGAGGACGAATACCTCTTCAACGAAAGCGGCGACAAAGGTTTTGCCTTCTTCTCTTCGCCTTTCTCGGGTAGCGACACCCAAGGCAATGTAAAGATTTCGGCTGTCGGTGCGCCCACCATCGCCGTCACCAATGCGCGGCAAATCAAGCACGACAGCTATCTTTCCATCGCCTTGGCACTGGTGCTCATCTTTGGCATTTTGATGTTTACCATGGCGCGCAAGCGCAATCTGCTTTGGCTCGGCATCGCCATCCTTTTCGGTTGGATCTTCGCCTTGGCGGTCATCGCCCTGTTCAAGTCGAGCATCTCCATCATCGTGGTGGGCATCGGCTCGGTCATTGTAGGCATCGCGGTCAACTATCCCTTGCATTACCTCGACCACATCAAACAGGAACCCAACAAACGCGAGGCCTTGAAGGATGTCATCCAGCCTTTGGTCATCGGCAACATCACCACCGTGGCTGCCTTTGCCTGCCTTGTTTTTGTGAAGGCCGAAGCCATGCGCGACTTGGGTCTTTTCGGTGCCTTGACTTTGGTTGGTACGATACTCTTCGTGATGGTCTTCCTGCCTTTGTTTGCTGTGGTGCCGAAAAAGACCAAGAAACTCTTCGTTGATGACGGCAAAGCCCCTTCGGAATGGTGGCGCAA
>CACXXW010000059.1 GCA_902771635.1 uncultured Bacteroidia bacterium | reverse complement strand
CACCTTGGCGCGACTCACGGGGTGGTCGTGCAAAAACTCGGTGATGGCCCAAGCGATGCTGATGCCGTCGTAGGTGCTGGTGCCTCGCCCGATTTCATCGAGCAGCACAAGGCTTCGTGACGACACATTATTTAAAATGCTTGCCGTTTCATTCATTTCCACCATGAAGGTCGATTCGCCCGAAGAGATGTTGTCGGATGCGCCTACACGAGTGAAAATCTTGTCCACCAAACCAATGCGCGCCGAAGCCGCAGGAACAAAACAGCCCATCTGCGCCATCAGCACAATCAAAGCCGTCTGTCGCAGCAGAGCAGACTTACCCGACATGTTGGGACCAGTGATGATAATAATTTGCTGCTTGTCGCGGTCGAGGTAGACATCGTTGGCGATATAGCTCTCCCCTACCGGCATCATCTGCTCGATGACGGGGTGGCGACCATCTTTAATGTCCAAGACAAACGAATCGTCAATGACTGGCTGCACATAATTGTTTTTCAACGAAATATCTGCAAAACTGACCAAGCAGTCGATACGGGCGACAATAGAGGCATCTACCTGAATCGGTTCCACAAACTCGGTCACGGCAGTGACCAACTCATTATACACCCTTTGCTCGATGATGGCGATTTTCTCTTCTGCGCCGAGGATTTTTTGCTCGTATTCCTTCAGTTCTTCGGTGATATAACGCTCGGCATTGGTCAAGGTTTGCTTGCGAATCCACTCAGCAGGCACCTTGTCTTTATGCGAATTGGTGACTTCGAGATAATAGCCGAACACATTGTTATAGCCTACTTTAAGCGAGGTGATACCCGTGGCTTCCATCTCGCGGCGTTGGATGCCCATGAGGTATTCCTTGCCCGAACGTGATAGATTGCGCAGGTCATCCAATTCCGGATCGACTCCTTCGGCGATGTAGTTGCCTTTAGAAAGCAACGCTGGTGCATCAGGGTTCAAATCTTTCTTGATACGCTCTCTGATGGAGACACAAGGATTGAACTGCTCGGCAAAACGCAGCAAAGCAGGGTGTTGGCTCTCCTCGCAGGCTGTCTTCAGCACCTCAATTTGGTCGAGAGCACGTCCCACCTGCAGCAATTCCCTCGGATTCACCCTTGACAGTGATACCTTAGAAATAAGTCGCTCCAAATCACCTACCTGCCTGACGGCATCCTGGAACTTTTGGATCTGTTCGCGATGCTCCACAAAATAACGCACCACCTCGTAACGAGCCTCGATTTGTTCCTTGTTCTTCAACGGAAGACTCAGCCAGCGGCGCATCAGTCGGCCGCCCATCGGCGACACCGTCTTGTCAATAACATCAATCAAAGTCTTTGCGTTTACATTGGCCGTGTGCAACAGCTCCAAATTACGAATGGTGAATTTGTCCAACCAAACATACTGTCCCTGATCAATACGCGACAGCGAAGTGATATGGTTGAGCTTATCATGTTGCGTTTCAATCAAATAATGAATCGCTGCGCCTGCTGCCACTATGCCCTTCGGGAAATCATCGACACCGAAACCTTTCAAGGAGACCGTGTGGAAATGCTTGTTAAGAATCTCGTTGGCATAGTCGTCAGTGAAAACCCAATCGTCGAAAACGGTCAGGTAATATTTCGCGCTGAACAAGTCAATGAAGTCCTTACGTTTGTTGCGTTGCACCAGCACCTCGGAAGGATTGAAGCTCTGCAACAGCTTGTCAATGTATTCGTTGTTGCCTTGCGTCAAGAAAAACTCACCAGTCGAGACATCCAAAAACGACACACCCGAGATCTCCTTTTCGAGATGCACGGAAGCCAAGAAATTGTTCTCCTTCTGTTCAAGAACGTTGTCATTGTATGTGACTCCTGGCGTAACCAACTCCACTACCCCACGCTTCACCAATTTCTTGGCCAGTTTGGGGTCTTCAAGCTGCTCACACACCGCTACTTTCAAACCAGCACGGACCAGTTTCGGCAGATAGGTGTCGAGGGCATGATGCGGGAAACCCGCCAACTCCACGTCGGCTGAGGCACCGTTGGAACGCTTAGTGAGCACGATACCCAAAATCTTCGAAGATTTCACCGCATCCTCACCGTAGGTCTCATAAAAATCGCCCACGCGAAAAAGCAGCATCGCATCAGGATATTTTGCCTTGAACGAATAATACTGCTTCATCAACGGGGTCTCGACTGCTTTTTCTGCCATATGAACTCAAATTAAAGGGTACAAAATTAGCGTTTTGTTTGAAACAATCGGCCTGTTTGTCCAAAAAAAACCATACAGGTGACTATGCAACTTCTTTTTTCGTTTATTTTGCCGCAAAAAAAGAAAACATGCGCAAACTGAGTATGGATGAGCTGAACCGCATCAGCAAGGATGACTTCAAACAGGCGGATAAGCTACCTATTATAATAGTACTCGACAACGTCCGTTCATTGAGCAATGTAGGTGCTTTTTTCCGTACCGCCGACGCTTTTCGCATTGGAGAGTTGTTTTTGTGCGGCATCACCGCTTGTCCGCCCCACCGCGAAATCCACAAGACCGCCTTGGGGGCAGATGAGACAGTGAAATGGCGCTATTTCGACACCACCGAAGCAGCCTGCCAGACATTGAAAGCTGAAGGCTACAAGATTTTCGCCGTCGAGCAGGTAGAAGGCAGCGTTTCCTTGGAAGATTTCAGGTTTGAACCACAAACCGCTTATATATTAGGCAACGAAGTGGAGGGGGTAAGCGAGGAAGCACTGCCCTATTGCGATAGTGCCATAGAGTTGCCCCAAGCCGGCACAAAACATTCCATCAACGTATCGGTTTGCGCCGGAATCATCATGTGGGAACTGTTCGAACAGCTGTATTTAAGGCCAAAATGAAGCAAATCTGGGGCCTATTTGGGCAAAAAAGGCGAAAAAACGCATTTTTTTTCAACTTTTTTTGTTGACAATCGAAATATTTCATACTTTTGTTGGCTAATTGGAATAGTATAAAAAGAAAATAGTATCAACTAATTAAATTATTACAAACCTAACACAATTACGTTATGAAGAAAAATCTGACTTTTTCGAAACTGCTGATGCTCTTCGTCATCGCAGCGCTTCCTTTGAGCATGATGGCTCAAGAAGGCAAAAAACATGCAAAGCCTGCTGAAAAGTATTGGTACATCCAAGCTGACGGAGGTCTCTCCATCAACCATGGCGACTTGGCCAACTACAACGGCGGCATTTGGGATGACTTTGATCACTTCAAACGCACCGTTACCCCGCTCGACAACCTCAATTGGAATGCTCATTTTGGCATCGGTTATCAATTCGGCAAGGTCATCGGTTTGAACCTTAAGGGCGGCTATGGTCTCCTTTCGGGTCACAAACACCAACAAGCCCTTGTTTTGAACAGCAATGCAGACCGGACCTTGTGGAACCTCGGCCTCGACAAGTCCAACTACATTGAAGGCAATCTGAACCTGACCTTCAACCTCTTTAACATGTTCAACTACAACCCGAGAAGAGTCATCAACCTGGTGCCTCATATCGGTGTTGGTGGCATCTACTATAAAGCTGGTACCGTCAACCAACTCGACGCTGATGAGAATGTGTCGAAAGTGCGTGCTACCCAAAAGGGCGAACGTGAACTCTCCTACACAGTTCCCGCTGGTATGGAAATCACCTTCAACTTGGCTCCCAAGTTCGACCTCTTCTTGGACTACACTTACCTCTTCACTGGCACCGACAACTTGGACCAAGTGGCCAAGATTGCTACCGATGAGGCAAAGCACATCATCAACGACAAGGATATGTACAGCCAGTTCAACCTGGGTCTGCGCGTTAAATTCAACGATCCTTGCGACATCGACAAGATGGCTCGCGAGTCGAAGAAAATCACCTACAGAGTGGATCCCAACCCGCTGGTTGAAGGCGAAGACGGCAACGTCTGCTTCGATGTTATCGTTACCATCCCTGGTGAATACTTCGAAAAGAAGGCTGTCATGAACCTGAAGCCCTATCTTGCCTACAATGGTGGCCAAATCGACATCGATCCTATCACCTTCGTTGGTGAAAAAGTGAAGGGCGAAGGCGACTTCCGCGTTAACTACAAAGAAGGCGGCGAGTTCACCAAGCACTATTGCATGCCTTACCAAGAGGAAATGGCCAACTGCGAACTGAAGGCTGACCCGATGTTCTATGTCTACGATGGCACTATCTATCCTACCCAAGATGAGATCGTGAAGAACACCTATTTCGCTCAAGGCGCTACTGTAAAGCTAGCCGACGGCGTCACCCAAAAGGATGAATACATCGATCAGACCGTTTACGACACTATCAACGGCATGAAGGCTGTCAAGAAGCTCACCTACTTCTTCAACAAGGACAAGTATAACATCAACGACAGAAAGAAACTCAACAACGAAGCCGATGCTGCTTTCAACGAACTACTGAAAGCTGGTGTGACCGATTTCAAGGTTGAAGCTTGGGCTTCACCTGAAGGCGAGGAAGGCCACAACAACGAACTTTCCAACAACCGCGACAATGCTGCTGAAAAACAGATGAAGAAACTTGCCAAGAAGACCGAAATCACAATCCAAGGCGAAGGCAAGGGTGAAGACTGGGCAACCTTTATCGAGTTGGTTAAGAACTCTGACCTGAAGGACAAGGATGCTATCGTCAACACCATCAACAATTCCAGCAACAAGCAGAGAACCGTCAAGGAGATGTGCTCCATCTATCCTCAACTCGAGAAGGACATTCTCCCGCAACTCCGTCGTGCTGAAGTCTTTGTAGACGAGCCTTATCAGGAAATCGTTCCGAGAACTATCAAAGTGAAAGTTCCGAGAAAACATTAATACGTCATTTACTTGACAGTAATAGAAAAGCCGCTCATTGGAGCGGCTTTTTTTTTGTGCAATAAAGACAGAAAAGAAACCTCACAGCGACACCCTATGCAACCCGATGTCGTAAGGGCGGTCGATGACATCGATGATGCGCTGGTAGTCGCTTTCGTTGGCCACAAAGTCAAGTCGATTGGTATCAATCAACAAAATGCGCATGTTGTTTTGCTGCTGACGCAAAAAATCGAAATAACCCTGCTGGATATTCTCCAAATAGGCATCGCTGATTTCCTGCTCATAGCTGCGCCCACGCTTACGGATGTTGCGCTGTAGGCGCGCCACGTCAGAATAGAGATAAACCAACAACTCAGGCTTGGGCATATCGGAAAAGATGATGTTAAAGAACCGAGAAAACAGTTGGTACTCGTCCTCTTGCAGATTGTTGCGCGAGAAAATCAGCGACTTGGCCACGTAATAGTCAGAGATGATGAAATCGTGGAATAGGTCGAGCATTCCTAATTTGTCCTTCAACTGCTGGAAGCGCAAGGCCAAAAAGGTCATCTCCAACTGGAAGGAATATTTGTCGGGTTCCTTATAGAACTTGGGCAAAAACGGGTTCTTGTCGCCTTCAAACTCCTCCAATATCAATTGTCCATTGAAGTCTTTGGCGATGCGTGTGGCCAATGTCGTCTTACCCGCTCCCACTGTCCCTTCTATGGCTATGTAGTTGTAATGCATTGTTCTTCTTTCTGATCGTTTTCTATTTTTCTCACCAGGAGCGTATCGGGGCATCGTGCCAAAAGTTCGGTTTGTGTCAACCCCAAGGCGGGATGCCTCAAATTGGGCGCCACCTCACACATAGGCAACAATGCAAAGCGTCGCCGATGCAGTCGAGGATGCGGCACTGTCAGCGTATCAGTCAGGATAATCCTATCGCCGTAGTACAAGATATCCAAATCTGCTGTCCGCGAACTGTAGCCCTCTATCTCGGGATGCCGCTCACGCCCCAGATCCTGTTCAATCTGAAGCAACTCACGCAACAAAGCCTCAGGCTCCAAAACCGTCTCCAATACGATAACTCGATTCAGGAACCATTCATCGGCATTGAAGCCCCATGGCTCCGACTCGTAAGGTGCCGAAACCTGCACTACTCGGCCACACCTATTATTAATATATAGGCAAGCCTGAGCAAAGATGCCATTCTTGTCGCTGATTCCAGTGCCCAGTCGAAGAGCCATATTCGAACCAAAGAGGATGTAACAGGTTTCCATACTTCAAATATCACGGTATCCCGTATCAAGTTCGGGATAATACTGTCGAGATTTTTTGCAAATATAGCGTTTTATCGCCAATCCAAACGAATAAAATGTTACTTTTGCACCCTAAATTTAATTACATTGAATCTAACGATTTCGACAAGCTCAATAAACATCCTAAAAATCGAATAGTCATGAAATTCTCTAAAGTATTACTGGCCGCGTTCCTTGGAACGCTCATAGCTTTGGTCGTCAACTTCTTCATCAAGGTTGGCGTGGTAACTTCTATGATTTCAAGCCTCTCCACCGAGACAGAGACCATCAGCAAGCCCCAGCCCAACTCCGTGCTGTACATGAAACTCAACTACGACATCCCCGACCGTACCACCGACAATCCCTTCAGCAGCATCAATTTCAACACCATGGAAACGAAGGACATGACGGGATTGAATGATATCCTGCGCAACATTGAACGCGCCAAGACCGACGCCAACATCAAGGGCATCTATATGGAGCTGAGCAGCATTCCCACCTCCACTGCCACCTTGCAGGAAATCCGCAACAAGCTCATCGAATTCAAGGAATCTGGTAAATTCCTTGTAACCTATGGCGAGAGCTACAGCCAGAGTGCCTACTACATAGCTTCCATTGCCGACAAGATCTACCTCAATCCTGAAGGCGCCTTGGACCTGCACGGTATGGCCTCACAAATCACCTTCTACAAGCACTTGTTTGACAAACTCGACATCGAGATGCAGATTGTGCGCGGACCCAACAACCGCTTCAAGAGTGCCGTTGAACCATATTTCTTGGACAAGATGAGCGAAGCCAACCGCGAGCAGATGGATAAGCTATTGGGCACTGTTTGGGGACAAATCCTCCTCGGCATCAGCCAAAGCCGCAATATCAGCGTGGAACAGCTCAACCATATCGCCGACAACTTGGACACCTATTTTAATGCCGACAAGGCCTTGGAATATGGTCTGGTCGACAACCTTTACTTCAAAGACCAAGTGCTTGAGGAGCTGAAAGGCCTCACTGGCAGCAACAAGGACATCAACGCCATCGGCAACGGCAAATATGCCAAGTCATATAAAGACAAAAACGCCAGCAAGAACGAGGTGGCCATCATCTATGCCTCCGGTCAAATTTTCGACGGCAAAGGCGATGAAGAAACCGCCATTTATTCAGAAAACCTCTCCAAGACCATCCGCAAGGCTCGTGAGGACGAGAACGTGAAGGCTGTCGTGCTGCGTGTCAATTCGCCTGGTGGCAGTGCCGTGGCTTCGGCCATCATCGGCCGCGAGCTCGACCTGACCAAGCAAGTAAAACCCGTCATCGTCTCCATGGGTAACTATGCTGCTTCGGGTGGTTATTGGATTTCGGCCAAAGCCGACTACATCTTTGCCGACCCCACCACCCTCACAGGTTCCATCGGCGTGTTTGGCACTATTCCTAACCTGCAAGGCTTCCTCAACGACAAGGTTGGTCTGACCTTCGATGTGGCCAAGACCAATGAGAATGCCGATTTTGGCACCCTCTCACAACCTCTCACCGAGTTCCAATACAGCAAGCTGCAAGAGATGGTCGTAAAGACATACAACGACTTCACTGGCCGTGTTGCTGAAGGCCGTGGTCTGACCCAGACCTACGTCGACAGCATCGGTCAAGGCCGCGTGTGGGCTGGTGCCGATGCCATCGAGATTGGCCTTGTCGACCAACTCGGTGACCTGGAAGACGCCATTGCTTATGCTGTCCAGAAAGCCGAATTGGGCAACGACTACAAAGTAACGGAATGGCCCAAGCAGAAGGACTTCTTCACCCGCATGATGGAGTCGATGAACGAAAGCGACAAACTCGATGCCGCCATGAAGCAGAAAATGGGGGTCTACTACGACTACCTGCAAGGCTTGGACAACCTGCAAAAGAACACTGGCATCCAAGCTCGCTTGCCATTCGACATGATCATTGAATAATCATTATTCTTGGGATGTACGCACTGTTTAAGAAAGAAATCAGCAACTTCCTCAGCTCGCTGATTGGCATCATGGTGATTGTGGTGTTTCTGCTCATCACCGGCCTGTTCCTTTGGGTATTCCAAAGCGACTTCAACGTGCTGAACTTCGGCTATGCCAACCTCGACAGCCTCTTCATCCTCGCCCCGTGGGTGTTCCTCTTCCTCGTGCCTGCCGTCACGATGCGCAGCTTTGCCGAGGAAAACCGTACAGGCACCATCGAGATGCTGGCCACCAAGCCCCTGTCGGACTGGCAAATCATCTGGGCCAAGTTCTTGGCTGGAGTGGCCTTGGTGCTGCTTGCCCTGATTCCGACCTTCATTTATTATTACTCGGTCTACCGCCTGGGGCTGCCCAAGGGCAACCTCGACAGCGGTGGCATCTGGGGTTCTTACATCGGACTTTTCTTACTCAGTGCCAGCTTTGTCAGCATTGGCATCTTTTGCAGTTCGCTGACCAACAACCAGATTTTGGCCTTCATCATCTCGGTCTTCCTCTGCGGATTCCTCCTGATTGGCTTCGAGTTCATCTACTCGCTCTCGTTGTTTGGCCGTGTCGACCTGTTCATCCAGCAATTGGGCATGAATGCCCACTATGGTTCCCTGAGCCGTGGCGTCATCGACACGCGCGACGTGTTGTATTTCTTCAGTGTGATTGCGATTTTCTTGAGTGCGACAAAACTCGTTTTGTCGAGCCGTAAATGGTAAGGAGGTGAAGCTATGGAAAACAAACGCAAGAATCTGAAGAAAAACCAAATCGTTGCCTTCCTTGTCACAATAGTCATTGTGGTGTTGCTCAACGTGATTGGTTCCTACATATTCACCCGCTTTGACCTGACAAGCGAGAAACGCTACACCCTGTCGCCCACCACGAAGGAGATACTTAAGAACCTCGAAGACTATGTGTACTTCAGGGTGTATCTCGAAGGAAACGATTTGCCTGCGGAATACAAAAAGATGCGCCGTGAGACCAAGGAAATGCTCGATGAGTTCCGTGCCTACTCGAAGTTCATCGACTACGAGTTCATCAATCCAGGAGAAGGCGACAACGACGCCGAAATCAAAGACAAATACACCCAATTGTATCAGTCAGGGTTGGATTATACCAAATGGCAATCCATAGGCAGCGACGGATCTGCCAAACAGCTGATTATCTGGCCTGGTGCTTTGGTGAGCTATCGTAACAACACCGAAATTGCCGTCAACCTGTTGCACGAAACACAAAATGGACAACCCGATGAATATGCAGTCAATGCATCAATAGAGAACCTCGAGTTCTATCTCATCGATGCCGTCAAAAAGGTTACGCGTCTGGAAAGACCGAAAATTGGTTTCATCGAAGGCCATGGCGAATTGAGTGACGATGAGCTTGGCAGCATTGCCCAAACATTAGCGAAAAACTATGATGTGAAACGGCAGGCCATTGAGGGCAGGATTGACGCCCTGATGCACCGCACGCAAGACACGACAAGAGACGTGAAAGTCTTCCCTTCCTATGATGCCATTGTCATCGCCAAGCCCACAAAACCCTTCGATGAAAAGGACAAGTTCCTTATCGACCAGTACATCATGCATGGCGGCAAGGTGCTGTGGCTGGTGGAGCCTGTGTATGCCACTATGGACAGTCTACAGAACCAAGAGTCGACTATCGGTATGGAGCAAGACCTCAACCTCGATGACATGCTCTTCAGATACGGTGTGCGCCTCAACCGTGACCTGCTGCTGGGTTGGAACTGCGCCCAAATTGCCGTCCGCACAGGTGGTATGGTGGGCAACCAGCCACAATACACGCGATTCAAGTGGTACTACTTCCCCTTGCTACAAGCCGCTTCCGACCATCCCATGGTGCGCAACATGAATGGCATCAAAGCCGACTTCATCAGTTCGATAGATGCCACCTCCTCTGCCAATGGCATTGAGCAGATTCCTTTGCTCAAAACTACAGGCTATACTAAAGTGTCTGGTGCTCCGGTATTCATCTCCTTGGCTATGTTGCGCCAAGAGCCCGACCAACGCTTGTTCAATATCAAAGATGGAAAGAATGTAGCGTATCTGTTGAAAGGCAGTTTCACCTCGCTGTATGCCAACCGCATCCCTCAGGAAATCGTTGATGACCAAGCCACTGACTTCTTGGAAGAAAGTGAGCCTACTGCCATGATTGTGGTGGCCGATGGCGACCTCATCCGCAACCAGTTCGACATTGACCGCAACCCGTTGCCTTTGGGCTATGACAAATATACTGGGGTCACCTACACCAACAAGGAATTCCTCGAGAATGCCATCAGTTATTTGGTTGATGGCGAAAACATGATAGATATTCGGTCACGCAAATTGACCATCCGCCTTTTGGATGCAAAGAAAGTGAGCAACGAAAGGGTAAAATGGCAGGTCATCAATACCGTGATTCCAATAGCGCTCATCATCCTATTTGGTTTTGTCTTGGCTTTCATCAGAAAGAAAAAGTACAGTAAAACAGAACGTCATGAAGAAAAATAACCGCATTACCATTATTATTGCCGCCATTTTGGTTGTCATCGCCGGCATCTTGATTTGGAACAACCGATACCTCTCCACACTTCAAGGCGAGTCATCGGACTTTCAGGTGTGGGACACGGCCTCTGTCACGAAAGTGTATCTGGCCGACCGTAAGGAAAGGGAGTCGCTGCTCGAGCGTCAGGAACATGGTTGGACGCTCAACGGCACCTACACGGCACATCCCAAGCAAGTGCAATATCTCTTGACAACCTTATACAAGATTCGCGTCAAGATGCCCGTCTCGGTAGCCAGTCATGACAACATCGTGAAGCAATTGGCTTCGCAGAGTACCAAGGTAGAGGTCTACCAGATGGTGCCTCGCATCAACCTTTTCGACAAAATCAAGCTGTTCTACCACGAAAAGCGCACGAAAGTGTTCTATGTGGGTGATGCCACCATGGACAGCAGCGGTACTTTCATGTTGAAGGAAGGCGCCGACAAAGCTTATATTGTCTACATTCCCAGTTTTCGCGGTTTCATCACCACGCGTTTCACCGCCAACCCCGATGACTGGCGCGACCATACCATCTTCCATGAGAACATGGCTGACATTCAGTCGGTTGAGATCGACTTCAATGAAGACCCAGAAGGCAGTTTCCGTATCGACAACATCGGAAAGCACCAATACAAACTCACACGTCTGTGCGACAACCTGGACTTGCCTTACGACACGCTGAAGGTCATCAACCTCATGTCATCGTTCAGCGACCTTCGCTTTGAAGCCTTGTTCACCAACACCTTACCGCAAGAACGCATCCAACGAGGGCCAAGACTTCGTACTCATACAAAACTACGTTTTCGATAAGGTGCTGCACGATGTACGCTATTACGAGGCAGGCCACCCCATCCAGTTTGAAATGGGAACGATAGAAGTTTTTGAGTAAAAACCCATGTCTTCAGTGGTAGCCAATGTACTTAAATCCCCAAGGCATGGAAAGCAAATCGGTTTTTGTACGACTTGACATGTCGACATTTTGTCTGATTTCATGACAAGATGAAAGTATTCCTAAACCACCATGAATATTCGTATTGTCATACTCTATGCCAGAAGTGGCCGAACTTAACTGTAAATAATCATCCAATTCTTTGCCATAAGCAAATATTGATACAACGAAACTGTCATAGAAGCGTTCGACATTAAAGTTGTCGTTTCCAATGGCTTTCGACAATACATTGAATAAAGTTAATTCATGGTAAGGGAAATACAGTTTTCTGTCTTCAATCTCCAAATCATAAGTGCTACTAGGCCCCATTGACCAGTTGACATTTTTGTAAACCGTGTCCTGGCCAGGCCTTAATTCCTTGTAGTTGAATTGCATTGTGACTTTGTATAAAGCTTCATTGTCATCAGGAGTAAAATATAGTTTTCGCAATCCACCATTTTCGGCCCTGAAAAACACCATCGGGGTGTTAATTTGAAAGTTCGTACCACCTATGAGATTTATGCTAGAGGAGATAGTGTCGTTTTTCTTGGAAATCAACAAGTTATATTTATATTTAACATACGCATTATTGACTTTGAAATGCTCTGTTGTGTAATACACTTTTTGGTCGGGTGCATAAAATAGCCCCTCTTTCTTATTATGGATAGTCATAGTGTCCAGTATGATTTCGCGTCCTGTAGGAGAATAGTTTTCACCCGAGGTTTTTTTATATTCAATAAAACGAGCATCCAACTTGCCAGGATAATTTGACGAATCGGCAATCAAGGCAATCTGATGAGCATCAAACGAGTCTTCATTGCTTCCCGAAAAAGCCCTTATAATCTTTATGACATTAGTGTCGTTTGCCACATCCATTACACCATATACAATAGTGGTGTCTTTCAAATCAACGTACAAGTCAACATCAGTGCTACAAGCGCCAAAAGCAAAAATAAAACAAAATAAAATAAGAATGAAATGCATATTTTTCATGTTGAACCGATTTTTATATGCCGCAAAAATAGTGTTTTTTCCTATTCGTGCAAATTAATATGCAATTATTTGTGTTTTATCCACAAAACTTGAAAAACAGGAGGCGGAATAAGAAGCACTAACCTTATTGGACGGTCCTTGAAGCCATAGATCCCATGCCAATGCACCATCCAACGTAGGGATGACATGACTTCAAGTGCCTGTAAATTTACTTCTTTTTCAGCAAAAGATGAGCGGTGCATAGCCATTACGCTCTATTTGGCGCATGGCTTCCTCGAAGAGTTCGGCAATTTGTTCCAGATTGGCAGGATTGACAAAAGGTGCAAACTTCGAGTTAAAGGTCTTCTCATCATTGGGAAGCATTACAATTTCCGCAAGATTGTTGTTGAACAACAACGAATTGCGAATGATGCGCAAGCCGTATTCCAACAGTTCTTTCTGTTTTTCGCGTCCCAGGGTTTTGACGTTGTTAGAAAAATCAATCAACTCGGAATAAGCAGCCTTGAAGCAAAGCCGCATCCATTGCTGGAAAGTGGTGAAGAAAAACTTGTGCTCTTCCGAATCCTGCACCGAATGGCAAGCTGTGATCCAATTGCCTTCCGAAATCATGGCCGCATCGTGGGCTTGGTTGGGCTGACATGACATTCGCTCCACAAGGGCTTTTTCCAAAGCGTTGGTTTCGATGGCTGGTATCTTCACCAAGGCTGTGCGCGACTTGATGGTGGCCAATAATTCTTCTGCGTCTTCTGCGATGAGCAGAAAAACGGTCTTCTCAGGCGGTTCCTCAAGGAGTTTCAGCAGTTTGTTGGCCGTGTCGACGCGCATCTTCTCCGCCATCCAGATAATGGCAATCTTGTATTCGCCCTCGTATGACTTCATGCTCAACTTACGCAGCAGAGAGGCCGCATCGCGCACCGACATATAGCCCTGCTTGTTCTCCACATCGAGGAAGGTGTACCAGCTTGAGGTATCGACATAACCTTTGTTTTCAATGACATACTCACGCCATTCTTCCATAAAGAGGTCGGATTCAGGATTGCTCTTGATCTTTTTTGTGGTGGCCGTTGGCACAACGAAATGCAAATCGGGATGCACCAGTTTCTGCATCTTCTGGCAGGTGGGACACACGCCGCAGCTGTCGGTCTCGGTGCGGTTCGGGCAAAGGATATATTGCGCGTAGGCCAAGGCCAAAGGCAGCTTGCCGCTTCCGGCAGGCCCCAAAAAGAGTTGGGCGTGAGAGACATGGTTTTCCCTCACACTCTGGACAAGCCTTTGTTTGATGGCGGATTGGCCGATGACGTCTTTGAATTGCATATCAGGCCTCCACGCCGTGTTCATAGAGATATTCGGGGGCAATGTCGGCACCATTGGCCCAGAAGATGGTTTGGTCAAGGCCAAATTGGATGAAATTGCTCTTATCACGCAACTCAGCGAAAGCTGGATAGGCAAGCAGCGGTGTCAAGTCAACCTTACGACGCTGGCCATTGTTGAACGAGCAGAGTAACGAGTATTCGCCCAAATATTCTACATCTGTGATTGTCAGCAACATAATTTATCTTATTTTTTTGATTGTTTCACCTTTCTGGGCTTTTTCCCACAACTCCATCAGTTCATCTTCGTGCTCATCCATGAATTGGTTGATGATGGAAACGGTCTTTGAACGTGCCACACCTTCAATGATGCGGTTTTTGATGGTGATGGAAAAGTTGTCGGTACCGCTTCGCACATGAATGTGAGGCGGATTGTGGTCAAGCCATAAATGTATATCAGAATACCTTGTATGACGAAAACAGAACCCATAATGTAGTTTAATTGATGGCAAAATTACAATTTATTTGTGGTTTTTGGCAGTATTTCAGCATAAAAACGTAACTTTAATAGAAAACTTTCATGCAGGCCGCAATTTCACCTGCAAAACCATTGCCATGGTACAATTGGCGTTGGGGGAGAAGATTGTGGAGGTAACGCATTATTAGGTTTTCTGTTTTTCAAGTTTTAGCATCAAGGTAGATTTTTTGTCAGCCTCTGAATAAGACCGCTTACAAAGCGCATTGTTTTCTTTCAGGTTCGCTATTGTCACAGTATGCCTTTTGATAGAAAGTGCTATTCTCCGTATTTTAATTCAAATCCCGAATATGAATTTAGGATTCCATGAATATCCTCAATAGTGAGGTCATTAAATAATTTATCGAAAAAGAAAAAACGAGAAAATGCGCATTGTGGAAGTAAAAAGTCACTCAATACATGAGCCCCTCCAGTTCTTATTAAACAATTCACAGGGTATGGAATTTCTAAATTGTTAACATACGGTTGTGTGTTTGCCATAGACATTGCATTTCCAATTTCTATCATAGAAGAATAGTTGATACATAAGTACATTTTTTTATTATCAAAAAACGCAGACTTGGTCTCAATATATGAGGCAGCATTAATAATACTGATAGAACAGTCTTTTATATTACCTACAGCATGTACCCGTACCTTATGCTTGTTGATAATAGGTAGTATTTTTTCTTTCATAAAAACTGCTGTTGCATCACAAAAGGATTTTATTTCTTCTATGGGGCGTTTAAAATTATATACACTAGAACAATAAATTGAAACAATATCAACATTACTTTTGTACATTTCATTTGATATTTCGCATAATTTGTCTACCATAAAATCATACGATGTTCGATAATCAACACGATGCTCTTTTGCCCAACGTCGTCCTCCATCGGGAATAATAGCTACATGAAAAAAGGGGCTTTTTGATGGATTAAACTCCATAACATCATTAAACATATTCATCTTTTTTTATTTTTCGGACATTCTTATTGTATTTATCTTCAAAACTAATAATGAATTCAAAAAGAAGTTCAACGAATACTGGCAAAGAATTATTCTTGTAAAAAAAGCTAAGAGATAATCGAATGAGAAGGATAAAGAAGGAGAAGAATAAAAAGCAAAATAGTTTTACTCTTAATGAATGAAACACACAAATAGAAATAAAGGCAAGCAAAGCAATAATTGTAAGAAAACCATACAGTTTTTTCATTAAGGTTTGGCCTTGAGGGACACTAGAATTATTATATCGTTCGAATAAAAAAGACCATAAAGCTAAAACTGATGCAAAAGCAGGAGTAATATAATCTTTTATATAAATTGAACATAGGAAAACGCTGATTATGCTAAGAAAAGAAAACAAAACTGGCGAAGAAACTAGTTTGTGGAAATCTTTTCCTCCCAATCGTATAGGGATGTTCATGTTGATTTTATCGGAACTCTTGTTTTTTGATAGTTTTTTCCTAGTAAATATGTGTAAAGTATTAGGCAGGTCGAATGACTGTTGAGGAGATGAGAAACCAGAGTTCCCTTGTGAATTGATTATTGATTTGTAAAACAATAACCTATATGAATCTGGTAACTCGATAATAATATTGTTTATCAGGTTATTTTGTGATTCAAACTTCCAACATAATTGACTGGATAAAAACGGATATAAAAAGGTTCCATAAGTACAATCATAGGCAATGCACTTGATATTCCTTTTGAACTTGGTTTCATGGAAAAGGCCAATGATTATGAATTCTAATTCATATTTACCATAAGAGTTCTTAACAGCTTCAATTGTATTGCTTGAATTCGGAGTGTTGCCTTTCTGTATAGTTAGTATTTTTGTAGAATCACTTTGATTTGTTATTATAAAGAAACTATCACAAGACATATAGATTGTCGAAACACTTGTCCTATAAATAGAATCTGCTTTAATCCGTATTTGTATTCCATTGTTCATAATAGATAGATTGTGCCGTATAGAATTAATAAACCATATTGTTATAGTATGAATATATATCTTTAAGATCCGCTTCAATAAAATAACTATCAAAAGAATTCATATAATAGAAATGAAACAGGGTGTTATCTACTACACATTCAAAAGAGCATCTGCCATTTAGATTTTTTGTAATGCTCAATAAAGTTTCATCTTGCTTATATTTACATGTTGTCAGGATAAGGGAAAAAACTTCCTTACGAGAAGTATCCCATAGTTTTTCTGGATAATAGATTGCGGGGATTGGTACTATTTCAAATTCTTCATTTGTGGTTATGGCATGATATAAAAAACTATATATTAGTTCAAAATCATTAAGCGAGTATTTAGTTGCCAATTTTAAGTATTTTTGAATGTTAAAGGCCCTATAACCGCAAGCAACATCGGGGATGTTCGTGTGTAAATATTGTTTGACGATTTTGGATGCGAAGCAGTTGGAAGTAAGTTTGTTTGAAGGAATAAAATCTAATTTTTTGAAACGATTTCCACAAACAAAACACCCTTTTTCAACTGCTTCTGCAAACTCTTTGACATAGTTTATATCGTGTTGTCCATCGGCATCTATAGTAATTGCATTTTTGAAACCTTGAGATAAAGCATGATATAATCCTGATACTATGCTTCCACTGGTCCCTTTTTTTTCTGTATTTTTGAAACAATAGAAGCCCTTCCTTTTGATGATTTCAGCTGTATCATCTTCGCTATTATCATCAATAATGAAAGTGATATCTCTAAAACAGCTTAAAGAATCCAACAGTTTTGGTAAACTCTTATTTTCATTATATGCAGGAATTATTATAGCTGTATGAGGTGGTATATTAGGCATTTTTACTCGTTTTTTTAAAACTAATAATTTGAACGGTTTCTAAATCCTCTACTATTTGAACGCGGATGTCTTTTAAATCTTGAAAAGTTGAACTAAAAAAAGCTGTTAGAACCATTACACGTTTGTATTTAATGCACGAAGAAACGATAACCTCACTGCAAAAATAGGACATAAATCCTCATGCCGCAACATTTTCTGCATTTTTGTCCTAAAAAGTAGTAATTTTGCACCCCAAATAAACGCATCAATTATGCTTAGCGAACAGGAACAAATCAGAAGAAATTCGTTGGCCGAACTCTACAAGCTCGGCATCAACCCGTATCCGCAGGCCGCGTTCCCCGTGAGCGTGTTCACCACGGACATCCTCAACCAATTTGACGACAACAACCCCGACCAATTCCAAGAGGTCACCCTCGCGGGCCG
>CACXXW010000058.1 GCA_902771635.1 uncultured Bacteroidia bacterium | reverse complement strand
GCCATCCTCGCCGGAGCCAACGTCATCATGCCCAACCTCACGCCCAACGAGTTTCGTGAAAACTACCTCATTTACCCCGACAAGGCTTGTGTCAAGGACAAACCTGACGAATGCCAAAGCTGCTTAGACATGCGCCTCGCAGCCATCGGACACAAGGTTTTGTATAACGCTTGGGGCGATTCTGTCGCTTTTACGAAGAAAAACAACAAAAATTGACCCACATTCGGCAAAAAGCATTATTTTTGCCCTTTAAAACTAATCCATTTCAATCTATGAAAAAAAGCTTATTTACGCTACTGCTTGTCATGCTGACAGTTGTGACTTTTGGTCAGCAATGGGTAGCCCTCAAGAGCAACACCCCGAGCACCATTCAGACGAATTTGGTTTCCTCTTCTGAGAGCCAAATCACCGTCAACCTGCAAGTTCCTGGCTTCTATACCTTTGAGGTGACCACACCACGAGGTGAAGCCAATATCATCTCGGTTCCCAGAACGGTCAGCACGGCCATTGCTGGAGAGCCCAACCTGCCCATGATTGCTGTTCCAGCTATCGTTGGCGACCGTCAACATTATAGCATCCGCGTCGTTGATGCGCAATTCGCCGACTTCCCAATGGAAGTAGCCCCTTCAAAAGGCGATTTCCCGCGCACCATCAACCCTGATGATGTGCCTTACACCTACGGGGCGGCTTATTCGACAGATGCCTTCTTCCCTGCACAAAACGTGGGGCTCTATGAGCCTTACATCTTGCGTGATTTCCGTGGACAAAACATGGTAGTCTATCCTTTCGCCTATAACCCAGTCTCAAAAACCTTGCGTGTTTACTACAACATGACCGTTGAGATGTACAGCGATGGTATTTCAAACGAGAACGTCCTTGACCGCCGTTCCAACGAGGTGAAGATAGACCCTGAGATCCAGGCCATGTATGACAACCACTTCATCAACTACCACGAGAGTTTGAACAGATACACGCCTATGGTTGAAACAGGCCATCTGCTCATCATCTGCCACGATGCCTTTATGAGTGCCATGCAGCCCTTCGTCAACTGGAAGAAGCAGATCGGCCGTCCCACCACAATGGTCGGCACGAGCACCACAGGCACTACCACTACCGCCATCCAAAGCTACATCCAGAACCAATACAATGCCAACCCCAACCTCTCACATGTCCTTCTGGTCGGTGATGTCAGTCAAATCCCTGGCATCTCATTTACCGCAGGAAGCGGATGGAGCAGCTATAGCGGCAAGAGTGACAATATGTATGGACAAGTGGCAGGAAATGACTTGTATAACGACATTATCATCGGCCGTTTCTCTGCAGAGAACGAGACCCATGTGACCACGCAAGTCAACAAAGTCATCCACTACGAGAGAGATGCCAGCGCCGCTGACACCTGGTTGCCCATCGGACAAGGCGTTTCGAAAAACGAAGGTGCAGGACAAGGACACTATGGTGAAGCTGACTACCAGCATATTGACAACATCCGCAACGACTTGTTGGCTTACAACTACACCACCGTTCACCGTGATTACCAAAGCGTTTCCGGTGTCACTTCCAGTGCCGCCATCATCAGTCAACACATCAACGAAGGCGTAAGCATCATCAATTACTGCAACCATGGTTCGGAGACCAGTTGGGGTGTGTTCAACTATAGCAATACACACGTCAATGCGCTGACCAACGACAACAAACTACCCATTATTTGGTCAGTGGCCTGCCTCAACGGAAAATACGACCACAGCCAGCCTTGCTTTGGCGAAGCTTGGCTACGTGCAACCGACAACTCTACGGGAGCTCCTACTGGTGCCATCGGCGGCATGTTCTCCTACATCTCGCAACCTTGGCAAGAGCCTCAATACGGACAAGATGAAATGGTCGACGTATTGGTGGAGAGCTACAGCAGCAACATCAAGCGCACCTTGGGCGGCTGCTCGTATGACGGCAACATGAAGATTTTGGACCAATATGGTCAAAATGCCAATGCTGCCAAAGGCACCTACTTGTCATGGATTCTCTTTGGTGACCCCTGTCTGACGCTCCGTAATGCCGTCCCGACTGATATGGGTGTGACCCACGCCACTTCGATGAGCAGCAGTGCAACCTCGTTTACCGTAAACGCCACTAATGGCAACGGTGCTTTGGCCACCCTGACCCGCAACAACGAAATCATGGGCTCGGCCACCATCAACAACGGCACCTGCAACATCACCTTTGCCGCACCAGGAACGACTGGCACCGCCACATTGACCGTGTTTGGCTACAACAAGATCACCTATATCGCCACCATTAACATTACACAAGGTGGAACACAGCAGTACACCGTTAATGTTTCGGCCAACCCGAATATCGGTGGCACCGTCACAGGCGGTGGCACCTACAACCAAGGCCAATTGTGCACCGTGACAGCCACGGCCAACTCAGGCTATATCTTCACCAACTGGACGGAAAACGGCAATGTGGTCTCTTCCAATGCAAGTTACACCTTCACTGTCAACACCAACCGCAATTTGGTCGCCAACTTCACGGCACAGTCACAACAATACACCATCAATGTTTCAGCTAACCCGAACAATGGAGGAACCGTTTCGGGAGGTGGAACCTATTATGAAGGAGAGTCTTGTACCGTCCGTGCCTCAGCCAATACAGGTTACACCTTCACCAACTGGACTGAAAATGGCAACGTTGTATCCACCAATTCGCGTTACACCTTCACCGTTACGAGCAACCGCACCTTGGTGGCTCAGTTCCAGCCTCAGTACTACACCATCGGCACATCGGCTAACCCGGCCAACGGCGGCACAATTACAGGCGGCGGCACCTTCCAATATGGCGAGAGCTGCACCGTCGGGGCGGGACCCAGCGACGGCTACACCTTCATCAACTGGACATCAAACGGCAGCATAGTCTCCACCGAGCAATTCTACACCTTCACTGTTACCTGCAGCCTCGACCTGGTGGCCAACTTCCAAATCCAGACTTTCACCATCAGCCTGTCGGCCAATCCTACCAATGCTGGTAGTGTTTCGGGTGCTGGCACCTACAGTTACGGCACTTCATGCACCGTGACTACCACACCATATCAAAGATACCTCTTCGCCAATTGGACGGAGAACGGCACTGTAGTCTCTACTGACCAAAGCTATACGTTCACCGTTACGGCCAACCGCAACTTGGTGGCCAACTTCGAGATTCCTATGGTTGAAATCACAACCGAAGTAAATCCAGAAGAAGCTGGTATCGTGATAGGAGCTGGCACGTACCACTATGGTGATGAGGTCACACTGACTATTGTCCGCAACGAAGACTGGTCCTTCCAGAATTGGACCGAAAACGGCGAAGTGGTTTCAGTAGAGATGAACTACACCTTCATCGCCACCGAAGACCGCGTCCTCATAGCCAACTTCATCTTCACTGAGGGCATCGGCGAGAACAGCATTGCAGCCAATGTCTATCCTAACCCGACCCAAGGCGAAATCACCCTTGAAGGCGAAGGCTTGAACCATGTCCGCATCGTGAACGCTTACGGACAGACGGTCTACAACGCCAAAGTGGAAAGCGAGCAAGTCCGCATCGACCTTTCCAATGTTGCCAAGGGCATCTATATGATGCACATCGAAGCTGAAGGTGGACAAACCGTCAGGAAGATTGTGGTGGAATAAACACCAAAAAGTAAAATAACCGAAGTGAGGTGACAAAATATTTGCCACCTCACTTTTTTTTCCTATTTTTGGGGTCAAATATTTGCGTTCAACTATGAAAATCAAATTCATCGGTGCTGCCCAAGAAGTGACGGGCAGCAAGCACCTCATCACCACCGACCATGGCAAGAAAATCCTGTTGGACTGTGGTATGTTCCAAGGTAAAGGCCTCGAGACCGATGCCGCCAACCGCAACATCATGGTCGACCCTACGGAAATAGACTATATCATCCTTACCCACGCCCACATCGACCACAGCGGTCTCATTCCTTATTTCCACAAATTGGGATTCAAAGGAGAAGTGGTCTGCACACCTGCCACCAAAGACCTGTGCAGCATCATGCTCCCCGACACGGGTTTCATCCAAGAGAACGATATGGAGTGGTTCAACAAGAAACGCCGCAAGCAAGGTCTGCCAGCCATGCAGCCCATTTATACCGAGAAGGATGCGCGTGCTTGTCTAGAGCTCTTTGTCACCGTGAGCTACAACCGCTACCTCTATCTGGACAATAATATTAAGGTGAAATTCAACAACACGGGCCACCTGCTAGGCAGTGGTTGCGCCATCCTAGAAATCGATGAGGGCGGCAAGATGACTCGCATAGCTTATACTGGTGACATCGGACGCGAACACAACTACCTGCTGCGTTCACCAGAGCCATTCCCGCACTGCGACTATCTCATCACTGAGGCCACCTACGGTAACCGCCTCCACAGCGACCGTGCCAATGCCGAGCAACAATTGTTGGAAATCATCTATCACACCTGCGTGGAAAAACGTGGCAAGCTCATCATCCCTTCGTTCGCGGTAAGCCGCACACAAGAGATTGTATATCTGTTGAATAGCTTCTATAGCCAAGGCAAACTGCCCGAGAAGATTCCAGTATATGTGGATAGTCCTCTGGCCGTCAACGCCACCGAGATTTTCCGTATGTATGCCGACCTCTTCAATGATGACGTGAAGGATATGATCGAATACAACCCCGACCCCTTCGGTTTCAATAGCCTGACCTTCGTGCGCGACATCAATCAGTCCAAAGCACTTAATGCCACCAAACAGCCTTGCATCATTATTTCAGCATCGGGCATGATGGAGGCTGGCCGTGTGAAGCATCACATCGCAAACAGCATCGAGAATCCCAACAATAGCATCCTTGCCATCGGCTACTGTGCCCCGACAACCTTGGGTGCCAAGCTCTTGGCCGACCCCAAGCCTCAAACCGTTTCCATCTTCGGCATGGAGCACGCGGTCAATGCCGACATCTATGAAATCGATGCTTTCAGCGGCCACGGCGACTACAAAGAGATGATCAACTACCTGAGCTGCCAAGACCCGAGCAAGGTAAAGAAGACCTTCATCGTACATGGCGACCTTGAAGCCCAACAGTTCTACAAGCGCCAACTGCGCAAGGAAGGATGGGACAACATTGTCATCCCCGAGCCTGGAGAAGAATTTGAATTGAAATAATTCGTACTTTTGCAAAAAATTTCAAAAATGGCACAAAAACCAAGCATTCCCAAAGGCACACGCGACTTCTTGCCCGAAGTCATGGTGCGCCGCAACTATATCTTCGACACCATCAAGACTGTATTCAAACGCTTTGGTTTCCAACCCATCGAGACCCCTTCGATGGAAAACCTCAGCACCCTTTTGGGCAAATACGGCGAAGAAGGCGACAAACTCCTCTTCCGTGTGCTCAACTCGGGTGACTTCATGAGTGGTGTGGAGCAAAACGGAGAACCTCTTGAATCCCTGAAACTAGCTTCAAAGATCACGGAGAAAGGTCTGCGCTACGACCTGACCGTGCCCTTCGCCCGTTTTGTCACCATGTATCGCGACCAAATCGCCTTCCCCTTCAAGCGCTACCAAATCCAACCCGTTTGGCGTGCCGACCGTCCACAGAAAGGCCGTTACCGCGAGTTCTACCAATGCGATGTCGACATCATCGGCAGCGACTCATTATTGAATGAAGCCGAACTGGTGCAAATCGTCGACGAGGTCTTCAATGCCTTGAAAATCAGAGTTACTCTGAAGATTAACAACCGCAAGGTATTGGCTGGCATCGCCGAATACATCGGCAAATCGGATGCCTTGGTCGACATCACTGTGGCTATTGATAAACTGGACAAGATTGGTATCGATGCCGTCAACGCGGAACTCGCCGAGAAGGGCTTGGAGCAGGCCGCCATCGACAAACTGCAACCCATCCTCTTCATGAAGGGCAACACGCGCGAGAAGCTGGCTCAGCTGAAGCCTTTATTAGATAATGAAATCGGCCAAAAAGGCATTGAAGAGCTTGAGACCCTTTTCGACTATATTGAAAACATGGAACTCGGCATCGACACAGAGCTCGACCTCACCCTCGCCCGCGGACTGAACTACTATACAGGAGCCATCTTCGAGGTGAAAGCCATGGACTTCGCCATCGGCAGCATCTCGGGCGGTGGTCGTTACGACAACCTCACGGGCATCTTCGGCCTGCCCAATGTCTCCGGCGTGGGCATCAGCTTCGGAGCCGACCGCATTTACGACGTGTTGGAAGGCCTCAACCTCTTCCCTGAGACCATGTCGGAAAGCACCAAAGTCATCTTCCTCAACTTCGGCAAGAACGAGGAGAAATACTGTCTGAAATACCTCAACCAAGTACGCAAACACGGCATCAACGCGGAAATCTATCCCGATGCCGCCAAGATCCAGAAACAGATGAAATACGCCGACCAACGCCACATCCCGATTGTCGTCATCGCTGGCGAAAGTGAAGTGGCCGAACAGAAATTCACCGTGAAATGGATGAAAGAAGGCAAACAAGAAACCGTTGACGCCAACAAATTGGTGGAAACGATATTGAAATAACCCGTAGAGACGCATTGAATGCGTCTCAAAACCAATAATCAATTATAAAAAGAGACGCATTGAATGCGTCTCTACAACAATTCAACGATTAAACATTTAACAATCAACAATATGAAAATCCACAAAATCTCAGCCAAAGAGCTGACCTTCAAACAGGTAAACGAAATACTCACCAAGGGCTACAAGCTGGAACTCAGCGCCGACGCCGTCAAACGCATCCAAAAATGCCGCGACTACCTCGACAAGAAGATGGAGAACCCTGAGAAGCCCATCTACGGTGTGACCACTGGCTTCGGATCGCTTTGTGACCATAGCATCTCGAAAGAAGACCTGAGCACACTGCAAAAGAACCTCGTCATGTCGCACGCCTGCGGCACGGGCGAAATGGTACCCGAAGAGATCATCCGCCTCATGCTCCTCTTAAAGGTGCAGAGCCTCAGCTACGGCAACAGCGGCGTGCAAGTGGTAACCGTGCAACGCCTCATCGACTTCTTCAACAACGATGTGCTACCCGTGGTCTACAACCAAGGTTCACTTGGTGCCTCCGGCGACTTGGCTCCTTTAGCCAACCTTATGCTGCCTCTGCTCGGTCTGGGCGAGGTGCATTTCGAAGGCAAGATCGTTCCTGCCGAGAAAGTCCTCAAGAAGTTCGGTTGGAAGCCTATCACCCTGCAATCGAAAGAAGGTCTGGCCTTGCTCAACGGCACTCAGTTCATGAGTAGTTACGGCACTTATGTCCTGCTGAAAGCCTTCCGCCTCAGCTATCTCGCCGACCTTATCGGCACGGTCTCTTTGGAAGCCTTCGACGGCCGCATCGAGCCTTTCTTCGACCAAGTGCATCAAATCCGCCACCACAACGGACAAATCGTCACCGCCAAGCGCGTGCGTGAGTTCACCAAAGGCAGCGAGCTGATTGTCAGGGAGAAGAAACATGTCCAAGACCCCTACTCTTTCCGTTGCATGCCTCAGGTGCATGGCGCCTCCAAGGATGCCATCGACTATGTGGCCTCGGTGTTCAGCGAGGAAATCAACGCCGTCACCGACAACCCAACCATCTTCCCCGATGAAGACCTGGTCATCAGCGCCGGCAACTTCCACGGCCAACCTCTCGCCATCACCTTGGACTTCTTGGCCATCGCCATGGCTGAATTGGGCAACATCAGCGAGCGCCGCATCTATCAACTCATCGGTGGCAAGCGTGGTCTGCCTTCCTTCTTGGTCGCCGAGCCCGGCCTCAACTCTGGCTTTATGATTCCGCAATATGCTGCAGCCAGCATCGTCAGCCAAAGCAAGCAACTTTGCACACCCGCTTCAGTCGACAGCATCGAGTCATCACAGGGACAGGAAGACCATGTCAGCATGGGCGCCAATGCCGCAACGAAGGCTTTGCGCGTGGCCGAAAACCTTGAGCGTGTTTTGGCCATTGAATTGTTCAATGCCACACAAGCCCTTGAGTTCCGCCGTCCGCTGAAGTCATCGCCCATCATCGAGAAGTTCGTCGCCGCCTACCGTAAGGAAGTGGAATTCGTACGCATCGACAAGGTGATGTACACCGAGATTGCCAAGAGCGTGCAGTTCGTGAAGGACTACCCGCTGGCATTTGATGATTTGCAAAACAAATGATTGGTTTGTAGGGCTGTCGTACCACGGCAGCCGCTCGTAAAAACGAAAGCGGCTGCCACGGTGTGACAGCCTTACAAACAAAATATAGGATATGGAAACCAACACACAACAACCTCAGAAGCGCCCCGTAGGGATGACCATCCTCTTGGTGATGTCGCTCATCAACGCCTGTTGGAACATCTTCAGCGCGTCGATTTCGTTGATCGTGAAGCCGAGTATGACGGCGATGTACAAGAACGGGCAACTTGAGGAGATGATGCAACCCTTCTCAGCCTTTGGTGGAGATTTCGCGAAGGCCATGAACGAAGGGATGCAGATTTTCTCCCAAATCGACTCCAAATTCTACATCATTCTACTGGTGTTGTTCATCGCATCGTTGATTGGCGTCATCAAGATGTTCAAAGGCGACAAGCGCGGTTTCCATATCTATTCCGTCGCCCAAATTTGCATGCTGATTGACAATTCCTTGTATGTCTATCCATTGCAAAAGCCCTCTCCATTTTTATCCGACTTGATGTTCACAGCCATGTTTATCTTGCTGTATTACCTCTATTTCAAGCGCATGGAGATGGCAAAAACCACACAAAACCCTGATTAACCATGGAGCAGCGTGAAGGCAAGATATTCAACTTGAGGCCAGAATTGACCCAGCCCATGAGGTTGGCGGCGAGTTTTGCCATCACCTATTACGGGTTTTTGCTCGTCTTCGCCATCATCACGGTCATTTTCAGCCAATACTACATCGACTCCTACTATTACGAGGAAGCCAATGTCAAGCAAGACAAATCAGAACTGCTAACCCCAATTCTACAGCTTGCACTACTTATAACACTCGTATTCAGCCTAATACAAATCTTCAGAAAAAAGAATCACGGCAAAGTCATCTTTGTGGTTGCCTCCATTTTGCTTATGATTTTCCAATTCGTGACAACTGGAGGTGATCCTTGGATGAAATATGCCCTCGAAGCATTGCTAGTGCTCATCATTGCTCCCCTCCGAGTAAAAAAGAAAATCAAGCTAAAGAACGGAAAAATAAAACTAGAATCCGTTGAAAGCCAAGAAGTAAAAGCAGAAGAACCCACAACGGAGGCAACCCCTACAGAAACCCCAACGACAGAGGCTTAACGCAGCATCATAGCAGCTTTCTTCACAGCATTAACGAAGATTTCCACCTCTTCCATCGTATTGTACATGGCAAACGAGGCTCGCACCGTGCCTGGGATGCCGAATCGTGTCATCACCGGCTCGGCGCAATGGTGACCAGTGCGCACCGCCACACCCATCTTGTCAATAATGGTACCTAGATCGTAAGGATGAATACAGTCAATAATGAAAGAAACCAAACCTGAGCGACGCTCAGCCTCCCCAATGAAACGGATACCGTCGATTTCAGAGAGTTGTTCAACGGCCGACTGTAACAACTTGGCTTCATATTGCTCAACCTCTTTTCTGTCAAGACCTTGCATGAATTGTATGGCTGTTTCCAAGCCTAAGGCAGCACCCACATTTGGGGTACCAGCCTCGAATTTGTAAGGCAACACATTGAAAGTGGTCTTCTCGAAACTCACCGTGTCGACCATCTCGCCTCCAAACTGGTAGGGGGGCAACTTCTCCAACCATTCGGCTTTGCCAAATAAGCCTCCGATGCCCATAGGCGCATACATCTTATGACCAGAGAAAACGAAGAAGTCACAATCCAAGTCTTGAACATCGATGGGATGATGGGCAATGGACTGGGCACCGTCAATGATGACCGGAATGCCATATTGATGTGCCATGGCCACCATCTCCTTCACGGGATTGATGGTTCCCAAGACATTTGAGATATGCGCAATCGAGACCACCTTCGGCTTTTCTTTCAGCAAGTCTGCATAACGATCCAAGTCTAGAACACCTTTGTCATCCATTGGAACAACCAACAACTCGCCCCCATTACGCTGTACCATTTGCTGCCAAGGCACGAGGTTGGAGTGGTGCTCCATAGCAGTAATCAGCACCTTTGGTGCGTCGTAGAGACGCATTGCATGCGTCTCCCCCAAAGTCGTCGCCAACAAATTCAACGACTCGGTAGTGCCACGCGTGAAGATGATTTCCCTTGCTTCCTTGGCATGGACGAAATCGGCAACGGTCTGGCGAGCATGTTCGTAGGCCTCAGTCGCCTTCTGGCTCAAGTAATGCACCCCACGGTGAATATTGCAGTTCTCGTGCAGATAATAGTCACGCTCACGGTCGATGACGCACAAGGGCTTCTGCGTGGTGGCTGCATTGTCAAAATAGACCAAAGGCTTGCCATAGACCTGCTGGTTCAGGACGGGGAATTGAGACCTTATTTCGTTGATGTTCATTTTATTGCATTTGTAGAGACGTAGCACGCTACGTCTCTACCAGTTAGATTTTCGAATAATCAATGTCAAAATTATATTCCTTCGGATGGCTGCAACGCAACACGCAGTTCTCGCAGCTCGAGAGTTCACCACGTAGACGGCGTTTGATCATGTCGTCGATGTGCTCGTGCAGCATCTCGTTTCCGATATGGTTGCTCACCTCGGCAGCGAAGGCATACATCAACAGAATCCTGGAATTGGCTTTGCTGATGCCACGCTGGCGCATGTAGAACATGGCCTCTTGGTCGAGTTGGCCCGTAGAAGTGCCATGCGAGCATTTCACATCGTCGGCATAGATTTCAAGGAAAGGCTGGCTGTTGACTTTGGCCGTCGAGGTCAGGAGGATATTGCTGTTGTTTTGGTGGGCATCGGTCTTTTGGGCATCTTTGGCCACATACACATGGCCGTTGAACACCGCCGAGGCCGAGTCATCGATAACGCCTTTGAACTTCTCGTTGCTGGTGCAATGAGGCACGTTGTGGTTCACTTTCAGGTAGTTCTCCACATGCTGGGTCTTGTCGATGAGATACAAACCATGCACCTGCGTGTCGGCGCCTTCGCCATCCAAGTCGACATGATAGGTATTTCGCACATCGCCGCCGTTGAAGGTGATGACCACAATCTTCAGTCGGCTGTCGGCCAGCTGCTTGACTTTGAACTCTCTTTGAATGGTGGCCTCGTTGCTTACATTCTGCAGCACATACAACTCAAGGCTAGAGTTCTCATTGAGGATGATTTCGGAGACCTTCGGCTCAGATGACAGGTGAGCGTCATCATCATACTCAATGATTTCGCGGCTTTGGTTGGCGGCTAAGATAAGTTGGTTGTTCATAATCAAAGTTCCTTAATCCATTCGTAGCCTTTTTCTTCGAGTTCGAGGGCGAGGTTCTTGCCGCCCGTCTTGACGATGCGTCCGTCGTACATCACATGCACGAAGTCGGGGACAATATAGTCGAGCAGACGCTGGTAGTGCGTGATGACCACGAAGGCGTTCTCAGCATTATGCAACTGGTTGACGCCATGGGCCACGATGCGCAACGCGTCGATGTCGAGGCCCGAGTCGGTCTCATCAAGGATAGCGAGGCTCGGCTCCAACATAGCCATCTGCACGTTGACGAAACGGTTCTGCAGTTTCTCGGTGATTTCCACCATGGCCTGCTTCTCCTTCATCATCTTCATGAAGTCGACCGTGCTCATCGGCGGCAGTCCTTGATACTCACGCTTCGAGTTGACAGCGGTGCGCATGAAATTCTGTATGCTCACACCTGGAATCTCGACGGGATATTGGAAACTCAGGAAGATGCCCTCGTTGGCGCGGTCCTCGGGCGACATCCCAACGATGTTCTTGCCCTTGTACCAGATCTCGCCTTCGGTAATTTCATAGCCCTCGCGACCTGTGATGGCCGCAGCCAGCGTACTCTTTCCCGTTCCGTTAGGACCCATGATGGCGTGGATTTCGCCTTCGTTGACGCCCAGATTCAATCCTTTCAGGATTTCCTTGCCTCCAATGGAGACATGTAGGTTTTTGATATTCAGTAACATATTATTCAGTTGATAATTGATAATTGACAATTGATAATTAGTTCTATTTATGGTTATTTGGTTGGCGTTAGACTGATTTTGCCGTAGCGCATAAAATAGGCATGCTTGGCCCACTGTGTATATTCTTCTGGTGTTATTTCAATGACATTATTGCCTTCATACTCCGCAATCCTTTGTTTCACCTCTTCTATCAACGCCTCATCGCGACCGTATTTCCCGATATGAACCACATTCAAGGCTACTCCCAACAGCACGACACAACCTGCACCAAGGGTCATCCATCCACGGACTTTTGGCGTTATCTTAGGCAACCATAAAGTCAACATCGAAAGGGTAATATGTCCGCAAGCCAAGGCAAAGAAAGGCAAGGCTGCCAGCATATAGAAATCTCGTTGCTTCACGCTCACCATGATGGGCAGCACGCCCACTAATCCCATGATCAGAAAGACATAGAACCAAGCCTTGTCAGGTGGGAACTCAAAGACCTTATTGTTGACCTTACTTCTCGCTTTGCAAATCACCAACGCCATGGCAATCACATACGGAATCATCAGTTGTTGCAATAAAGCGAAAACGATATAGAACCTTGAAGATGTTGTCGCTTCGTACAGTCCTCCACCGATGACTTGTAATCGGATGTAGTCCTTAATATAGCCAAACGAGCCAGGGCAAACCAAAAACATGATTCCGGCAAACACAGCTATAGAGACCAAAAGAATCAAGCTGTCAATGGGTCCTTGTATCCACTTGCGCTTTTGATCAAAAGCACAATAAAGAATCGGGAATACCAAAGGGAACAATCCCGTGAATCCTTTGGAAAGGAAGGCCAATAACAGAGTGAAAGTCGACAAAAACAACCAAATCTTATGGTTGCGCTGGTAACCGACAATCATCAGATAGACGGAGAGCAACACAAAGACCGACATGGTGTTTTCAAGCATATTGTTGGTGGCGCACCAAGTGGCCAAAGGCATGACCAGCCAAAACAATAGCGGCAGCCAAGCCCAACGGAGATTGTTAGTCGTTCGTTTCCAAATCAAGGCTATCAACAAGCCAGTAAAAAGGAAAGCTAGTACGGAATATAACTTCTCAACCCACCAGTGGTCGCCCAAAACCTTGAAAAACAATGCTTCTAATCCGAAAGCCAAAGGCGGATGAGAATGGAATACATGACCTATCGTTTGGGTATAACTTGGGTTCCAAAACGAGCCTAGACCGCAAGCCATATTGCGGGAAATGCAGGCATATGTCACACCATCAAGAAACATGCCCTCGGTCAAAAGGTTCTTGCTCACCAGAATGAGGAACAATCCGATGAGGAGCAACCAAAAGGGGGTGTTATTTGAATGGACTTGTGACATTATGTTTTTTCTTTGTTTAGTTTATGTCGCTTTGCGTCATTGCGAGGAGGAACGACGAAGCAATCTAGGGTAACTTGTTTTCTGGACTGCTTCGTGCCTCGCAGTGACGCGAAGCGTGTCATCCAACGCTGCCTTCCAGCGTTATTGATAATAATTTCTGTGCTTCAACGGCGAATTCCATAGGCAGTTTGTTCAGCACATCCTTGGCATAGCCATTGACGATGAGACCAATAGCCTTTTCCGTCGGGATGCCACGCTGCTGGCAATAGAACAGTTGGTCTTCGGAAATCTTCGAGGTCGTGGCTTCGTGTTCAAGGATACTCGATTCGTTGCCACATTCGACGTATGGCCAAGTATGGGCTCCGCATTTGTCGCCCAATAGGAGTGAGTCGCATTGCGAGTAATTACGGGAATTCTCGGCTTTGGCAGCTACTCTCACCAAGCCACGATAGCCATTCTGGCTGTGGCCGGCAGAGATACCTTTAGAAATGATTAGTTGTTGGTCACGGCAACGGAGTAGAACTCGCCTACCGAGTTGTCGCCCAACAACACGCAGCCCGGGTATTTCCAGGTGATGGCAGAGCCCGTCTCGACCTGCGTCCAAGAGATCTTGGAGCGGTCGCCTCGACAAAGACCACGCTTGGTGACAAGGTTATACACACCACCCTTGCCGTCCTTGTCGCCAGGATACCAGTTCTGCACTGTGGAATACTTCACTTCTGCATCCGTCTCGGCAATGATTTCCACGATGGCTGCATGAAGTTGGTTCTCATCGCGCTGCGGAGCCGTGCAACCTTCCATGTAACTCACATACGCGCCTTCATCGGCCACGATGAGCGTGCGCTCAAACTGGCCTGTGTTGGCCGCATTGATGCGGAAATAGGTGGAAAGCTCCAAGGGGCAACGAACACCTTTCGGAATGTAGCAGAACGAGCCATCGCTGAAGACTGCAGAGTTGAGTGCCGCAAAGAAGTTATCGGTATAAGGCACTACCTTTCCGAGGTATTTCTTTACCAAATCGGGATGTTGCTTCACCGCCTCGCTGAACGACATAAAGATAACGCCATGTTTGGAAAGGGTCTCTTGGAAGGTCGTTTTCACCGAGGTGGAGTCCATCACCGCGTCGACAGCCACGCCCGAAAGCTTCTTCTGCTCATCGAGTGAGATGCCGAGTTTGTCGAAAGTGGCCAACAATTCGGGGTCCACCTCGTCGAGGCTCTGCTTCTGTTGGCGTTTGCGCGGCGCTGCGTAATAGATGATGTCCTGGTAGTTGATTTCGGGGATATCGAGATGTGCCCAGTTGGGTTGTTTCAGCGTCTGCCAGTGGCGGAAGGCCTTCAATCGGAACTCCAGCAACCATTCTGGTTCCTCTTTTTTCTTGGAGATGAGGCGGATGATGTCCTCGTTCAAGCCTTTCGGCACAAAATCGGTCTCAATGTCGGTCACGAAGCCGTATTCATACTCCTTGTTCGTGACTTCACTGATGATATTTTCGTTCGGATTCTGATCCATGATTCTGCTTTTTTGACTTCGGGACTTCAGGACTTCGGGACTTCGGGGTCTTCATTTAACCCCAAAAAGTCTCGCAGTCCCGTAGTCTCGCAGTCACTATTAAGAATGATTTCAAATTAGGCCGCAAAGATACAATTTTATTATGGTTTAAGAAGCTTCTTTTTTATAATTTTGCGCCAAATTTCAACAGAGATGGATTTAAACATCGGACTTTTCAATGAATCGTTCCCGCCTGTGATGGATGGCGTTGCCATCTGCGTGCAGAATTATGCCTATTGGATGCAGAAAAAAGTGGGCGGCGTTTCCGTCATCACACCGAATGTTCCAGGTGCCGACTACAATCAGTATGACTACGAGGTGCTCGACTATTTCTCGGTTCCTGTGCCTTTCCGTCAGCCGTATGTCACTGGAATTGCAGAAGTTGACCCTGCTTTCATTGCGAAAATCATCAAACGTCGCTTCAAGATTGTCCATGCCCATTCGCCTTTTGCAGCAGGCATGGCAGCTGCCAACGTTGCCAAAAGGCTCAATATCCCTATGGTGGCCACATTCCACTCCAAATACCGCGATGACTTCAGCCAAACCATCCCCTCCAAAGCCGTGGTGGAACAAATCATCAAGCGCATCGTCAGTTTCTATGAACACGCCGATGAAGTTTGGGTGCCACAAGCCTCTGTAAAAGAAGTGATTAAGGATTACGGATTCAAGGGCAATGTGGAGGTGGTACCCAATGGTAGCGACCTTGTTGCCGACTATCCTAAGACCTATTTCGCGGATGCACGAAAGAAGTTAGGCATTGCGCCCAACGACTTCGTTTGCCTTTTCGTTGGACAGCATATCTGGCAGAAAAACGTTCGTCTCATCATCGACGCCCTTGAAAAAGTAAAAGATACACCTTTCAAGATGTTTTGTGTCGGCAACGGCTATGCAGCTGATGCGATGAAGGAAATGGTGACAGAAAAAGGCCTTGAAAGCCAAGTCACCTTTGTGGGTACCGTCACTGAGCGCGAAGTTATCAAGCAGTATTATGCAGCGGCTGACCTATTCCTATTCCCCTCGCTTTACGACACGGACGGTTTGGTCGTCAAAGAGGCCGCGGCACTACAAACGCCCTCTGTTATGGTGGAAACTGCCACCGCGGCCTCCATCATCACCGATAATGAGAATGGTTTCCTGATTCCCAACGACTTGGACGCCTTCGCCAGCCGACTGCGTGAGCTGATTCACGACCCAGAACGGGTGCACCGCGTGGGTGTGCAAGCCTCGCATTCCATCGTACGCTCTTGGGAAGACATAGTCGGTGAGGTGCTTGAACGCTACAATCGTTTGATTGCCAAAAAGAAATTGATTGTCATACCTTAAATCAATGTTTTTTTCATTAGTTTTGCGCCAAAATAACCTGAGATGAGCAAAGGGAAACAAAAACACGGTTTTTGGTTTTATTTCGGCAGAGTGATGGCAGGCATTGGCATCGCTTTGCTGTTGCTAGTATTGTATATCTATCTCTCCGTCCCCACCTACAGCTTCAAAGAGCCGAAGCCTTTTAGCGGTGAATACCTATACAACCCCTACCAAGACATGAAACCCGACCAATGGAAGAAATACCATTTCCATTGCCACTCTCGCAAGTATTTTGGCCTGACCAACGGCCGAAAAAGCACCGAAAGCACCATCGACAGTGTGTATCAAGCTTTAGGTTACGACCATTATGGCATCTCTGACTATATGTACATCAATCCGCATAACGCTGATAAAGAAGACTATATCCCAGCTTATGAACATGGATACGGCCTCTTCCGCAAGACCCACCAAATCTGTATTGGAGCCGAGTCGGTATACCAAGTCGACTACCCTTTCATGCAGAACCTTAACATGAAGCAACATATGATCAACAAGTTGGGGGAACACAGCCGTTTCGTTATGCCTGCCCATGCCTCATTCACAAAAGGCTACAAGGTGAATGACATGATGCTCCTGAGCAACTACCGTCTGCTTGAGGTGTTGAATCCCTACGGTGACGCATTCGAGCATTGGGACATGGCACTCTCCAACGGACACCGTGTGTATGCCCTCGGCAATGACGACACTCACAACATCAACAAAGCCAACGAAGTGTGCCACAACATGACAATGGTAAACACGCCAGACTTTGATCCTGAACACATCTATGAAGCATTAGACAAAGGTTCAAGTTATGCGGTGGAATTCGACAACTGGTACCATTTCCCAATGACACTCGAAGAAAAGATTGCACAAGCCAAAGCCCTACCCCATCTGAGGCGCGCCGAGTTGGTAGGCGACACACTTTTTGTTGAGATTTCCTCCCCGACTATGGAAGAAGTGCAATTCATCGGGCAAGACGGAAAAGTGCTGAAGACAGAAGAGAAGGTAGCAACGGCATGGTATGTCATCCAGCCCGAAGACCATTATGTCCGCACCCACATCAACGTCAACGGGCTACAACATTTCTATCTCAATCCCATCACGCGGCATCCGACTCCTACGCCTGTAGACCAAAGGCTTGATGTTGTCAACAAGGCACAGACCTATTTGTACTGGTTCGTTTACATTGTTTCCTTTGCGGCTCTGGCCTGGTATCTCTTCAAAAAAACCAAAGAGAAGAAAGAAGAAAGCAAGTGAGCATCAAAGAGCAAAATATCAACAAAATACTGATATGGCTCTTGGCCATCAGTGCGGTCTTGAGAGGCATCTTAGCCGCATGGATGGAGTTTGGCAACGATGAAGTCTATTATTGGACCTACGCCCTCTATCCCGACTGGAGCCATTTCGACCATCCACCCATGGTGGGTTGGGTGATTCAACTGTTCAGTCTTAACTTATTGTTTGACAGTGAGTTCTTTATCCGATTAGCCTCGGTGGTCTTCATGACTGCCAACACCTATATTATATACCGCATCGGGAAAGACATCAAAGACGCGCGGACGGGGCTCTATGCCGCACTGCTTTACACAGCCTCGATATATGCCTTTGTCATCACTGGCATTTTCATCATGCCTGACACGCCACTGATGCTGTTCTGGTTATTAGCGATTTGGATGGCAATAAAGTACTTCCCTGGATTGCCGCGCTCCGCTCGCAATGACAATAATGACACGCTTAGCGTCATTGCGAGGAGGAACGACGAAGCAATCCAGAAAAAAACGGTGCTTCTACAGGCACAGCAACCTAGGTTTTTACTTCTTTTCGGACTTTTCGCAGGTTTGGCCATGCTCTCCAAATACTCAGGTGTCTTCCTTTGGGTTGGAATGGGGCTTTACATTTTGATTTTCAACCGAAAGCAGTTAAAGAATCCGTATTTGTATCTCTCGCTGCTGATTTCCGCAATTTGTTGCATCCCAATCCTCTACTGGAACCTTCAAAACGACTTCATCAGTTTCAGTTTCCATAGCGAACGCGTAGGAGGTAACAGCATCAATTTCAGCACCTTTGGGACAGAGTTGGCTGGAGAATTCCTTTATAACAACCCCATAGTATTTGTTTTAGCCTTCATCGCTATTTTCGCGGCGCTGAAAAAGAAAATCAACATGGAGAAACCTGTACAACGCCTCATTCTGTGCATCACTTTGCCCATGGTTGTAGTATTCTGGGTCTTCTCCCTCATGCGTCCCACCCTTCCCCATTGGAACGCACCCGCCTATGTCTTGCTCATCTTGTTATCGGCAGCCTATCTGAGAGACAAACAAGCCGAGAAATTGCCCAAATCCATCATTGTGGCCTTATCAGTGCTTTTAATTACCTTAGTGGTTGGCGTTGCCGAAATCAAGACTGGTTTCATCCCGCTTGACAGACACACTAATCCTGAACAACTTGGACGTGACGACTTCACTTTGGATATGTACGGCTGGCGACAACTGGGCGAGAAATTCGCCGACTTCCGCGAAGAGAAAATCGCCGAAGGTGTGATGAAATCCGAAGATGGTATTGTGGCCAACCAATGGTTCCCTCTCGCCAATCTCGACTATTACGTGGCGCGACCTTTAGGCATGAGGATAATGGGCTTAGGTTGGCCCGAATTTTTGCACAAATACCTATGGATCAACGATGAACGAGGCGGATTCCATCTTGGCGAAAACTACTGGTTCCTCTCCGACAGCCGCTACATGAAGAATCCGAAAGAGACATATCAGTGGTATTTCAAAGAGATCGAATTGGTCGGTACAATTGAGATCGAGCGTTGTGGAAAGCCTGCAAAAAACTTCTTTGTCTACACCTGCAAAGACTTGACAGATTTGCCGCCTACCTTACAAGATTTCATGGCACAATCCGCCGCAAAAGATAAATAGTGCCATCGGTCGCAACCGTCTCATATTCATTTCGATTCTTGAGCACCAGCACCCCTTCACGCTCATATTCAAAATACGGCTCCGTCATCAGCACATAATCGGTTTTGATGTTCCTCGTGTTGGCAAAATTCTGGATTTCATCGCGCATAGCAAGGTGAGGCACAAATGGTGTAATGGCACAAACTGAAGCATCGTCGGGAATCATATCGATAACCTCGTAGGCGTAGTGCACATCGAAATTCTTTTGCTCGTAATGCCGTCCCTGATAGACACACAACTGATCGAGCCAGACCTGCGATTTTGGAATGCCAATGGTGTAAAAAGTCGTCAATACGGTTGACAACAGCAGACAAGAGGCCAATACAATCCGCCAAACATGTTTCTTCAATTTGATGATGACCAAAAACGAAGCGATGACAATAACTGGCATAAACTCAATGGAATATTGGAAGGAAATGCCCCAAAACATGGTGTCAACGGACAGCATTTTCTGCGCTATAATCGGGACAAGCATAAGCAAATAATTAGGTTTCATGAAAGTAAGCACCAATCCTGTAGCAAGTGCGCAATAATAAAACTCTTCTTTTATCCCATCATATTTTGAAATACCGTTGGTATTGGTAAACAACATCTGAACTGTTTCCCATGGATGCATAACCAATCTTTGTGCGATGTCCACATAATTATCGCCCAAATGGGCATAACGGGCGAAACCTCCTCCACTACCACCTATTCTCGGCATTACTATCATATTGATTATGAAAAAGTAAGCCAAAGAAAACACTGCGTATGCCAACAAATGCCAAAGAGCTCCTTTGTCTTTCCTATAATCCCACATCAAAGCGATGGCAATGAAAAACAGCCATAACGACATGTTCTCCTTTCCGATGACAAACAGCACAACAAACAAGGAAGTCAATGCAAAATGACGCTTTTTCAGGAAGTAGAGCAACCAAGGCAACATCATGGCTGTCACCACATTGGAATGATAGTCGTAGGCCAAAGCATGAATGATTCCAAACGAGAAGAAAAAAACCACTGTGGCCAAAATCGGCATCCAATCATCCTCCGTATATAGGCCAATGAGTTTATAGACTCCCCAACCACCTAACAGCACCGCAGCAATCTGAACGATGAGCAAGGTGTAGCTTCCAAACACATATATCAACGGCGACAAAATGACCAAATACAAGTCGAAATGGTCGCTGAGTATGCTTTGCGGTACAGCCTTGAAAATGCTGCAATCGTCAACGCGAAAATGCGTGTAGTCATACATCGCATGAGTGTAAAGCCCCAAGTCGAGCGCGTAAGTCTTGAAAAGATAATGGTTGACCAAAGAGATAAGGGCATACAACACGCCGGCAAAGGTGAGAACCGATGCCAGCGTGATGTTTTTCTGTCGTTTACTCAAGGTCATTTCCTTCATATTCCTCAGCCCTCAGCTTGGAACAAGGTGATGATGTTCAGAATCACCTCTGAGGCCTTCATCATACTTTCCAACGGGACATATTCTAGCTTGCCATGGAAGTTGTGTCCGCCCGCGAAGATGTTGGGACATGGCAGACCCATGAAAGAGAGGTTGGCGCCGTCGGTGCCGCCACGGATGGGCTGCACTTTCGGCTTGATGTTGGCCATTTCCATGGCCTTAATGGCTCTTTCGACGATAAAGAAATGCGGTTCCACTTCCTGACGCATGTTGTAATACTGGTGCTTCAGTTCCAGCTTCACCACATCGCCATACTTCTTATTCAAGAACTCCGTAACAGAAGTGATCAAGGCCTTCTTTTCCTCAAACTTCTCACGGTCGTGGTCGCGGATGATATACGACATCGTGGTCTCCTCCACCGTGCCGTTGATTTCGGTCAGATGGAAGAAGCCCTCATAGCCCTGTGTAAAACGCGGACGCTGTTCCACAGGCAGCATCCCGTTGAATTCCATGGCGATGAGCATTGAGTTCACCATCTTGTCCTTGCCATAACCAGGATGGATATTGCTGCCTTGAATGTGAATCTTGGCTCCAGCAGCGTTGAAGTTCTCATACTCCAACTCACCGATTTCGCCGCCATCCATCGTGTAGGCATACTTTGCCCCGAACTTCTTCACATCGAACTTCACCACACCGCGACCGATTTCCTCATCAGGAGTGAATCCGATCTTGATTTCGCCATGTTTGAAGTCGGGATGCTCCATCATGTATTGGGCGGCATACATGATTTCGGCCACACCCGCCTTGTCATCAGCGCCAAGCAAGGTTGTGCCGTCAGTGGTAATCATTGTTTGACCTTTATACTGCGCCATCTCAGGAAACTCAGAAACACGAAGAACAATGTTCTTTTCCTTGTTCAGCACAATGTCGTTGCCGTCATAGTTCGGGATGATATGCGGCTTGATGTCGGCACCCGAAGCGTCTGGTGAAGTATCCACATGGGCGATGAAGCCGATGGCGGGAATCTCGCGGTCGACATTGGAGGGGATGGTGGCCATCACATAGCCATATTCGTCCAGTTCTGCCTTAACGCCCATAGCTCGCAGTTCATCGCAAAGCATTTTCAACAAGTTCAGCTGTTTGGCTGTGCTGGGTTGTGATTCGGAGTTTTCATCGGAGGTGGTCTCCACAGAGACGTATCTCAGGAATTTGTCTAAAAGCTTTTCCATTTTGTCAGGTTTTAATTTGGCACAAAAATAGTCATTTTTTCGATACAAAAAAACCGCGGCTGGAGAAACTCCAAACCGCGGGACCATGAAAAAACAATCTTACTATTATATTAACGCTTTTCTGCGTGCTTTCTTGTACGATGTCTGTCTTTTGCCCACAAACCGTAAACCTCACTGACGTTACCGGCAGTAGTGAAGGCATTGATTTCGTTCTTGCCAAGGTATTCCATCAACTTCGAGAACTCATCGTTGGTGAGCAAGGACTCCAATTCAATCGACTTTTCATTGGTGTAACCTCCGATAACTTCATAAAGTGTGCAACCACGGTGGAGTTCATCAATGATGTAATGACGAATACGGTCGTAGTCCTTAGAAACAATGCAAACACGCTTGCGTTGGTTCAAATTAGCCGTGAACATATTCACTACCATACCGTTGATCCAAGTGGCAATGAGGCCGATGACAACCATTTGGAAGGGGTTGATGGCGAAAGCCGTGAGGCAGATGATAGCGCCAGCCACGCTCACCGACTTACCCATGTCGAAATGTAGGTATTTGTTGACGATCTTGGCCAAAATGTCGAGGCCGCCAGTGGAGGCATTGATAGAGAACATCAGCGTTTGTGCCGCACTAAGGATAATCACGCAGCAGAGCAGGTCGAACCAAGGATTGCCCATCACAGAGAAAGCTTGGTCGGGAGCGACACCCATATTAACCAGGTAATCGTTTGGGGTGGCAAAATTCTGCCAAGGATAGAGCCATTCGCAGAACTTTGTCATAGGGCCAAGAATCAAGGCGCAATAAACCGTTTTAAGTCCAAATTCTTTGCCAACGAGGATATAGGCAAGAATCAACAAGATAGCGTTGATGACGGTAATCATCGTAGGAAGGCCAATGCTGATGCCCATACCGTTGAAAATGTTGGTCAACACGATGGAAAGACCCGAGATGGAACCCACAATCAGCTTGCTGGGAACGAGGAAATAATAGACGCAAACACCGGTCATGAACATGCCAAAAGTCATAATCAGCAGCTCAACCCAAAACTTTTTGCTGACCAAAGCCTGGCCAATTTCCTTCATTATGTCGTTAAATTTTTTCATAAATGTTTGATTTATAATTCTTTAAATAATAGATAAGCTTCAATTTTTGCGGCTGCAAAGGTCGGAATTCTTTTTGAGATAAAGAAGGGTTTTCAATAAATAATTATCTTTGCAAAAAATTCAGCGGAATGACGCTACTCGACTGGCTTCCCATTACGAAGAAAGAAACCGACCTGCGCGGTTGGGATGAAGTGGACATTGTATTTGTCACAGGCGATGCCTATGTCGACCACCCTGCGTTTGGAGCAGCCGTCATCGGAAGGGTTTTGGAACATAATGGCTTCCGAGTGGCTCTCATCCCCCAACCCAACTGGCGTGACGACCTGCGCGACTTCAAGAAATTCGGCAGACCGAGACTGTTTTTCGGCGTATCGGCGGGCTGCATGGACTCTATGGTGAACCATTACACTGCCAACAAGCGCCTGCGCAGCAACGATGCCTACACGCCGGGTGGCGAGGCGGGCTTCCGTCCCGACCGCGCCACCATCGTCTACACCAACATCCTCAAGCGACTCTATCCCGACGTGCCCGTCATCATCGGCGGCATCGAGGCCTCGCTGCGACGTGTGACACACTACGACTATTGGGATGACTGCTTGAAACCCAGCATCTTGGTCGACTCGAAAGCCGACCTAGGCGTTTACGGAATGGGCGAACTCACCATGGTGGAAATCGCCAAAGCCATCCAAAACGGCAAGAAAGTCAGCGAACTGACCGACATCAAGCAGACCTTCTTTTTGCAAGACAAGAAACAGTCACTTCCCAATTTCGATGGCGAGACCATCGAACTCGTGTCACATGAAGTTTGTTTAAAAGACAAAAAGAAATACGCCTCCAACTTCCGTCATATTGAGGAAGAATCCAATAAGAAACACGCAGCTAGATTAATCCAAGATATTGGCAACCTAAGGCTTGTCATCAACCCACCCTTGCCGACTTTTACCATCGGCATTCCGTCAACCTACATCGGGGATGCTTCGGCGGATGTGCGTTTTGTACCATCTCGGCGCACCAAGGTAAGTTCGTGGCTTCACGCAGCAAGGAATCCATTATGCGTGAGGTGGAAAAAGTCACTGAAATGGAGGACTTTAAGGGTTACATCAGCGACCTTGGAGGACCTTCGGCCAACATGTATCACATGAAAGGCAAGGATGAAACCCTTTGCGAGAAATGCGCCCGTCCCACCTGCCTACAGCCCACCGTCTGCAAAAACCTCAACACCGACCATCATCCGCTTATCGAGATATACAAAGAGGTAGACGCAAACCCAAAAGTGAAAAAAGCCACCATCGGCTCAGGCATCCGCTATGATCTGTTCCTACACGAAAGCACTCCAGAGGAAAACAAGGCTATGGGTTACGATGAATACTTCCGCCAACTGGTCACGAGACATGTCAGCGGTCGACTGAAAGTAGCACCCGAACACACCAGCGATGCCGTCCTCAAGCTCATGCGCAAGCCCAAGTTCGACATGTTCGTGAAACTGAAGAAGAAGTTCGACCAAATCAACGAAAAAGAGCATCTGAACCAACAACTCATCCCCTATTTCATTTCCTCGCACCCTGATTGTTACCTTGAGGACATGGCAGATTTGGCGGTGAGAACCAAAGAGTTAGGATATCACCTGGAGCAAGTA
>CACXXW010000057.1 GCA_902771635.1 uncultured Bacteroidia bacterium | reverse complement strand
CAAAATGAATGAAATCGTGGCATTTCTGAACGAAAAAGGTATTGCACTTTTCGATACAGCCATGGCGGTCAATCGACTGAAAGGCAATGCCTCGGATGCTTTCTTGGAGATTGTGGAACATACCGATATTGAAGCCCTACTGAAACAAATACCGCAATGCCACTCAATTGCCACGACGGGCGAAAAAGCCACCACGGAAGTATGCACTTATTACAATACGAATTCGATTCCTTCTCCTAACGAACAACTCATGCTAAGAGAAGGTCTTACACTCTATAGATTACCTTCATCATCACGCGCTTATCCTTTGTCATTTGACAAAAAGGTTGAAGCCTACCGCAGGATGTTCGAGACGGTGTTTACCTAGTCATCAAGGCATCAATCGCAGGCAGTATCTCGCCTGATTTGCCTTCGAGATAGATGTCCGTGATGTAGTTCGTATAGGTCGAAGGCTCCATGTTGATTTCGATGATCTTGGCACCGTTACGCTTGGCGATGCCAGGAATCATGTTGGCCGGACTGACCTGTCCCGAAGTGCCGATGATGACAAAAGCGTCGCAGTTTTCGGCAGCGCGCACCGAGCCGTAATAAGCGTCCTCAGGGATGCCCTCGCCGAAGAAGATGAAGTCGGGCTTCATCAGTCCGCCGCATTGGGCGCAACGGGGCGGTTCCTCAGTAAGTGTCAGGCTCTTGGCGTCGACCTTGTGGCCGCATTTGGTGCAGACAAAGCGCGACATGTTGCCGTGGAACTCATACACCACAGTGTTGCCCGCCACGGTGTGCAGGTCGTCGATGTTCTGCGTGATGACGCTGCTCAGCCGGCCTTCCTTCTCCCATTTGGCAAGGACGAGATGCCCAGGATTGGGCTTGATGTCCTTGTTGCTGAAAAAGTTATAGAACACTTCGCGGATGATCTTCCACGACTCCTTGGTGTGGCGGTAGTAGAAGTCGATGTCGAGTGAGTTGGGGTCGTACTGGTTCCAGATGCCGCCCTCACCACGGAAAGGCGGGATGCCGCTCTCTGCGGAAGTGCCTGCTCCAGTGAAGCCCACGATGTTCTTCGCCTTGGAGAGGATTTCGGCGGCTTGCTTGATTTTTTCTTCGTTATTCATAACAGTGGTTTTGTGACATAGAATTATATTTCGATGCAAAGTTATACAAAAAATCTTGCTGGATGAGCTGAAAATTCGTTTATTTGCAAAGTAAATGAAAGAATCAGATCAGAATATGCAAACACCAAACAGTCAAAGAGTCTACAAAGGCATAGAGCGACCGTTTCATACGCCAGATGCCATTTCTTCATTGAAGCCGGATGAAGTGTTCGTTTTTGGCAGCAACCTTCAAGGGCATCACGGCGGTGGTGCGGCGAGAGTCGCACAGATGAAATTCGGAGCTATATGGGGACAAGGTGTCGGCTTGCAAGGACAAAGCTATGCCATTCCAACCATGCAAGGTGGTGTCGAAACCATCAAACCCTATGTCGATCAGTTCATAGACTTCGCCAAGGAACATACGGAGATGTTTTTCTATGTCACACGCATAGGATGCGGCATTGCTGGTTTCAATGACCAAGACATCGCTCCTTTGTTCGTTGACGCACTGACCTTAGAGAATGTTTGTTTGCCTGAATCTTTCACAAAAATCATCGAGCAACTGTCGGCAAGGAGGTCCGATGAACCTTTTCCTGGGATCACACGCACCACTAGCATTAGATTGTACCAACATGGACAAGCCCGCACTTTGGCAGATATAGCCATGACGCTTAACAATCAGAACCGTTATTCTGATTTGGAAAGCTTTATGCAGGATTTTGACGATGTGATCAAATCGTATAGGGAAAGGGGAACCGTTAGTTATGAGATATGCAAGATGGTTGAAGGGTTAATACGGGACAACGAGTCGACATTGTTTTCAAATTACGGCTATCTGGATTTTGATAAGTTTATCGAAATGGTGGACAACCTATCTGCGTCAGATGAAAACAATCCATTGGAAATCATATACAGCCGTAGAGAGAAGACCAAAATGTTAAGACTTGCGGCTTTGCTCAACGACATTATGCATTACACCACCGCTTCTGATTTAATGAATGATTTGAGTTCAATTGCATACGGTAGGTTTAATTGTGGTGACAACCGTTTCATGAACGACCCATTTCGCTATCCGCTTTCCTATTTCAAGCAAGGGCTGGAACTGTTGTGGGATGAGATCCAAGATAACGGTTACATGAGCAATGAGCTATTGGAGAAAAAGATGTTCACCGAACACGAAGAAAGCGTTGAAGAGTACGGACTGAAACATGTTATCAGAAACGAGTACAAGCAAGATGGACCATGTCATCCGAAAGTGTATTATCCGAAAAGGACAGGTACGGCTCCCGTGTATCTGCTGGACGACAACTATTTGGATCATTGTTCGGGAAGCCCATTGCTTGTCAAGTCATGTGGCGACGGCAAAGGCCCTTATGCACATCATACTTTGTATGAAATGGAGCTTGTTGAAAGCATTCTCAGGCGCGAATGCAGAAATGGCAAATATGAATTAAGAGGAGAGTACTACGTGCCGGTTGGTGACGATTCAAAGCCTATCTTCAAACAAGGGCATGGAAAAATGGAGTTTGACATTCTTCCTGACAAAAGTCGTTTTTTGCAAAGAATACGCAAGAACGCAGGGCATTGCTAATGGAAGCATTTGGCAAAGAACTACAGATTAAACGTTTCGGTTGTAACTGCTTGGATGAACCAGGGCAACCCATCGACCCGTCGGTCAACCTATTCGTCAAAGTCACTAAAAGCTGCAACGCCCATTGCTTGTTTTGTAGCAATGCTGAAACCTCGATGCCAAGCGCACCTTTTAATGTGCCCAAATTGCTTGAAATCATTAGGGAGTTGAAGACCTCGGGAATTAGGGTGAATCGAGTGAACATCACGGGCGGAGAGCCGTCGGTAGTTTCGGCATTGGTGGAGGAAATCCTTCAAAAGATGGAGGATCCTGACTTTACTGATTTACACTTGCACCTGAACACAAATGGGCTGCTGCCACAATCCCAGAGACTTATGCATCATCCGCGTTGGGATAGCATTTCCATGTCGCTTCATCACTATGACTTATCCAAACTCTCTGAATTATATGGATGTGAAATCCCAAACAAAGCGTTCGATTTTGAAGGAATAGACAGGCAACGTCTTAATGCAAGCTGCAACTTGATCAAAGGATACATCGACTCACCCGAGAAAGCTTCCAAAATGCTTGATTTCGCTTTGGAGCTTGGCCTTCCCAGGATCGGATTTGTCGCATTGATGAAAGTGAACGCCTTTTGTCAAGACCATTTCGTGGATTTGGAGGACATCCATCTTGACACCCTCCCACATGTCTATTTCACCAAGTCTATGGATAGGGGTAGCGACTGTAAATGCTCCAACTATCTTTACAACAAAAACTTGAAGATATTGGAGATCTATATGCGAAACTATGCCAATCCTCAGTATTGTGAATCATCGTTGGTCTATGATGGGGAATTTTTGCGTCAGGGCTTTCATCAAAACAACATCATCTATTGAAGTATGACAATAGCTGAACTATATGAGTCAAGGAAGGACGATCCGCGGTTGAACACTTCATATCCGTTGCATCCTGAGGATTGGGCAAAATATCGCGTGGAGGGGCCGCTTCCTTTCAACGATGAAAAACGGCTATCGTTTTATATCCATATTCCTTTTTGCAGGCAGCTATGCTCGTTTTGCGAATACACTAGAATGCTGTGCCCTGATGAAGGTAGGCAGGAAAGCTATCTTCGGACAGTGGCTAATGACATCAGGCATTTCAAAGAGCAAAACCATGGCTTTACGCTTATGGGTTGTGATATAGGAGGCGGAACGCCCACCGCTTTGTCGGAAAAGAACTTCTTGTTGCTGATGGAGGTATATAGGAACGCCTTGGCGGGATTGGAACTGTCTGCTGGATACGAGCCAAGCATTGAAGCCACTTTTGACACCCTTACGGAAGCGAAATTGAAGGGTATTGTAAATGCAGGCATACACAGGTTGTCTTTGGGAGTACAGTCTTCCTGTGATGCCATCATGAAAAGGCATCATCGGTTGGGCAGTGATGAAAGACAGATGTCGGATTGGCTTGCCATGGCTGAACGAATCGGCATCAAAAAGGTAAACCTTGATTTCATGTATGGCTTTCAAGGACAAAACGAGGCTTCAATCGACCGAGACCTTGAACTTATCGGCCACCTGCATCCGCATCAGGTTACATTATATGAGTTGCGGACAAATATGCTTGCATCAAACGCTTCACTTTCGAAAGAAGCGTTGTATGACCAATATTCGCGGTATTACGATGGTATAATTGGCATGGGTTACATGGGAAGGTTTGGCCAAAACACATTCTCCATGGATGCTGATGATTTTGGCGTTTCTTCTTATCTCCGTGAAAGGATGATCAACGGCGCTTCCTACAAAGGATTTGGCTTGTCGGCGCAAAGCATGAGTCGTGCCGGTGTGTCGTATAATGTGGGGAAGCTGTCGAAGAATCCTCTGGAAGCCTTGAACGATAGTGGTTATCGAGAAGAGTACACTTATTTGTTGCCTTCAAAAGAGCTGGTCGCAAAGTACATGGCCATATCCGCATACAATGGCTCTTTTTCTGTCAATAGACTGTTGGAGTTGGGGATAGACAAGGGTTTCTTGGATGAAAGACTTGGCTTCTGCTTCTCACACGGCCTTTTATCCAGGAGCGAAAATGACAGGGTAGTTATTACCAAGACAGGTTTTGCACATTATGGAGCCGTGTTTTCGCTATTCTTTGGGGATGGTGATTAGGGTCAATCGTACAGTTTTACAGAAATAAAGCTGTTACAAAATGTAACGGGTGAAAACGGTGAGAAAGCCAACATGGAACAAATTGTTACCCGTTGAAAACAATTAGGAGTTGATGAGGAATAAAAAAGTTGTATATTTGCGGATAAGTTATGAACTAAATATGTAATGAAGGAAACACAAAACATAGAATTCAAGCGGCAATGGCGGGATGATTTTCTGGCCGAGTTGTGTGGCTTTGCCAATGCGCAAGGCGGCACTTTGTATATTGGTGTGGACGATAAAGGCAGTGTGGTGGGGATAGAAAACGCCAAGCAACTGCTTGAATAGTTGCCCAACCTCATTAACCAAACGATGGGATTGCTTGCCACTGTCAATTTGTTGGCAGAAGATGGTAAGGAATATCTATCCATCAGTGTTTCCGCTTCGGAGCAGCCCGTTTCCTATCGTGGCAAGTATTATTACCGCTCAGGAACGACCTTACAAGAGATGAATGGCAGTGCACTGCAAAGTTTTTTGCTGCGGAAGATGAATTTGTCGTGGGATGCTGTGATTCAGCCCAATGCGAGTATTGAGGACATTGATCGCGAAGCTGTTGACTATTTCATGCGACACGCGATAGAGGCTCAACGTATTGACCCGGAAACACGCAATGACAGTACGGAGAAAATCCTTCGCAACTTGAAACTCGTTGATGACCAAGGACATCTGACGATGGCTGCACTGCTTCTGTTTGGCAAGGACATTGAACGATGGAACATGAGTGCCATTTTCAGAATAGGTCGTTTTCAGGTGAGTCGCGACAATCTGATCATCCAAGACAATATTATCTGTCCGCTGATTATGATGCCCGACAGGGTGATTTCCACGTTGAGGAGCAAATATCTTGTTTCGCCTATACATTATGAGGGATTGTTTCGCAAAGAACCTCTAGAAATCCCAGAGGATGGCTTGCGTGAAATCATCTGTAACGCCATCGTACATAAAGACTACACTGGCACCTTCATTCAGATGCGGGTTTGGGACGACCGTGTTGAACTGTGGAACATTGGCACGTTGCCTGAAGGCTTTACTGTTGAAACCTTGATGGCCGAGCATGACTCCCGTCCGCGCAACATGCTTATTGCCAAAGTGTTTTATCTGGCGGGCTTCATTGAGGCTTGGGGACGCGGTTACGAGAAGATACGCAAGGCGTTTAAGAGTGAGAAGTTGCAATTCCCTTCATTTGAGCTGGTGCGTGGTGGCATGTTGGCGACCATCCCAAGGGAGCGTTTTGTGGCGATTAATAATGGCACATCGCAGAAAAGTGGCCAGGAAACAGAAGGTGGTTCGGAAACTACCCAGAAAACTACCCAGAAAACTACCCAGAAAACTACGGAGAAAATATTAGAGTGCATAAAACAAAACCCATTTATTAGTAGAAAAGAACTATCTGAATTATGTGGTATAACTCCTGACGGAATAAAATGGCAATTAAAAAATATGCAAGCACATGGCCTAATTATCAGAATCGGCCCTGACAAAGGCGGCCATTGGGAAGTGATTGAGAAACCATGAACGCCAAACAGATTGCACAGGGAGAAGGGGAAATGGTTTTGGAGTATGGGGAGGAATGAAAAAGTACTATTTTTGCGGATTGAATCATAAAAGATGCGCATTGTAATTCTAATCATAGTAGCATTAATCATCTGTCTAATTGCTGTTTTACTTGTTTTTAAACGCAAAAAGACAGCTAAGATATTAGAGCAGAATATAGATAACATAAATGGGCAAATAGTCGTTTTTAATTCTGAATACGCTAATATTCTAAAACATTATGTTTCTGAATCAGAGGAAAATGATTCTGTGGGAAAATGGCATAACTTATATTCAAATGTTTCGAAATACCACTTATCTAATAAGAACAATGCGTATGCTGGAATTCTGCAATTTAAAGAAACTTATAAACACCTTCATAAGTCTATCTCAGAATCCAATGTAGAAATCAAGAGAAAAGAAATAGTAAAAGAACTATCCGAACAAGTATCTGCTTTTTTTACAGAACTATCCGAAATTACAAATCAATATGTTACTCATAATATAGAAAAGTGGTTTGAGGAGAAATGGCATGAACTTTCATTGCAGATAAATAATGCCGATGTTCGCGAAACTGATATTGAACATACTGAAATTGAACAATTTAAGACAGTGTATGGTTCTCTTCACAATTATTTCAATAATGCAAACGAAAACTATATTCGGTCAGAATCAATCAAATATGATGATTTATTCTCAAATATAGATGGTAAATCTTTGGATGAGCAGCAAAGGACAGCAGTAATTACAGATGAAGATAGAATACTTGTTCTTGCAGGCGCAGGTAGCGGAAAAACGCTGACTATTGCGGCAAAAGTTAAGTATCTTTGCGAAATAAAGAAAGTTGATCCAACAGACATACTCCTGATTTCTTTTACAAGGAAATCGGCTCAGGAAATGACTGATAGGATTCAGAAAAAACTTGGAATTAATGCAGAAGCCACAACTTTTCACAAACTTGGACTTGATATAATCAAAAATGCAGATGGATATAGACCGGAAGTTTCTGATGATGATGGACTTAGTCGGTTTGTTCATAACTTTTTTGAGAAGGAACTTTTGAAATATCCCGACCTTATAAAAAGTTTGACAGAGTATTTTACTTACTATCTTGAAATTCCAGATAGATTGGAGGATTGTTCATCGCTTGGAGAATTATACGAGGAAGAAAAGACCGCGGATCTTGAAACACTTAAATCGAAATACGAACGCGAGAGTTTTATTCGTGATAAAAGTGCTGAAAAAGCGCAGGTATATACCACTTTAAACAACGAGAAAGTAAAAAGCCTTGAAGAAACAAAGATTGCTAACTATCTTTTCATGCATGGCGTCAATTATGAGTATGAAAGACTCTATCCATATGAAAGTGCTGATCCTTTACGAAAGGCATATCGTCCTGACTTTTATCTAACAGATTATGACATCTATTTGGAACATTTTGGAATCTCAAAGGATTATACGGTTCCATGGCTTTCCCCAGTTGAGGAGAAAAAGTATTTAGATAGTATTCGATGGAAAAGAGAATTTCATGCGGAAAATAACACCAAATTAATAGAAACTTATTCCTACTATAGTTCAGAAGGAGTATTACTGAAAAAACTTGAAGAATTATTGCTTGCCAATGGAATTAAGTTCAAGAATAGGGACTTCACAGATGTGTTCAATACGGTATATGCCAGCAAAAGCAACAAGTATTTTTCGGAGTTTATCAAACTATGTTGCACTTTTATTACTCTTTTTAAGTCAAATAATTACAAGATAGATGAAATCGAAACTATAAGGCATAATTATTTTACCAAAGAGGATAATGTGTTCCTATGTGAACGAACCAGCTTATTTTTGAATATAATAAAAACTCTTTTGTTAGAATACCAGAACTATCTATCTGCGAACAAAGCAATTGATTTCTCTGATATGATTAACAATGCTGCTGATAAAGTGGTTCTTGGGTGTGACATTCCGCATTATCAATACATAATTGTTGATGAATATCAGGACATCTCAAAATCTCGCTTTAATTTTCTTAAGGCAATTGCCGACAGGACCAATGCAAAAGTTTTCTGTGTTGGCGATGACTGGCAGTCGATCTATCGTTTTGCAGGGAGCGACATATCTTTGTTTACTGATTTTGAGAAGTATTTTGGTTACACAAAAGTATTGAAAATTGAAAAAACTTATAGAAACTCTCAGCAACTTATTGACAAGGCTTCCCGTTTCATTATCCAAAATCCTCTCCAATTAAGGAAAGATTTGCGTTCTGATAAGAATTTGGAGTATCCGCTTGTTTTCTGGGGCTTTGATGATGAACCAAAACAGGTTCTTCAAAAGGCAATAAACAAAATAGTTTCTGAATTTGGGACAAATTCATCTATCTTGATATTAGGAAGGACAAACTATGATTTGGACATTGTTAAGAAGACTGGTTTGTTCAAAATCATCTATGAATATATGCACGAGAAACTGGAGTATTTGTATATGCCCGAATTAAAGATAGAGTTTCTTTCGGTACATAAATCTAAAGGATTGGAAGCCGACAATGTGATAGTTTTGAATTTTAAAAATGATAAACTTGGCTTTCCAAACCAGATTGCCGATGACGATGTTTTGAATCTAGTTCTTACGAATGCTGATAGTTTTAAGTTTGCAGAAGAACGACGGCTGTTTTATGTAGCAATAACTCGCACTAAAAACAGAGTTTTTGTTCTTACTGACAACAAAAATCCTTCTCCATTTTTTAAAGAGTTTTCAGAATCAAAATCGGTGTGTTTTGCTTCAATTAGAAAGGAAACTGATGAGAATCGGACAAATTGTCCTTATTGTAAGACTGGCGTCCTTTTAAAAGTAGAACATGAAGGTAGAGCCTTTGTGGGTTGTTCAAACTTTCCAAAATGCAAATACACTTTGCGCGACGCAACAATTCTATTAAATCCGAAAAAATGTCCTTCTTGTGGCGGATTTCTTGTAAAACGAAGAGGACCAAATGGACACTGGTTCGTTGGTTGTACCAATTATCCCTATTGTGAATATACGGAACAACTTAACAGCGATAATTATAGAACCAATACACCTCACATGGTCGGATATCGAAGGTGGGGTTAATCATAAAGCTCAATAAATTCATAACTATTCCCCATCGCCTCCAAAAACTTGATAAAGTCCTCCTGGCTAATGATGATCGTCCCCGTGTTGTAGTTGGGATTTGCGCCAAATAACCAAACAAAAGTGCGCCAAATAACCATACGAAACCGCGACAAATAACCAAATTCATTTCGGTTTTTGCTCATTTTCAATCATATAGTTCAATAAACTCATAACTATTCCCCATCGCCTCCAAGAACTTGATAAAATCCTCCTCGAAGAAGCTATTCTTTTCCTTTTACCTGGCTCTCGATGAGCTTCTGCTCACGCTCAAATTGCTCGATAAAATGTATTTCTACGGGCGTCAACTCATTCTTTGTCCGTTCCTTGAACTTGTCGTATTCGGCGTCAGCCTTGGCCTTTGCCAGTTGCGCTGTAACACGTCCTGCATGTGATAAAATGTCTTTTCTGGAAATGCGTAGGAAGTCATCCAGAATAGCTATCCAGTCTTTCATGTACATTGGCCGGTGTTCCTCGGCCTGCAGTTCGGCAAAGTCAAGATAAAGACTTACAATGCGGTTGAGAGTGGCGATTTCTTCTTGGGAGAGATAGTTCTTTGCCACTTCTGCATCTGTCTTCTTTGGTAGGGCACCTGTCCAAGAAGTCAATCCCATGAAATCTTTTTGGGCATCGGCGCGGTCAAAGATGATTTCCGCTGCCGTATGTCCATGTACCGCATAATGCATCTTGTTCTGTACCGTCTTGAAAAACTCCTGTGTCATCTCAACTCGTGGGTCGTAGTCGATGCTAAGGGCATAGATTTCAAGCACCTTCCGATAAAAAACCTTTTCGGATGAGCGTATATCGCGGATACGAGCCAAAAGTTCATCGAAGTAATTGCCTCCTCCAGCCTGTTTCAGCAGGTCGTCATTCATCGCAAATCCCTTCACAAGGTATTCTTTCAGCACGCCTGTGGCCCACATGCGAAATTGGACACCGCGATAGGAATGTACACGATACCCGACGCTGATAATCATGTCAAGGTTGTAGTATTCAACCATGTGCGTCTGCCATTTTCCGTCAATGGCTCCGTGTTGAGTGGTTGTTGCAAAATATGCAACAACCACTTCTTTATTCAATTCACCTTCTTCAAAAACGTTCTTGATATGTCTTGAGATGGTGGACTTGTTGCGTTGGAAAAGCTCTGCCATCTGGTCAAGGTTGAGCCAAACCGTCTCTCCCTGCAAATGCACCTCTATTCGTGACACCCCGTCAGGAGTCTGATAGAGTAGAATCTGCCCTAAGTTTTCTTGATTTGCATTCATGGTGTACTTTTGAGGGCAAAAATAGCAAAAAAAGATTCATTAATCATACAGCTCCACAAACTCATAACTATTCCCCATCGCCTCCAAAAACTTGATAAAGTCCTCCTGGCTAATGATAATCGTCCCCGTGTTGTCATTGGGATGGAAGCTCAAACGAGGGGCATTCAAGAGGTTTTTGTCGATGAAGAGGTGTACCTCGTGGTTCTCATCGTTGATGAGGCCGAAGGGGGAGACGCTGCCGGGCTTCAGGCCGAGGTATTTCTCCATGCGGGCCTCCGAGGCGAAGGTGAGCTTGCCTTGGTGCAGACGCTGCTCGAGGTCGTGGATGTCCATCTGGTGCATGCACTCGAAGATGACGAGGTAGTGCTTGTTGCCCTTGTGGTTCCTGAAAAACAGGTTCTTGCAGTGTGTTGCCTCGAACTTGCCCCAGTAGGCCAACGACTCCTCGATGGAACCCAACGGCGGGTGGAACTTGATGTCGAAGTCGATGCCGAGGCCTAGCAGGGTGTCCACTACCTTCTGCTGCCGCTCACTCAAGGGTTGGTTTATCTCTGATGGTTTCATATTGTTGTCAGTTTTTTCTTCTAATTCGGTCTTTTTCTGACTATGGCTTATGGCCGATGACTATGGCCGCTTTCACGAACGTTGAGGCGGCCATAGTCATAAGCCATTGGCCATAGTACTACAACTTGCTTTTCAACGCTTTCCCTGTATATGATGCCTTGCACTTCACCAAGTCCTCGGGCGTGCCTTCAAAGACGATCTCGCCGCCCTTGTTGCCGCTCTCGGGACCCAGGTCGATGACCCAGTCCGCCGACTTGATGACATCCATGTTGTGTTCGATGATGATGACGCTGTGACCGTTGGCAATCAAGGCGTTGAACGACTCCAACAATTTGTTCACATCGTGGAAATGCAGGCCCGTGGTCGGCTCGTCGAAGATGAAGAGCGTGGGCTTCTCCACCTGTCCCTTGATGAGGAAATAGGCCAACTTCACGCGCTGCGCCTCGCCGCCCGAGAGCGAACTCGACGACTGCCCGAGCTTCAGATAGCCCAAACCGACTTC
>CACXXW010000056.1 GCA_902771635.1 uncultured Bacteroidia bacterium | reverse complement strand
GGGAGTCGAACCCACAACCGCCTGATCCGTAGTCAGGGACTCTATCCAATTGAGCTACTAGTCCAGTCGTTTTTGACACTGCAAAAGTACAGCTTTTTTCATTCATGCAAGCAAAATTTCATGAAAATTTTTGTTGTTTTATGCAAATATTTGATAATCAAATTAATATTTTTGTCCCAAGGAATGTGATTTCGATGCTTTCTTGTGAATACAATCGCTTTTTTGCTATCTTTGCGCCATCGTTAACCAACATTTTATACTATGAGATTATTACTGATCAGCAATTCGACCAACTTTGGCGAGAATTATCTGGCTTGGGCCTCGACCCAAATCGAGTTGTTCTGCTTGCAGAACCATATTAATAAGGATAGCCGCATCATCTTTGTGCCCTTCGCGGGTGTCAACATCGGCGGCATGGTCTATCCCGAGAGCTACGACGCATACGAGTCGAAGGTGAGGAATGTGTTCCGCACCAAGTTCGGCTTGGAGAACTTTACTTCGGTACACCATTTCGACGACAAGGTGAAAGCCGTCCGCGAGGCCGACTGCATCGTAGTAGGCGGTGGCAACACCTTCCATCTGGTGGCAGAGATGCACCGTTACGGTTTGATGGACGCCATCCGCGAACGCGCCCTTGCAGGAGTTCCATACATGGGCTGGAGTGCGGGCTCCAATGTGGCTTGCCCGACGCTGTGCACTACCAATGACATGCCGATTGTGCAACCGGCTTCGTTCAAGTGCCTCAACCTGGTGCCTTTCCAAATCAATCCGCATTATCTCGACCCGCATCCTGAAATCGACAAGATGATCAAGCATGGCGGCGAGACGCGCCAAGACCGCATCAACGAGTATCTGGCTGTCAACCAGGATATGACGGTGGTGGGCCTGCGCGAGGCCACGGCATTGTGGGTGGTCGATGAAAAGATGTGGCTGAAGGGCGGCAAGAAGATGATCGTTATGCGCTATGGCAAGGAATCGGTCGAGATTGACCCGAATTCCGATGTCACGTTCCTGTTGGGCGGGTTAAACGCATAAAAAGGCATACGTGCTAAAGGAGGTTCCCTTCGGGAATGGAATTGTAATTTTTTTGTAAACAGCGGCGGCAAGTAACGTTTACGTTTGGAAGACGTTATAAGCCGCCGCTGGTAATATTACCGACATTCTCCATTCCCAAAGGGAACCTCATTTGTTAATACAATCGGATTCGTTCGGTTAGAGAAAAGCTTCGAGGTCTTCAAAGACCACGAGGTGACGGTCAAGGTGGACAACTTTTCGTCCACCTTTTTCACCTTTGATAAGGTAGATGTTGGCCTCGTCGCCTAAAATGTCGCGGAAAGCCTTGCGGATGCGCGAGAGGTTGGCGTTCATCGTGGAACCGATGAAGTCGGTGAGGTTGTCGATGGCTCGTTTGAGCAGTTCCTCATCACCATAAGTTGAGATATGGCTGTAGATTTTGTATAGCTCTGACTTGTGGTCGTTCAGGTAATTGAGCGAGAGGCCGTCTTCGTGGATGAGGAAGAAGATGTATAGTGCCTTGCATAGGGCTGGCATCTTGACTTCGGTGTTGTTGCGGTCGGTGAGGAAGATGTCGCCTTTTCGGGTGATGAACAGCCGACTGACTTCATGTAACCCGTCGTATTTCAGCAGGATGTCGAGGATGATTTTGTGGAATCCAGTGTAGTTCAACTCCTCTTTCTGTTCCGCCTCGGTTTTTAAAGTCAGCTTTCGGATGAGTCTTTCTTCCTTGAGGTTGCCAACAGGCGGGTTGATTTTCAAGATGTTGTCATTCAGTTGAACGAGACGTTCCAAGGTCTTCAAGGGGTTGTCGCCAGTTTCAAGGATGAGAAAGTCTTGGTAAATGCCAGACTTCATGTTGCCAATCTTGAGGAAAAATGAAGGCTTGCTGATTTTCAATCCGTTGGCATTAAGGTAATTCAGGAAGATTTCCTTGGAAAGGAACACGCTGTCGAGTTTGGGAAGATGCTTGTCGATGAGGTCGAGCTGGGCATCGGATAGGGTAGGCTCGATGTAACTGAGCGTATTGCGGAAGGTTTTTTTCTTGCTTTTGAGGTCATCGATGGCTTTGGGGAGGTAGAAGAACTCACGTTGCGATTGGCGTAGCAGCTCACAAATGGCATCATAGTCACGTTTGATGCAGGCGTTGACTTTCCTGTTGTAGTTGGGCTCGACATAAAGGACAGCATTACGCGTGTCGAAACTAAGGCTAGGGATGGAGACAAAACTGGCATTGAGACCTTGGGTTTCAGGCAGTTCGATGCCGATGGAGAGCAGTAGCGCTGTGATCAGCAGCGACTCTGAAGGGTCGAGGGAGTCGTCGGAAAGGGAGAGTTGCTGAAACACTCGAAGTATGGCGATTTTCTCTTGGTTGCCAAGGCTTCTCAGCATGTTGACAGCTTCGGAAAGACTGAGGTTGGTTGCTTTTTTTCGACTGGTGAGCGTGATGTTGAAAAGGGCGTATACCTGTTGTAGGAAATCAATCTCACCTTGGTTGACGATACCGTCGCATTGGACAAGATCAGAAATCACCTTTGCCAACGCTGTCTTATGTATTTCCCTGAATTTCATCGCCTTATTTTATAAATTTTGGGTTGTAACCTTGCAACCTCTTTTCAGTTTGTAGGGAGGTTGTATTTTTGCCGCTGTTTTTTTTTCAGTGCAAAAATAACAAAAATTGATAAACAAGCAGAATGGCACATAATTATAAGAATGGTTTAACCCAGGAAGAAGTTGAGGAAAGTCGCAAAAAGTATGGCGACAATGTGTTGACCCCACCCCAAAAAGATCCGCTTTGGAAACAGTTTCTTGAGAAGTTTTCCGATCCCATCATACGCATCTTATTGATAGCATTGTTGTTGTCAGTCGCGGTCTCTTTGTATCAGTTGTTCACGGGCAGCGAGGGGCTCTCGGTGCTTTTGGAGCCTTTGGGCATATTCGTGGCTGTGATGTTGGCTACCACGGTGGGTTTTGTCTTCGAGGTGAGCGCCAACAAGAAGTTTGATATTTTGAATCAGACCGAAGATGAAACGATGGTGACGGTGTATCGCGATGGACTGGTGCAGCGCATCGAGCGTAAGGATGTCGTGGTGGGCGATACAGTGATATTGAATACGGGTGATGAGATTCCTGCCGATGGCACCTTGATGGAAGCCGTGGCCATGCGGGTGAACGAATCCGACCTGACGGGCGAGCCATCGTGCAGCAAGACTACGAATAAAGAGGAGTTCAAGGAAGAGGCCACTTATCCTTCCAACTACGTCTGCCGTGGTTGCACGGTGATGGAAGGCCATGGTATCTTTGTGGTCGAGAAGGTGGGCGATGACACGGAATGGGGCGATGTGTATCGCGGTGCGCAAATCGACAACAAGGTGAAGACACCACTTAACGAACAGCTTGACAAATTGGGTAATGGCATCACCATAGCCAGTTATGTCATCGCCGGCTTGATTGTCGTGCTTCGTCTGCTGATGTATTTTATGTATGATGACCACATGCCCTTCGAATGGATGGATTTTGCCCGTTATCTGCTCAACACGTTGATGATTGCTGTCACGTTGATTGTGGTGGCTGTGCCGGAAGGCCTGCCCATGAGTGTCACCTTGAGTTTGGCTATGAGCATGAAGAGGATGTTGGAAACCAATAACTTGGTGCGTAAGATGCATGCTTGCGAGACCATGGGTGCGGCAACGGTGATTTGTACTGACAAAACGGGTACACTCACCAAAAACCGTATGAGCTTGGGTGACAGTTTTATCTACGGATTAAAGGATGGCCAGTTTGACAATTCCGAAGTGGCCCATCTGATGGCAGAAGGCATTGCGATCAATTCGACGGCATTTTTGGACTTTAGCGACAAGAAAAAGGTGAAGGTGATCGGTAATCCCACCGAAGGAGCCTTGTTGCTATGGCTCTTCGACAACAATGTTGACTATGTGAGGATTCGCGATGAAGTGGAGATTGTCCGTCAGCTGCCGTTTACGCCAAGGTATAAATATATGTGTACAGTGGTCAAGGCACCGTTTGCAGGCGAGTATATTTTGTATGTGAAAGGTGCGCCCGAAATGTTGTTGAAGCGTTGCGCTACGGTGAGGAAACTCGATGGCGAGGCTGGCATTACTTGGGTGAAGCAGGAGGTCGAAAGCAAGCTGTTGGAATACCAAAGCAAGGCTATGCGTACCTTGGGATTTGCCTACAAATACATCACGAAGGAGGAATTAGAGACGGTGTTTGTCAACAACAAGCTGACAATAGAGGACCTTTGTTTCCTTGGCGTTGTAGGTATCATCGATCCCATTCGTGACGATGTGGCTGATTCTGTGAAGGACTGTCTCGACGCAGGCATAGGCATCAAGATTGTGACGGGCGACACGCCAGGCACGGCCCGCGAAATAGGCCGACAAGTGGGGCTTTGGGATGAGAATGATGACCCTGAACGACAGATGATTACGGGTAAGCAGTTTAACTTGTTGACCGATGATGAACTCAAAGAACGCATTGGTGACCTGAAGATCATGTCGCGAGCCAGGCCTGTCGACAAGGAGCGCCTTGTGCGCCTGTTGCAGGAGACAGGTGAGGTGGTGGCCGTGACAGGCGACGGCACCAACGATGCACCCGCCTTGAACCGTGCCCAGATCGGCCTTTCAATGGGCGACGGCACTTCGGTGGCCAAGGAAGCCAGCGACATCACCATCCTCGACAATTCGTTCAAGAGCATTGCCCGTGCTGTGATGTGGGGCCGTTCGCTCTACCATAACATCCAGCGGTTTATCCTGTTCCAGATGACCATCAACGTGGCGGCGTGTCTCATCGTGTTGCTGGGAGCGGTGATGGGGACGGATTCGCCCCTCACCGTGACGCAGATGCTGTGGATCAACCTTATCATGGATACTTTTGCTGCCATGGCTTTGGCATCCTTGCCTCCAGACAAGAGTGTGTTGAACGAGAAGCCACGTGCGCGTGATGCCTTCATCATCACCAAGGATATGGGCAGGCGCATCTTTGGTGCAGGTTTGCTGTTTGTGGCGGTGCTGTTCGGCTTTATTCAATATTTCATGCACTGCCATGTCGACTCGTTGACGGAGTTCTCCATTCGTGACTATTTTTTGAGTTATTTCAATTTCCATCATGTTGGAGGAAGATTCACGCCTAAGGAATTGTCGTTGCTTTTCACCATTTTTGTCTTCATGCAGTTCTGGAACATCTTCAACGCAAAGGCATATTATACTATGGACTCTGCGTTTAAGGGCTTGTTGAACAAGGATATAAGGCGTGGTTTTGGCATCACTGTACTGATAATAGCGATTGGCCAGGTGCTCATTATCTCTTTCGCCGGCGAGATGTTCAATGTAGTGCCTTTGCCTTTGGGCGACTGGGTACGCATCATCATTGGAACCTCCTTGATTTTGTGGCTTGGGGAATTGGAACGTTTGGTGCACAGGATGAAAAAAGCCAAAAAGAATTGAAAATCTTGATTTTGTGAAAGAAAAGTTCGTATCTTTGCCGCTCCAAAACAAAAAGGAGTAAGAAATGAACAAACGATTGATTATCATTGCTTTATGTGGAATGATGGGTTTGGCTTTTGCCTCGTGTTCCCGTCCTTCCATCGTTGGAACTTGGGTTGAACCCGCAGCCGAGGGCAGCCTCCTTGGAGAAGTGGGTTTCACTTTGCTTGAAAATGGCGAAGTGGTGTCCATCAATACGGGTTTCAGAGAATACAAGAGCTGGGAAAAGGTAGGCGACAAGCTGATCCTCAACGGCGTGGTGAATGGAACCACCCAGGCCAGCTTTGCCGACACCAACAACATCATCTCCCTTAATGATAGCCTGCTGGTCATCGGTCAGGACGGTTATTCCGTGACATATCATAGGAAATAATAGCTTCTGGCAGCTGGCCTCTGGCAGCTTAATGAAAAAGGGAGATTTTCCTTCTGTTGAAGCTGCCAGTGGCCAGTAGCCAAAAGCCAATCTTTGAATTTTGAATCTTTGAATTTTGAATCTTTAAATCTTAAATCCGAAATATGAAGAAATTAGCAGTCATCGCCTTCGGCGGAAATGCCCTGTTGAGAGGCGGTCAAAAAGGAACCTACAAGGAACAGATGGAGAACGTCACTGAGACTTGCCATTCGCTGCTTCCTTTCCTGAAGAACGATTATAATTTGGTCATCGGCCACGGCAACGGTCCTCAAGTGGGTAACGTTATGCTGCAGCATGAGGCTGGTCACCATCAGTTTGGAGTGCCAGGTATGCCTATCGACTTCTGCGTGGCTGAGACCCAAGGCCTTATCGGTTTCATGATTGAGATGGGCCTGGGTAAGACCTTTGCCAAGGAAGGTATCAAACGCAATGTGGTCACTTTGGTGACGCAGGTGGTGGTCGACAAGAACGACCCGATGTTCCAAAACCCGACCAAACCCGTTGGCCCTTATTATTCCAAGGAAGACGCTGAGAAGTACGCTGCTGAGACGGGTGCCGTCTATAAGGAAGACCCAAAAGGTCGCGGCTGGCGCAAGGTTGTGGCTTCGCCCAAACCGATTGCCATTCAGAATGTTGAGCTGGTGAAACAGTTGGCCGAGCAGGGCAACATCGTCATCACCGTAGGTGGTGGTGGCATCCCTGTCATCGAAAAGGCTGACGGTAGCCTTGGCGGTATCGAGGCGGTCATCGACAAGGACCTCGCTTCAGCCATGACGGCCATCAACATCCATGCTGATGAATTCTACATTCTCACCGACGTGCCGAAGGTCTACATCAACTTCCGTAAGGAAAACGAGCAGGCTTTGGATACCATCACGGTGGCCGAGGCGAAAAAGCACTTGGCTGACGGTCAGTTCACCGAGGGCAGTATGGCTCCCAAGGTGCGTGCAGCTATCTTGTTTGTGGAAGCCACGGGCCACGAGGCCATCATCACCGAAGCCACCAGGCTCGGTGACCCGACTTGCGGAACAAGAATCATAGCTTAAAGAGTAATTGTTTTTGGAAGTTCATTATGCTGCGGGGCTTTGGTCCCGCAGCTTTTTTATTGGGTATAGGCCACGCTCCAGGCATAGTTTTTCTCGCGGTTGACGTGTGTCTCCAATCGGTAGCCATCGCCGTCAAGGATGCGGTACAGGTCATCGGTGAGGCCCGTGCCGCGCAGCTTCACAACGGCTTCCTTCTTGGTCCAGTATTGGGTGAAAGCCTCTACGGGGTTGGCGGAAGAACGGATCCATTCCGCTTCGGCAGGGTTCATCGTTTTCTTGACCAAAGCCAAGTTGTCTTTACGGAAGCTCTCAATGTCCATTCCGACAGGGGAGAGGTCTACCACCACGGCGATGCCGTTTTTGCAATGGCTGAGGTTGAAATGCACATTGGGATGGTGAACCAAATAAGGTTTTCCGTGTTCGTTTTGACTCGTTTTCAAGTCGTTGACTCCCAAAGGTTTTAGAAGCTCTTTCAGCATGAGCCACGACTTGAGGCAAGCGAATTGCCCGAACAGATGTTTGTATCTCAGGGCTTCGTTGCGCCGTTGCTCATCCACCAAAGGCAGCATTCGTTGCACCTCGGCTTCGGTGACTTGGGCCATATCGTCGAAAATGGAAATCATAGGACTTTTAGCGATGCAAAAATAATCATTCTTGTACAATCGATGTCAAATAAATTTTCATTGACAAAATCAACTTGTTTGTGCATAAAATCCCCCTTCGTTTGGATAAAATAAAGTGTTGATTGAAATTAGTTTTATTTTCGCATCGATTTTCTGTGCATATGGAAAAGACATCAAACAAAGGGAAAACTGTTCAGGCTTATGCCGACATACCACCTCGCACATTCGACCTTTTGCCGAGATTTGTGGAGAAATATGGTAAGAAAAAAGCCATGTTTGCCAGCAAGGTTGACGGGGAATGGAAAAAATACATTAGCCGTGATTTCGTGAAGATGACGGATACCATCAGTCAGGGCTTGATGGGTCTGGGCGTGGGTAAGGGCGACCGCGTTGCGGTGATTTCGAACAACTGTCCTCAGTGGAATATGGTGGATTTCGCTGTGCAACAGATTGGTGCTATTTTGGTGCCCATCTATCCCACGGTGCGTCAAAGCGATTTCGAACATATCCTCAACCACGCCGAGCCAAAGATCGTCTTCGTGGAAGGCTCGCTCCTTCACAATAAGGTCAAGGGAATCCTAGCCGCCATGCCTGAGCGCCCCAAGGAGTTCACTTTCAATCCCGTTGAAGGTATGATGACCTTGCGCGGATTGATGGTTTCGGTTAAAATTGACAAGAAGAGCCTCGCCAACTTGCAGGCGCATAAAGATGCCGTCGACCCAGAAGATGTGGCCACGATCATCTATACTTCAGGTACTTTGGGTACTCCCAAAGGCGTAATGCTGACACACTACAACCTGATGAGTTGTGTGGCCCATTATGGTCCGCACTATCCCGTGCCAAGTTCGCACAAGGTGGTGAGTTTCCTGCCCTTGTCACACATTTATGAGCGTTCGGTGCTGTACACTCACTTGTACCTGGGCAACTCGACCTATTATGTAGAGAACTTTGGCACTATCATGCGCGACATTGCTGACATCAAGCCTGAGCATTTCACTACGGTGCCTCGTGTCATTGAAAAGGTGTATAACGGCATCATCCGCAAGGGCGACAAGCTGAAGGGCGCAAAGAAGCGCATTTTCAATTGGGCTTTCAAGTTGGCTGAACGCTATGATGAGACTGGCGTAAAGAAGAATAGAGCCTATAGGTTTAAGTTGTACTGGGCGAATCGCTTGGTCTTCAAGGATGTACGTAAGGCTTTCGGCGGTCGTTTGGAATTCATCATCTCGGGTGGCGCTAGCTTGCAGCCGCGTTTGGTGCGTCTTTTCGCTGCCATGAACATCCCGATTGTAGAAGGCTATGGCTTGACGGAGACCTCGCCGGTGATTGCCACCAACAGTTTGGCATTGGGCATCATCAAGGCGGGAACCGTGGGTGTGCCTTGCGGGAGTGTGCAATTCAAGATCGACCCAGAGTCGGGCGAGATTCTCGTGAAAGGTTCGCCTGTGATGAAGGGCTATTACAAAGATGAGGAGCAGACCAAGATTGCCATCGACGAAGAAGGTTATTTCCATACGGGCGACATCGGCGAGTTTGATGAGGATGGCCTGCTGAAAATCACGGGCCGCATGAAGGAGATCTTCAAGGACTCGATGGGCAAGTACATTTCGCCGGCACTGATAGAGAACCGTTTCGCTGAATCAAAGTTCATCAACAGCATCATGGTGGTGGGTGAAAACCAGAAGTTTGCCGCCGCTTTGATTGTACCTAACTTCGAGTACTTGAAAACTTGGTGCGAGGAGAACCACATTCCTTATACCACCAATGCTGAAATGGTGAAGAACAAGGCTGTGAACGACCGTTTCCGCAAGGAGGTCGATAGTTACAACAAGTTCTTTGGTGACTATGAAAAGGTGAAGCGTTTCGAACTGGTCGACCGTGAATGGACCATCGATGAAGGCGAGGTGACCCCCAGCCTGAAAATCCGCCGCAAAATCATTGCCGAACATTTCAAGGATTTGATTGAGGGAATGTTTGCGGAATAAGGAGAAGTTAATTTTCATTTTTTAACCATTCCTGCAAGCCCAACATGGGAAGGGGTGGTTATTCTCGGTTTCGAAGGACTATACTAACGTTCCCGCCATCATCGTGGACTTGGTCCGTAATCTCCAATGAGGCAGAGGAATAATTGCTGCGGTTTTTACATAATCATGATGAGTTTTAGAAAAAGATGTATTTTTGTGGTTCTCTTTGTATACAATCTTCATGGAAATCATCAATAACATATCCAAAACCCTCAAAGATGACTTGATGGTGGAAATCAAGCCCGAAAGCAAGATTTCCATTGCAGCTTCATGTTTTTCGATTTATGCTTTTCAGGAGCTGAAAGAGCAGCTCAGGGACATCAAAGAACTTCGCTTCATCTTCACGTCACCAACTTTTACCACGGACAAAGTGAGTAAGCAACAGCGAGAGTTCTATATCCCTCGGTTGTATCGTGAGAGGAGTCTGTATGGATCCGAGTTTGAGATCAAGTTAAGGAATGAGTTGACGCAAAAGGCCATCGCTAAGGAATGTGCGGAATGGATTAGGCAAAAGGCTTGCTTCAAGTCGAATAAGACCAACGAGAGCATGACGGGTTTTGCCAATGTCGACAAGACCAATTACATGCCACTGAATGGTTTTACTACCGTGGATTTAGGCTGTGAGAAAGGCGATAGCGCTTATACGATGATTGTAAAAAACGATTATCCTTCCTCGAAAGAGTTTTTGTCTTTGTTTGACCAAATCTGGAACGATAGCTCAAAGTTACAAGTAGTGACGGAGGATGTAATAGACAACATTTCAAACGCATATAAGGAGAATGCACCTGAGTTTCTGTACTTTGTCACGCTTTACAATATATTCCACGAGTTTTTGGATGACCTGTCGGAGGATGATTTGCCTAACGAAGCCACAGGGTTTAAGAACAGCCTCATTTGGAACAAATTGTATAACTTCCAGAAAGATGCAGCCTTAGCTATTATCAATAAACTTGAAAAGTACAACGGTTGCATTTTGGCAGATAGTGTGGGTTTGGGTAAAACGTTTTCGGCGTTGGCGGTCATCAAGTATTACGAGAACCGTAACAAGACGGTGCTGGTGCTTTGTCCCAAGAAGTTGAGCGACAACTGGATGACTTACAGGAGCAATTATGTGAACAACCCTATTGCAGGAGACAGGTTGCGTTATGATGTACTTTATCACACGGACTTGTCAAGGACTTCAGGCGTGTCGAACGGTATGGAGTTGAATCATATCAACTGGGGCAATTACGACCTTGTGGTCATTGATGAAAGCCATAATTTCAGGAATGGTGGCAAGGTGACTGCTTCTGAGGATGATGAAGACCCCAAAGAAAACCGCTACCTTCGTTTGATGAATAAGGTGATTAAAGCGGGCGTGAAAACCAAGGTGCTCATGCTTTCGGCTACGCCTGTCAACAACCGTTTCAACGACCTGAAGAACCAGTTGCAGTTGGCTTACGAAGGTGATGCTTCGAGAATCAACGGTCTGCTGAAGACCGAAAAGCCCATTGATGAAATCTTCCGTCAGGCGCAACGGGCGTACAACGAATGGGTAGAGTTGCCACTTGATGCCCGAACGACCGAAAGATTGTTGAAGTCACTGAGCTTTGATTTTTTTGAAGTGCTTGATTCGGTGACAATCGCCAGAAGCCGTAAACATATTGAACAGTTTTACGATACGGCTGACATCGGTAAGTTTCCGACCCGACTGAAACCCATTTCCAAAACACCGCCGTTGACTGATATAGACAAGGCTATTACGTTTAGGGACATCATCGAAATCGTCCAACAACTCAATCTTTCCATTTATACCCCTTCGGCATTCATCCTGCCGAGCAAGAAAGACAAGTACGGCATTGATACCGAGGATGAGTTGGATGTCGAAACGGGGGCGCACCGACTTTCCATCGAAGACCGTGAGTTGGGTATACGTCGCCTGATGGGTATCAATATGCTGAAACGTCTCGAGAGCTCGGTTAACTCGTTCCGCTTGACCATTAGCCGAATCCAGCAGCTCATCGCCAATATGATTGAAAAGATTGACTCGCGGACGGAGGAGGAATATGTCGAGGAATTTGATTTCGATGACCTTGACATAGAGGATGAAGGCGACACCATCATTGGCAACAAGAAAAACAAGATCGACTTGCGGGATATTGACACCATTTCGTGGAGAAGATACCTGATCGCGGACAAAGAACGTTTTGACTTGTTGCTTCTGATGCTGAAAGATATCAGCCCTGAACATGACAGCAAATTGCAGCAACTTGTTTGTGATTTGAGGGAGAAGTTTGCCCATCCTATCAAT
>CACXXW010000055.1 GCA_902771635.1 uncultured Bacteroidia bacterium | reverse complement strand
GTCGCAGTGGGCATCGGCGTGAAGGATGCCGTATTCCACACCGAGCTGGTTGAGGTATTGGTGGTAGGCGAGGGGACAGCTGTGGTCGCCGCCCAATAGGCCGACCACCTTGCCTTGTGCCTTCCAGTAGGCGATGCGTTCGCGCAGCCAGGCGTTTTTCTGTTCGGTGGCATCTTCAATCATGTCATACATCATTTCGTAAGTCTTCGGGTCGTCATCGATAGTGCCTTCATACAGCGCGTTGATGATATCCTCGCTGATGGGCGCCATCTTGTCGTGGAGCTCGCGGAGTTCGGTAGGGAATTCGTCCATCCAGATGCCTTTCTGCCAGAGGTCGGGATAGTCGTGGTGGCAGAGGTCGACTTGCAAGGAGGCTTCCATGATGGTGGCTGGACCGTCGACGGTGCCACGGTTGTAGCTCGTGGTGAGTTCCCATTCGACGGGTATGATGATGATTTGCGCCTCTTCGGCGGTGCAGGGCAGACCGTAGATGCCGGAATCGGCCACGGCGGCTGCATTGGGGTCAAAGTTGTTTTTCATTGTTGATAAATTTGGTGCCAAAAATAGGGAAAAAACCAATTTAATTTCTACTTTTGCGGCCAAATTTGACTCAGATGGATCTCTTTTCCTGCCTTTCGCCTTTTGTCTTTTGCAGCTTTGCCTCGGGCAGCAGCGGCAATTGCTACTATGTGGGCAAGCAGGATGAAGGCCTCCTGGTGGATGCGGGTGTCAATGCCAAGCAAATCGTTACGGGATTGGTAAAGAATGACTTGAGTATGAAAAACATCAAGGCCATTTTGATTACGCATGACCATATCGATCACGTGAAAGGCTTGGAGGTTTTGACGAAAAACACACCTGTCCCAATCTACGCCCATTCCGATTGTCTTCAAGGTCTCGCCGAAGGCAATGCCACAAAAAAGGTTGATTCAGGACTGTTTCATGAGATTGAGCCCATGCAGCCGTTTGAGATTTGTGGTATCACGATTGAGGCTTTCCCAGTGATGCATGATGGGCGAGGAGCCGTGGGCTATCATTTTAACTATGAGGGACATACCTTGACCATTGCCACCGACATCGGGATGCTCGACAGGGTGGTGAAGGAGCAGATCCGCAAGGCCGATAACCTTGTCATTGAGGCTAATTACGATGTTGAAATGCTGGAGAAAGGCTCGTATCCTTACATTTTGAAGCAACGCATCGCAGGGCCTTTCGGTCATCTGAGCAATGAGGAGTCGGCGCGATTTGTGGCTGAGGTCTATCATTCGGGCATGAAAAACATCATGCTGTGTCACCTCAGCGAGAACAACAACACCCCTGAGCGAGCCATGCAATGCCTGTATCAACAGTTCCACAAAAAGCATGTCCGTCCCGATGTGAACACCTCCATCTTCCCCTTGCCGCGCCACAAGAGCACAGGTTTTGTGTATCTGTAGATTCCCCAATTTTCCACGTTTTTTGAGGCATTCTGTGACTTTCCACATTATTCCACACTGTGGCACGCTGCAAGTTATGAACATAAACTGTTGATAACCTTTGCGTTCAAGTGTTTTCGTATTTGTGGCACGCATTGTGCTACATAAACAAGGTGGATTAAAGTCGAATTGAAATGCAACATAGATTGACATTGGTTTCTTTGCTATTCGTGGTTTTGTGGGCCACCTCATGCAATGTGGAACGTTCCGAAAAGTACCAAGCCCTTTTGGCTGAACGTGATTCTTTGTACACCGAAGCTGTGGCTTCGAAAGGTGGTTTCGACCAGGCCTTGAATACCATCAACGAGATTGAGGCTGCCCTTGAGGCGGTGCGTGCCCAGGAAAACATCATCATGATGGATAACCAAGAGGGCAATACCAACAAGGCTGTTACTGAGATTAACGCCATCCAGCAGACCTTGCAGGAGAACCGCCAAAAGATCGAAAAACTTGAGAAGCAGCTGGCCGAGCAGGGCGCAACTTCAAAGGCCTTGAACCAGACTGTGAATCGCTTGAAGAAACAATTGGAAGAAAAAGATACCTATATCAGTAGTTTGAAGGATGAATTGCAGCAAAGTCGTGAGCAAATCGCCGAACTGAATGAACAGGTGACCGACTTGAACAACAACATCAGCGAGTTGAGCACCAACTTGGATGAGATGACGGTGCAGAATGCAGCGCAACAGGCTACCATCGAAAACCAAGATGCCATGCTGAACACGGTGTGGATTTGCATCGCCCCTCAGCAGACGTTGGTTGAGAAGGGTATCCTCAGCAAGGGCGGCTTGTTCCAGTCGAGCGCCATCTCCAAGCAAGGCTTCGACAAGACACAGTTTGTGGAAGGCAACAAGCGCGAACTGGAGCTCATCCCGCTGAATACCAAGAAGGCCAAAATCATGACCACCCACCCGGAAAGCAGCTATCAGATCAATGAAGGAGAGGAAGGGGCTCAGACCTTGCAAATCCTCGACAAGGAAGCTTTCTGGAGTATGTCGAATTATTTGGTAGTATCCATCAAATAAAAATCCGTTAATACGGAACTGCTCGTTTTCAATTTTTTTAAAAATGCCTCACATTTCCCCAATGTGGGGCTTTTTTTTGTGTGTAATTTTGTGGAATCTACGGAAAAATGTTATCTTTGCAGCATGAAATGTAGAATTCTAGTTGTGGAAGACGATGCCTCCTTCGGCCTGATGATTCAGACCTGGCTGAAGAAGAACGGTTATGAGGCCGTGCTTGCGTCGCGATACGAACAGGCCAAGATTGAAATTTCCAATGGTGACTTTGGCTTGATTCTCACCGATTTGCGTTTGCCCGATGGTGACGGTATCATCCTGATGACTTGGGTGCGTGAGAAGTTGAAGAGTAAGGTGCCCATCATCGTGATGACGGGCTATGCCGAGGTGCAGACCGCCGTTTCGGCCATGAAACTCGGTGCTTTCGACTACCTCAAGAAACCTATCAATCCAAGTGTGTTGGAGGAGAAAATCGCTGCTGCGCTGACTTCGGGTGTTGATGAGGTTGAGGAAACCTTTGTCCCGGGTACTAAGCAGTGGGTGAGGGGTAACAGTCCCGCCATGGTGCGGCTCTACAAACATGTGGAATTGGTGGCACCCACCAAGTTCTCCGTGCTGATTCTCGGCGAGAGTGGCACGGGCAAGGAATACATCGCGCGTATGATCCACGAAAAGAGTCAGTTCAAGGACGGCCCTTTCATCCCCGTTGACTGTGGAAGTCTGTCGAAAGAGCTGGCGCCCAGTGAGTTGTTCGGCCATCTGAAAGGCTCGTTTACCTCTGCCATTGCCGACAAGAAAGGCGTGTTCGAGCAGGCTAAGGGTGGCACAGTGTTCCTTGATGAGGTGGGCAACCTGCCTTACGAGGTGCAGATGCAACTCTTGCGCGCCTTGCAGGAGCAAAAGGTGAGGCCTGTGGGCTCGGCCACCGACATCCAAGTGGATGTGCGCATCATTGCCGCCACCAACGAAGACTTGGAGCATGCCATCGAGGAAGGGCGTTTCCGTCAGGATTTGTTCCACCGCATCAACGAGTTCGCCATCGAGGTGCCGCCTTTGCGCGACCGTTTGGAGGACTTCGATGAGTTGACCGCCTTCTTCATCCGTCAGGCCAACGAGGAGTTGGGCAAGAATGTGAAGGGCATTTCAGAAGATGCCTTGCAGCGGATGAAAGAGCAACGCTGGAACGGCAACCTGCGTGAGTTGCGCAATGTGGTGCGTCGTTGTGTGCTGTTTGCAGAAAGTGAGAACATCGAGCTGGACGACCTGCCAGTATTCAGCGCGCCCAACAAGAAGACCGTCATTGCCTCGGATGAGGACGACTGGGCCTTGCGTCCCGAACATGAGAAGGAACAGATCGAAGCCGCCTTGCAGAAGGCGAGGGGCAACAAGACCGTAGCAGCCAAGCTGCTGCAAATCGACCGCAAGACCTTATATAATAAGATGCATCTATACGGAATTGAACTATAATCCTGATCAGCTATTGCCATGAAAAAAACAGTATTCTTAATATGTGGCGTGATGGCCCTGTTATTTGGCCTGGAATCCAATGCCCAAAAACCTTACAATATGGAATGAGCTATATGAAATAGGAAAGCTCTCGAAGGGTTCTATCTCCGATTTTGTCTCATGGATGCTGGCAGAGCCGGAGGATGAATTGAATGGACCTATGAGCGAGGCGTGGCAACTCTATCGGAAGAACAAGCCGTTGGGCAAGGGCACGACGATTGTTTTGGATGAGAAGAACGGCTATTTCAGGTATGAGATGGACTATGACAAGGAATACGAGGATGAAGAAGGTGAGCCGGTGGAAAGTATTATTGTTGTGGAGATGTGTGTCTGGAATTGTGCCGACGGGAAACATAAGCTGTTCGCTGAGAATGTTGGAGGCACCTATCAGGGGAAACCCCATAATGATGGACAATTTGACGGCACCATGTTTTTCCTGTATGACAAGGCGACCCAAAAGTTGTATGGATGCAACGAAGCCATTGATAGTGAAGAACTGTCCAGCTTGGCACCTCTACATTGGAGATACGATGGAGAACGGTATTTTGCCACCGACCATGTGACGGGCGAGTGGAAACAGATGACCCAAGAGGAATACGACAAATGGATGGAAGACCGCCCTGTGGTGACCCTGTCTTTGCCCCGCAGTGGAAAAGACATCAAGGCCCATATCTATACCCCGACTGGGAACAAGGAGCGGACCTTTGCTTGGGACGGCTACCGTTTCCACCTTTCAAAGTAGTTTGCTTTTAGGCGGAGCCTGTCCATCGCATTTAAAACAGAAGTGACAGATGGCACAATGGCAAAAAATACAAATCCAGCGTGATAACGGCATGATGGCTGAGGCGCAAGCTCCGGTCATCATCTCTGCAAGCCGCAGCACGGACATTCCCGCTTTCTATGCCGACTGGTTCTTCCAGCGGCTGAAGGTGGGTTATTCTGCTTGGACCAATCCTTTTAATGGTGTGAAGAGTTTTGTCTCGTATGAAAAATGCCGTTTCATCGTGTTTTGGTCGAAGAACCCCGAGCCGTTGCTTGAGCATTTGGACAAACTGAAGGAAAGAAACATCGGCTGCTATGTCCAATACACGCTGAACGATTACGAGAAAGAAGGCTTGGAGAAAGGTGTGCCGCCGTTGGAGGAAAGGATCGAAACCTTCAAACGGTTGGTGGACAAGTTGGGCAAAGGCCGTGTGATTTGGCGTTTCGACCCGCTGATTCTGACCGACCAAATCGGCTTGGACGACCTGTTGAGAAAAGTGGAAAACATCGGTGACCGATTGAACGGATACACGGAAAAACTCGTTTTCAGCTATGCCGACATTGGTTTATACAAGAAAGTGAAGGCTAATCTTGAGAAAAGCCATGTGAACTATGCGGAATGGACAACTAACCAAATGGAGGAATTTGCCCAAAGGCTTTCTGACCTCAACCAGAAATGGCACTACCAGTTGGCAACTTGCGGCGAGAAGATTGACATTGAGCAGTATGGCATCCAGCACAACCGCTGCATTGATGACAACTTGATGATTCGATTCGCCCACCACGACAAAGCTTTGATGGACTTTCTTGGCGTGGAGATAAAGACCATTGAAAACTCATTGTTTGGCGCGGAGCCAATCCCCGATAATGCCATCATGATCAGCGAAACGCAATATGCCCTGAAGAAAAAGGACAACCGCGACAAAGGCCAGCGGCAGTTCTGCGGCTGCATGGTGAGCAAGGACATCGGCGAGTACAACACCTGCCCGCATCTGTGCGAGTATTGCTATGCGAATGCGAGCAAGGAAAAGGCTATTGAGAATTACAGAAAACACGAAAAGAATCCTTTGGGTGAAACAATTTGCTCATAATCTTGCACGTTTTCAAAAAGAGCAACTCTCATGCATCCACTTACAAAAAGTGTCCATATTACCTTTTTTTGAAAATAAGATAAGGTCTTCTGGAGAAACGATAACTGGGAAATAATATATATTTGCACATCAAAAACAAGGCACATGAACCAACCAGCGACATACAACAAGGCAGTAGAGACCATCAAGACAGCCATTTTGCAAGGACAATACGAAGCAGCCAAAGGCGTGAACCGTATACAATTAGCGGTGTATTTCGCTATTGGCAAATACATCTCGCTCAACACCCGCAAGGGCAAATGGGGTACAGGCGCATTGGAGGCCATTAGCCAGCAACTTCGGAAAGAGTTGCCCGGATTGAGAGGCTTCTCGGCCACTCAGTTAAGAGAAATGCGACTCTTTTACGAAGCTTGGATAATGTTGGATCCTAATTCATCGGTCATGACCGATGAATTACAAGTAATTGATAATCATAAAGCTACAAATTCATCGGTCATGACCGACGAATTGAATGCTAATTCAACAATTGCAATTGCCGAATTACAAGACTACAAAATAGACATCTACCAAGCCATCAAAATACCCGAAACGAAGGACTTTCCACTGGAAGATTTCTTCAAACTTCCTTTTACCCATCACACGATAATACGATCTGGAGTTAAAAGCATTGACGCTCGCTATTATTACATCCATCGTGCTGCAGAAGAGAACCTTCAATCAAGGGTTCTTGAAAAACTAATCAAAGAGGATGCCTACAGCCATCAGGACTTGATGCCAAGCAATTTCACCCAGACTTTGCCCAATGCCAGCTTGGCCCGCAAAGCGGTGATGATGTTCAAGGATGAGTATTTGTTGGATTTCATCAATGTGGAGCAGATTGGCGAGCGCGAGTCCATTGATGTGGATGAGCGCGAGGTGGAACAGCAGATTGTCCAAAATGTCAAGAATTTCATCATGACTTTCGGAAACGACTTTGCGTTTATCGGGAACCAATACCATTTGGAAGTATATGGTGTGGAGCATTTTCCCGACCTGTTGTTTTTCAACCGCGAGCTGAACGCCTTGGTGGTAGTGGAACTGAAGACGGGCGACTTCAAGTCATCTTACCTTGGACAATTGATGTCGTATCTTTCCATTTTGGATGCCAAAGTGAAGAAGCCGCACGAAAACCCTTCCATTGGCATTGTGCTTTGCAAATCGGCCAAGCGTGATTATGTGGAGTTTGTCATCCGTGACTACAACAAGCCTATGGGCGTAGCGACCTACAAAACCACAGCCGAAATGCCAGAGGAACTGCGGAAAGCATTGCCGGACATTGAGGAATTGAAGAAACTGCTGTAAAAGAGGGTCTACTATGATGATAGAACAAAATACCAACTACGCATACAAACTGAAATACATGGGCAATCCCACTTTCGACAAAGTGAGGGATTTGTCCACCAAATTCTACCGCGAACTGCCGCAAGCCTTGCAGGATGAACTCTTTGAGGCCTTGAACCGTGGCATTGACATCTTGGACTCCGAGCCACAAATGACCGCCTACTTGTTCGCTTTCGGCAAGATGCACCAAGCCAAATTGAATTACGCTTTTGGCAAACTGCCAAAAGAATTCCTTGAACAACCTGAAATCAATATTATTGACTATGGCTGTGGACAAGCCTTGGGAACAATGTGCTATGCGGATTTCCTTCGTGAAAAAGGTTATGATCAAAAAGTGAAAACAGTCACCTTGATTGAACCCTCTGAAATCTGTTTGAAACGTGCTGCTCTTCATGCTTCGGTGTTCTTTCCTGATGCGGAGATTAAGACCGTATACAAGAAGTTTGATGACTTGACCCAAGACGACATTGTTTGCAATGAAGAAACGCCGACTTTGCATATTCTTTCTAATGTGTTGGATATGCTGAACTTTAATTTGGAAAGATTTGCTGAATTGGTGAAAGGTTGCTTGAAAGGGTATAATCAGTTTGTTTGTGTGGGACCGTATTTCTGTTTTTATGATATAGATAAGCGAATGGATGAATTCCGTTCGGTATTAAATACCAATACCTATTATAACGAATCGTTTGACAAATACGAATTTCAAGAAGACAAAGCATGGACAGCACAGATACTTTGTTTTTCTGTTAGAGAAAAGGTTGAAGAAAATAGCTTATCAATTGAAGTATCAAAAGTAGTAATTGATAATGGTTTAGAAGATGGGGCTGGTGTCGTATACAGCAAGGATGGTAAGTGTCTGCTGAAATGTAATAATTCTAAACTTGAAATTTGTTCCATTAAATATGGAACTAAAGAGATTTGTTATCAGGCATTTGGGTCATGTTCTTTATTAAGCCAAATTACCATTCCCGATTCGGTGAAAAAAATTGATGATCAGGCTTTTTTGGATTGTCAATCCTTACAGCAAATAGTTTTACCTAATTCTGTCACAAGTATCGGTTACAATGCGTTTGGCCTATGCAAATCCTTGAAACGAATCAACATACCTAATTCGGTTACAAGCCTAGAGCCAGCTGTTTTTTATGAGTGTATTTCATTGCAACAAATTAGCGTTCCAAATTCAATAACACGCATCGATTATCAGACATTTAGTGAATGCTCTTCGTTGCAACAAGTTTCTATATCGAATTCGGTCTCGGTAATTGGCGATTGGGCGTTTTCTAAATGTAAATCCTTGAAGGAAATCATCATTCCCAATTCGGTAACATATATAGGACAAGGAGCTTTCTCAAAGTGTGAATCTTTACAACATGTAACCCTTCCAAATTCGCTTTGTTGTATTGGGGCATTTGCTTTTGAGGAGTGTAACTCTATGCAAACAATCACCATCCCATATTCGGTTAATCATATCTGGTCAGGAGCATTTTCAAGATGCACATCTTTGAAACAAATTACAATTTCCAATTCAGCAACCCAAATTGGTGACGAGATATTTTTTGAAAGCGCTTTTAAAGATTGTAGGTCTCTACAACAGATTATCATTCCAAAAGGAAGCACAGAAAAATTCAAGAAGATGCTTGATAAAGATTTGTGGGATAAACTTTATGAAAGTGAATCTTTGTAATTGAAAAACCATTTCGATACTCTATACGAGTAAAGAAATGGTCTTTCGTTGTTAAAATGTCGATAATTGCAAAGTCAATTAATGGTCTTTGACAGATCGCTTTTGTTATTCAAACAAGATATTCCAATGAGGAACAATCATATTGCGAAAACCACCAGCAGTAACCTTGCAAACCAAGTCACCATCACCTTTGGCAACATTATTGTCCCAATGTAATGGTTGTAGGTTTGACAAATTGTCAGTTCCACCTTTGGCAATAGGAATGATATGGTCAATCTCCCAACCAAATTCACTATTTCTATCACCATAGGCTTCAAACTCAATCCAAGCACCACATGCATCTTTTTGTACATAAGCTGGGTCTTGATTCATTACGGGAATTGCTTTTTCCCAAACTTTTTGAATAAGTTCATTTGAAAAACACATAACAATATAGAACGAAGGGATAATTGTAAACCCATTCATGCCTTTCCCTCCTTTAAGACAATCAGGGGCATTAATAAAGTAATTTGAGTTTCTTTTTAGAGGATGTATAACAACACTTTTATGTCCTCTACTTCCAAAAATCACAGATGCTTTATTTGTTTCAACTATATATGGAGAACCACATTTAATAATAGTTGACAAAATCGAAATGCGAAAGTAGCATTTTTTGAAATAAAACAAATAGGATTTAAAAAAAAGTCACTTTCCACCGACATTATTTTCAGCGTTTTGCATACTACACTTGTACAGATGTCTATGATGTACAATATGGGATTGCTGTTCGAATAGATTGGGACAAAAGGGGCGAGTGTTTGTCGTTTGGTTTGCTTAAGAATATAGTCATTTGCAATTCTCTGATATAGGATTGGGTTTTATCGCCGAATAAGTTATCAACACCTCTTGCAAAGACGGATAATAGGCAGTAACTTTGCAAGGTCGCAAGACAAACGAGCATGTCTTCATCTAAACCAATACCTATGAAACTTCAGAAGAAACCCATGAAAGTCATTATCATTTGCTTGGCTATCATAGTTGTGCCTATCATAATAAAAGCCATTTGGGTCGGCATCGCCACAAGGCATAACGGTGACTTTGAGAGCGAGAAGGCGGACATCTTGGCGCGGCGGGACTTTCTGATAGAGAAGGTGATGACCAGTCCGCAAAAGCTTATCGATGAAATGCCAGCCATCGTCGGGCCTCAGTTCCAAGGGGAGTGGGCATTGTATTCATGCTCGATGCTGTCGGCGGCGTTGGTGAATACCACCTTGATATACGATGAGGATAGTGAAACGAACATTGCCCGTATCGATAGCCTCATCCAGATTGTCATGTCGCCAGAACTACGGGCTTACGACAGCGAGCGATGGGGCGAAGACCCGCTGGAAACCTTGGATGGCAAAGAGAGCCATGTCTCTTATCTCAGCCATTTGGCTTGGATGATTGGCGGTTACAAGCATATCGGCGGAGACGACAAATACGATGAGCTTTATCATCGGCTATGCGAGACCATGAACCGCCGCATCCTTGAAAGCCCAAACATGAATCTGCCGACTTATCCGGGCGAGTGCGTGTATGTGCCTGATATGCTGGTGGCCATTGTGGCACTTTCGGTTTATTCTCAGCAGTATGAAGGCAAGTATTACTCAACCGTTTACCAATGGCTTTCTGAAGCCAAACAGCATTGGCTTGACAAGGACACTGGGATGCTCGCGTCGTTCTTGCCTGACGATAGAGAAGGGATGTATGAGAAAGCACCCATCAAAGGCTCTTACTCGGCATTGAGTTGCTATTACTTGACCTTCGTTGATGAGGAGTTTGCCCGTGACCAGTATGAGAGGCTGAAGGCGAACTTCTTGCAGAAGCGGCCTATTACTGGCTTCAAGGAATACCATGACAGAAGATGTTGGCTTGGGATGGATATCGACGCGGGTCCCATCGTGTGTAATCTTAGCCCAACGGGAACAGCCTTTGCCGTTGGTAGTGTGACCTATTTCGAGGATTGGGCTCTAAGGAAAAAGCTTTTGAAGACGGGAGAACTTGCGGGAACTACCTGGCGCAGTGGCGGCAAAAGCCGTTATTTGCTTGCAGACGTGGCTTTGGTAGGTGAGGCCATCATGCTGGCCATGCGGACGGCGGTGGAGTGGGAGTCTACATCAACTCCACTGGATTGATTTGCAGAAAATCTTCTGCTTTGAGGCCTCCTTCGCCAACAACGAGAGCTTTCGCATTCTTGAACTGTTTGCGGAACTCGCCCAAACCCGAATTGCTGTCGTCGGTATTGCTTTTCACCTCAACGGCAAGAAGTTGCCCGTTTTTCTCCAATACATAGTCCACCTCGCGGCCTGCCTTGTCGCGCCAATAGTAGGTTTTATAACGCCCTGCAGTGGCGCCATTAATAATATAAGCACCGATGGCCGACTCGAACAGCCTTCCCCACAGACGCGAATCAGCAATCGCCTCACCAAAACGCTTCCCGCAATAGATGTTCTTCAATGCATTGTTGAAAACCTGATACTTCGGCACACTGTTTCGCTTCCTCGCAACATCAGCGGAATACTTGCCCAAGGTGCGCACCAAGCCCGCCTCGCCCAACAGTTCGAGATAAACAGCCAAGGTGGTCACATTTCCTGCGTCTTGCAACTGCCCCATCATCTTTGTCAACGACAATTCCATGCCCGAATAGGCTGAGGCAAGTTCGAAGGCCTGCCGAAGTAAGGCTGGTTTCATCACTTTCACACCCTGCAGGATGTCTTTGTTGATGGTGGCCTCAATGATGGAGCCCGTGATGTATTCCAACCATCGGTTCTCGTCATCAATCAAAGGTGAAGCACCAGGATAGGCGCCGAAATATATGTACTGCTCCAAACTAAAACCAAAAGCCTCACGCATCTCGGGATACGACCAATGCGGCATCACGATGCGCTCAAAACGCCCCATCAGGCTGTCGGCCAATCCATAGTCGTTGAAGGTATCGGCATCCCATTCTTTCTTGACGGCTTCGCTCCACGAATCAATCTTCTGTACCTCGTCGATAACAAGTATGTATTCCTCGGCACCTCCCGTCTTCATCTTTCTCCGCGCCGTTTCCCAACACTCACTGATCCAAAACAGATTGCCTGCCGGCACTGCATCGGCCGTAAACATGGAATAAGGTTGTGAAACATCGGCCAAAACCTGCCTCACCACCGTGGATTTACCCACCTGACGCGGCCCCATAACCACCTGAATGAACTTCCTTGGTTCTTCAATTCTTTTCTTTATTATTTGATATTCAGACCTTTGAAACATATTATATATTTTTACTCAATAGATTGAGTAAAATTACTCAACAGATTGAGTAATTTTACTTCATGGGGCAAAAATACACATTTTTTTCAAACTGCAAGAGGTAAAAGGGAAAACTTAAACGCCGCAGGCATACTTTTTGGGGCGACTTTCAGGAAATCTTCTGCTTTCAAGCCTATCGCCAACAATGAGGGTCTTCGCATCCATAGAGCCTCACCCAATCCCATACTTCTCCGCCAACAAATCCATCAATTCATCGGTTTGGGCCATGAATTGGGTGGCGTCTTCTTTCCAATTCGGATAATCTTCTTCCGTCTCATCCTTACCGCGCATGGCGTTCATCCTGGCGAGGAAGGTGGTGTCGCGCTCCAACTGGATGAACATGGGTAACATCTTGTGGCAAAGTCCTTGCATCTCAACGAAATCCGATTGCTCAATTAAAGTGTTCATCGAAACCAAGTCGTTGGCTGTGGACTGCACGAAAACGGTCAAAATGTCGGTCATGGCTTCCTTGTCGTTACCCATCATCTCGCTGAAATTGGGGAAGTCGGGGAAGGCGGT
>CACXXW010000054.1 GCA_902771635.1 uncultured Bacteroidia bacterium | reverse complement strand
GGTTCCTCACCTGTAAAGTATTGCCTTTCAATGGATTTTACGCTGTCTAACAAAGAAATTGGCATGGTTGGCTGCTTTCTTGAATAATTGAGTGCAAAATTAGGAAAAATTTCGTTTGCAGCCTCAGAAAAACGCATGAAAAGCGCTGGTAGTTTGTTTAATAATTAAATAGCTCGTCCATCGCGTACATTGCGTCCGATTCGAGAAGAGCATTCCCCAAGACAGAGAAAAGCACGATGAGGACCACCAGACATACGATAGAAATCACCAGACCGGCGATAGCCTTTCCTTTGGGGCGCTTGAACATGCCGATAAACGAGAACAGGAAGCCGAGGAACCATAAAATGACATTCGCTATGGGCACCCAGCACAACACCAGACCGAGTATGGACAGCACGAGTCCCGCGCTCCCGGGTCCATTTTTCTGTCTCACGGGCTGGGGTTGAGCATGCATCGGCTGAGGTTGAGGTTGTACAGGTCGTGGTTGAGGTTGAGTTGTAGCTTGTGGTTCGTTCACCCAAGCCGTGCAATACATGCATTTCGTAGCGCTTTCAGGGATTTCCTCGCCGCAGTAAGGGCATTTCTTGTATCCTTCCATGGTTTTTCGTTATAAATTTTGGGCAAAGATATATAAAAATACAATCATTCCCCATTTTTTTCCCCATTTTTATGGAAATTTGTAGGGCTGTCGCATTGCGGCAGCCGCAGCGAAAAACAATGCTGCGGCTGCCACGGTGTGACAGCCCTACAAACCACGGCGTGACAATCCTACAGTAGAGACGGTGTGCACACCGTCTCTACAAACAAAACAATATCATTCCACCACGAATTTCCTTGTGGCACCACCCACGGTGATGAAATACACACCTTGTGGCAAGTTGCGCACGTCAATCTGTTGTTTTTCCGCCGTGATTTGGCCTTCCATCACGGTTTGGCCAATGGGGTTGACAATGCGGTAGGTTTCCACTGGTAGAGACGTGGCGTGCCGCGTCTCTACATACAAAACGCCATTGGCGGGATTCGGATAAACGGTTAAGGTCCCTGAGTCTGTCGAAGGGCCTTCGTTCTCCCCGATTCCCACCAGAAAATCCGTAAGGTTGGAGAAGGCCAGTTCCTCATATTCCTTGCCTTCGTTGAACATGGCGGCGACAACGGCATAGCCTCCGTCAAAAAGGTTCACATCATAGCTACCGATAGTGTTATTGGCCCCAAGCTGGTCAACGACGGTCACTTCGCCTGTGGCAGGGTCGTATTTGCAGATTTGGAAGTAGCTGACCGAGATGGAGGCACCTTCCTCAATGAACGGTGGTGTCCAAGCCATGTTGAGCTTGTTGGGATTGCTGGCGTTGGGGCTGTAGTCCACATGAAGGGTGCCTTTCTGGTAGCTTGGGATGGGGCATTCAGTGCCATCGGTTGTGATGGCCGTGAGGCGATAGTTACGCGCAGCATTCTCGCTGCCGATGTTGTCCAAGAAATAGCCTTGTCCGTATGGTGCTGTGCCTACGACCATGCCATCGCGTTCCACCTTCACCTCGCTGATGTACTCTGCTTGCTCGGGTGTAGTCTGCCATGTAACCTTGTTCAACTTGGTCTCCAAATCCACTGTAGCGCGGTAAAGCTCTACATTGTCACGGACGATGAATGTACGAGTGGCAGTAGCACACTGGTCTGAGATACCGCAGGTATAGATACCTGGCACGGACGCTTCGATAGTCGGTGTGGCCTCACCGGTGTTCCAGTAGAGATCGTACATCTCCAGAGAATCTGCTCCAATGGCTTCAAGCGTAATCGGATAGCCTTGATGCTTCCAGAGAGTAGAAGTGGTCTCGGTTGGGATATTAGGTTCGATGAAATCTACGCTAAAGTAGATGTTGTAGCCACATCCATAGAATGAGATTCCGATATGGTCACCTTGAGTTCCATACAGAACGAGCGGATTGTCTGTGAAATCTCCTACGGTAGTTTCCCACAAAATTGGATTACAACCATCTATTGCATAAATCTCTACATTGTCATATTGATTAAGACAAATAAAGATTTGCTGAAAACCGAGTTCAGGAGTAACCTGAATCGTGTAGGTTTGTGCTTTTGCCATACTGATGCACACCATCAATGTAGCAATCATTAATACAATTCTTTTCATAGTTTTGTTCCTTTCTTTTTTTTGTTAATTATTGGATTATCAATATTTTCCAATCGTTCTCAAGTTGGTATAAAAAAAACAGCGTGGAATTAATTCCTTGCTTGAAGTCCAGGTTACCACGCCCACATCTCTAACAAGTATTCCACGCCGTAGCAACTACGGCATTTGCAACTTGTCCTTGAGATGTTTGTCCTCTTTCGAGGACGAAGTGGTAATTGGACTTCAAGGACAGCAACAAGTGCTATCTGATTATTATATGCCTTTTGTGTTTATCTTCTTTTCTTTTGTTCGATTATTTTGATTCAACTAATGTTTTTATCTTGTTTATGTATTCTTCAACCTTCTCAAATAGTGTCTCCACATCTTCTTGCTGCCATTCAATGAAATCATCGTAGTCACCTGTTTTGCGCATGTTCTGAAGTCGGGCTAAAAGTTTGGCTTCATCTTTTGAAAGAATGCCCGTTAGGACAAAATTCTGGCCAATCATTCCAATGACACCTTCGTGAGACTTTGCAGCAATTTCATTTTGAATCAACAACGCCGAAGAAGCATAGTACGCAGCATAGTACAAACGATTGGCAGCAAGTGTCCAATGATTCATAGTGCCGCAGTCTTTGGCTTCGACCAGCGTTTCACCTGCCTTTTCAAGTCGGTATGTCACCAATGCTTTTCTTTCATCTTCCGTTAGCATAACTCCACCCCTTCTTTCATTACAATTTTATAAAATGGAGTTATCTGCCGCCTCATCCATTCATCGTAAGTGTAAGCCACGGGGTTGATTTCCACGCCAAGCGACCATCCTAACGAAACGAAAGGAAAAACCCAACGGTCGAAATCACTGTTGCTTACCTTTTCGCCATCAAGCAAGATAAGCAAATCCCAGTCGGAATCGGGTCTTGCATCATCTCTTGCCTGTGAACCGAAAAGCAACAATTTGGCATTCTCGGGAAGTATCTTCTCGCCAAGTTGTCTTATCAGTTCCTCTATTTCAAGTTGCCTTGCTGACATTTCTTATCCTTTTCGGTCTGCAAATATACACATTTTTCAAAAAACGTTCCTAAACCTTCAAAAATTTCCGCTCAAAATGCCAACGATACAAAGGATTATCCCTAATTTTGCGGTCTGAAAAAGACGATTGCCTATGTATTCCAAAGAAGAGAAAGAAGAAATCGAGCGACGACACCAGCGCCTCATCGACGCTTGGCAGACGCGCAAGGAAGCCGCCGACCTGGAGATGGTCGACAAGGCTTTCTATTTTGCCTGTGAGGCCCACAAAGACCAGCGCCGCCGCTCGGGCGAGCCTTATATATATCACCCCATCGAGGTGGCCACCATCGCCGCACACGACATCGGATTAGGTCGCACCTCTATCATCTGCGCCCTGCTGCACGATGTGGTGGAAGACACAAAATACACCCTCGATGACATCAAGGAGATGTTCGGTGAGAAGGTGGAACGCGTGGTAGACGGCCTCACCAAGTTTGCCAACATGGAAGGTGCCGAGAGCGCACAGGCAGAGAATTTCAAGAAGGTCATCTCCTCGCTGTCGTACGACATCCGCGTGGTGCTCATCAAACTCAGCGACCGTTTGCACAACATGCGCACCTTGGACTCGATGCCCAAGCACAAGCAATTGAAAATCGCCTCTGAGACCACCTATATCTACGCTCCCCTCGCCTACCGTCTGGGCCTACATGCCATCCAAATCGAACTAGAAGACCTGTCGCTGAAATATACCAACCCCACTATCTACTACAACATTCGGAAACGCATGGATGATGTGCGCAGCAAAAGCATGGGCGAATTGCGCAACTTTATTGCTCCCATTGAGGCCGAATTGAAGAAAAACGGCATCAAAGCAAGGGCGGAAATAAAGGAACGCTCTGTCAACTCGGTATGGAAACGCATGATGGACAAGGAGTTGGCCTTCGAAGACCTGTACGGTTCCTTCATAGTGCGTCTCATCACTGACTGCCCAAGGGAGGAAGAGCGCTACGAATCGCTACACGCCGTGGTGATGGGTCAGACGGGCAACTGGGTCGAGGTGCAAATCCGCAGCGAACGCATGGAAGAAATTGCCGAGAAGGGCTTCTCTGCCTATTGGAAATACAAGACCGACAATGACACGACTGAGAGCGGCTTCGACGAATGGCTGAAAAAGGCCCAAGACCTTATCAGCGGCGAATCGGACAACGCCATCGAATTTGTCGACAACTTCAAGCTCGACCTCTTCTCCGATGAAATCTATGTCTTCACCCCACAAGGCAGGATGATCACGCTGCCCAAAGGCTCGACCGTGCTTGACTTCGCCTACAGCATCCACTCCGAAATTGGCGACCACAGTATCGCGGCTAATGTCAACAACCAGCTGGCCCAACTCGACCGCAAGCTCACCAAAGGCGACCAAGTGGAGATCATCACCTCCGAATCGCAGCATCCACAGGAGAAATGGTTCGGGTTTTTGGCCACGGCCACAGCCAAGTCGCGCCTCAAGAGCGGCATCAAGGAATACCGCCGTGGCTTCCGCGAAGAGGGCGAGAAGAAATATGAAGAGATTATGCGTAAGCTTGACATGGAGCCTTCGAAAGTCAACCGCAACGAAGTGATGGCGGCCGAAAAGCTTACCAGTACCATCGACTTTTATTACAATGTGGCCATTGGGAAAATCGATGAGCGACTTATTCGCAGCGTGCTAAAGCCCCAGTCAAGCAGCAGCAGTTTTGTGCGCTACATCACTTTCGGACTTTTGGGCAACAACAGCAAGGAAAAGGATGAAACACCGTCCATCACCACTTCGGGTGAGTTCGACTTCAATGTGTCGACCTGCTGCAACCCTATCCCCGGTGATGATGTCATCGCTTTCAGTTTCCCTGGTGAGCCCCTGCAAATCCACAGGAGCAACTGTCCCAAGGCCATCCAGCTCTCATCGCGCTTCGGCAACAACATCGTGAAAGCCAAATGGCAACCCAAAAGTGAGATTGCCTTCCTTGCAGAGCTGAAAATCACGGCTTTGGACACCAAGGGACTGCTCAACCGCATGACCAACTTGCTCTCCAACGAGATGCAACTCAACCTGCACTCGCTCCACATGGAGGCCAAGCAAGATGTGGTGGAAGCCGCCATCTCCATCTATGTCCACAACACCAAGGAACTTGACGACCTGATGGCCAAACTGAACCAGCTGAAGGAAATCCAAAAAGTGGTGAGGAAAAACAGCAAGTAATTAAAGATTGGTCATCTGTTGCTCGACCTCTTATAGATTCCAATCGCACATCCTCTGCATGGAATGACATAAGAGGTCGGACAATTAACTTTTGAAGGCATGTCATTCCACGCTTGGGTCTGTGGGTTTGGAATCTATGCCTTCAAAATAATTCAAACTATTTAGAATCAATCTGAAAATAATTCTTACCTTTGCACCTCATCACGACGTAAAAAAATGAAAGACTCATTCGACAACACCTATCTGGCTGTCAAGAAGTTATTTGTCGATTACCTGCAACGGAGGAAGCTTCGCAAGACTCCAGAGCGTTTTGCTATCCTGAAGGAAATCTATTCCACAAATGGGCATTTCGACATCGACTCGTTGTACAACCAGATGAAAGACAACAAGTACCGCGTCAGTCGGGCCACCTTATATAATACCATCGACCTGCTTTTGGACTGCGGTCTGGTCATCAAGCATCAGTTTGGGCACAACTGTGCGCAGTACGAACGCTCATACAAGTTCCGTCAACACGACCATTTCATCGACTTGGAGACGGAGACCGTCATGGAGTTTTGCGACCCGCGACTGCTGGAGATTCAACGGTCGATTGAGGAGCAGTTGGGTGTTGAGATTACGCATCATTCGTTGATTTTTTATGGACACAAGAAAAGTTGACAGTACTATGGCCTATGGCTAATGACTATGGCCGCTTCAACCAAGGTAGGAGTTCCTCTTTCTGATGAAGCTGCCATAGTCATAGGCCATCAGCCATAGTCAAAACAACTATAAAACGATAAACAATAAACAATGAACAAAATCGACATATTACTAGGTTTACAATGGGGCGATGAAGGCAAAGGCAAAGTAGTCGATGCCCTCACCCCGAATTACGACATCGTCTGCCGTTTCCAAGGCGGACCCAATGCCGGACACACCATCGAGTTTGAAGGTAGAAAGTTTGTGCTGCACAACATTCCATCTGGCGTGCTCACCCCAGGTTGCATCAACCTCATTGGCAACGGCGTCATCATTGAGCCACATATATTAAAAGGTGAAATCGAAGGTCTGCGTGAAGCCGACTTCGACCTGCGCAAGACTCTGATGATTGCCAACCGCGCCCATCTCATCCTACCGACGCATCGCGCCATGGATGCCGCCAACGAGAAGGCTTTGGGCAAGATGAAAGTCGGCACCACGCTGAAAGGCATCGGCCCGACCTACACCGACAAGACCGCCCGCAGGGGGCTCCGCATCGGCGACATCAATTCCGCCGATTTCCGAGAAAAATACGAAAGCCTGAAGAAAGCCCATCTGCAGCAAATCGCTGGCCTCGGCTTCGAGATGCAAGGCTTCCAACTCGACGGCCTCGATTTCGCTGAATACGAAAAGCTGTGGTTCGAGGGCATCGAATACCTGAAACAATACCAGTTTGTCGACGGCGAGTACTTTATCAACGAAGCCCTTGACAACGGCAAGAAAGTGCTGGCCGAAGGTGCTCAAGGCTCCATGCTCGACGTGGACTTTGGCAGCTATCCCTTTGTGACTTCTTCGAATGTCATCGCCGCTGGTGTATGCTCCGGTTTGGGCATTGCTCCGAGTCGTGTGGGCAAGGTGTACGGCATTTTCAAGGCCTACTGCACCCGCGTAGGCACAGGTCCCTTCCCCACTGAGTTGTTTGATGAGACTGGTGAGATGCTCCGCCAGAACGGGCACGAGTTTGGTGCCACCACAGGCCGCCCACGTCGCTGCGGCTGGCTCGACCTGCCCGCATTGAAATATGCCGTCATGCTCAGCGGCGTCACCGACCTGATGATGATGAAGAGCGACGTGATGGATGACTTCGCCACCCTAAAAGTTGCCACGGCCTATCGCTACAAAGGACAAGAGACCAAGCACCTGCCTTTCGCTGCCTGCACCGAGACCATGGAGCCCATCTATACCGAAATCCCTGGCTGGCAACAGAAGATAGAGGGCAAGATCCCGCAGAAATTGGAAGACTACATCAAATTCATTGAGAATTATGTTGGCGTGCCGATCAAATTCGTTTCGTACGGACCGGATAGAACACAGAATATTTTGAGATAAACTGGTAGAGACGTAGCGCGCTACGTCTCTACAAACCACGCAATAATAATTAAACAATGATCATTTTAGAAAAACCATACGTATCCGCCCCGCTGGTGGCCTATTTGGAGGAAAAACAAATCCCCGTTTTACATAACGACATGGCCGAGGTGCTGAAGCAGCAAGGCCATCACCTTAACCTTTTGGACGACAAGGCTTTTGTCGAGAAATACGAACAAAGTCATCAGTTGTATGCTGTCTCGGAGAACGCCTTAGTATGGCTTTATGCCCAGCTGCCCGAGTCGGAACTGGTTAAGAAGGTCAAGATCCTGAAAGATAAGGCCGCTTTCCGGCGCATCTGCCAGCAGATTTATCCCGACTTCTACTACAAAGAGGTGGAGATGAAAGCCTTGCGCAGCCTCAACCCTGACGAGTTGCCGCTACCGTTGGTGCTGAAACCTGCTGTCGGTTTCCTCAGCGTGGGTGTGTATATCGTCCGCAACAAAGCTGAATGGCAGGCCGCATTGGATGACATCGACCACAACTTCGCTAAGCAGTGCGCCGTGTTCCCCGAGACCGTGGTGCGTAGCGAGAAGTTCGTGTTGGAACAGTTCATCGAAGGTGAGGAATATGCCGTGGATGCCTATTATGATGCCGAGGGCAAGCCCAACATCATCAACATCTTCCACCATATCTTCAAGAGCGAAACCGATGTCAGCGACCGTCTTTACTGCATGAGTAAGCAAATCTTCGAAGCCAACTATCCGGCTTTCAACCAGTTCTGCATCGACTTGAACGGTGTGCTTGGATTGAAGAACTTCCCGATGCATGTGGAGTTCCGCGTCGACAAGCACACAGGTCGCGCCATCCCGATTGAGGTCAACCCATTGCGTTTCGCTGGCATGTGCCTCAACGACTTGACGCGTCACACCTGCCACCTGCTGCCCGTGCAGGCCTACTTCGAAGGCACACACCCCGACTATGCCACCATGTGGAACGGCATCGAGAACGACGTGTTCAGCTTCATCGTCTTGGACAAGCCGTACGACACCAACCGTGCCCTTGACTTCGAACGCATCAAGCGGCACTTCCATGGCGTGTTGGAGACCCGCGACATCATGAACCCTGCCATGAGCATCTGGGGCTTCTTGTTCACGCAGACCACGCCCGAGCATAAAGAGGAATTGAAAGAAATCCTGTTCTCTTCTTTGGAAGAGTTTATGGTATAGTATACATGTCGTCGCTTCGCGTCATCACGAGGCACGAAGCGATCTAGAAATAATGTTGACAAAAAGGTGGTAGGTTTACCACCTTTTTTTGCATTAATTACTACCTTTGCACAAAATATGACGGTCATGAAAAACACATTATTCATTCTCATTACTGCCTTTGCCCTGCTTGTCACGGCCTGTTCGTCAGAAAAGGAAATGGCTTTCGGAGAGAAAGCAGCCTTGGAATTCCTTTACCAATACATGCCGCTCGGCGATAGCGTGGACTACACCGAGGACTATTACCGCGAGTGCGTCCACTATGCCTTCCTCGCCAAGCAGGAAATGCCTTGGGGCCAAAGCATCCCCGAGCGCGAATTCAAGCACTTCGTGGTGCCCGTGCGCGTCAACAACGAGAACCTTGACCGTTTCCGCGCCACCTATTATGAGGAGCTGAAAGCGCGCGTGAAAAATTTGACGCTTTACGATGCTGTCCTCGAAGTGAACCATTGGTGCCACGAGCATGTCAACTACAAGGGTAGCGACAGCCGTACCAGCGCACCTATGGCCACCATCAAGACCTCGTGGGGACGCTGCGGAGAGGAGTCGACGCTGCTGGTGACGGCTTTGCGTACCGTGGGCATCCCGGCAAGACAAGTTTACACTCCGCGTTGGGCGCATTGCGACGACAACCACGCCTGGGTGGAGGCCTGGGTAGATGGCCAATGGCACTTTTTAGGCGCCTGCGAGCCTGAACCCGTACTCGACTTGGGATGGTTCAACGAGCCCGCTTCACGTACCTTATTATTACACACCCGCGTATTTGGTGACTACGACGGCCCCGAGGAGGTCATCAGCCGTAGTGCCAACTACACGGAAATCAATGTAGTGGACAACTATGGAAAGGCTGCCAAGACAACCTTCACCGTGGTGGACAGCGACGGCAAACCACAAGCCAACCTGCCCGTGGAGTTCAAGATCTACAACTACGCCGAGTTTTGCACCGTGGTCACGAAAACGACTGATGGAAACGGCCAAACTTGGCTTACCTCCGGCTTGGGTTGCATGATGGCCTACGCCGCCAAGGACGGTAAGTTTGGCTTCCAAGTCTTCAAGTCGGGCGAGAAAGACAACATCACCATCACCCTCGACCATGAGCAGGGCCAAAACGACATCTTTGAGTTCGATATGGTACCACCTGCCCCGACTAGTGTTTTGCCAAATGTCACAGCAGAGATGCGCGCGGAGAACGACCGTCGCATAGCCTTTGAAGACTCGCTGCGCAACGCCTACATTGCAAAATGCAAGAAAGCTCAGATGGAAGAGATTATGAACACGGGCAACAAAAAACTGTGCAGCATTTACGAAAAGACCTGGGGCAACTACCAGACCATCGCTGACTTCGTGAAATACGCCCAAGGCAAGAACCAAGAAATCAAGGCCGTGGAACTGCTCAGCAACATCTCCGACAAAGACCTGCGCGATGTCAGCCTTGAGGTGCTGAAAGACCATTTTGACAACACACCCGGTCTTGAGCAATCCATCATCTCCATGCCGCCTGAGCATTACGCTCAGTACATTCTCAATCCACGCGTGAGCAATGAAATGATTGTGCCTTACCGCAAAACCCTTTCCGAGTTCTTCCCTGAAGCGAAGAGAATACAATACCATGACAATCCTGACCTATTGGTCGGTTGGGTGAAGAAAAACATACACGCCGACGATAACTTGGCTTTACAACGCATCCCGATTTCGCCACTAGGCGTATTGAAGGCCCGCAAGGCCGACCGCCACTCACGCGACATCTTCTTTGTCAGCCTGGCAAGGAGTTTGGGCATCGCGGCACAAATCAATCCCGTGAACGGCAATGTGCAATACTTCGGCAATGAATGGACCAATGTGGACTTCGAAGCTGCCGAACCTGTCACCACGGCTAGCGGATATTTAGATATCCACTACAACCCCATCGCTTCCGTTGCCGACCCGAAATACTACACGCATTTCAGCATCAAGAAATTCGATGGCAACAGCTTCCGCCTTTTGGCCTACGACGCCAAAGACCCAGGCATCGACGATGGCATGATGCTCTCCACCTTCGACCATCCCACACCATTGGATGAAGGCTATTACATTCTCACGTCAGGCACCCGTCTGGAAGACGGCACTGCCTTGACCCACAGTGAGTTTTTCACCATCAAGTCGGGTGAGACCACGCAGGTGAACCTTGTGTTGCGTCAGCTCGACAACGAGCTTCGTGTTGTCGGCAGTTACTATGCTGATAGCAAATTCACCGATCCTGAGACGGGCGAAAAAGGCAATCCAAAACAACTGATCAAAGACAGCTATTTCATCCTCGGCCTTTTAGACCAAGGCAGCGAGCCGACCACCCACGCGATGCAAGATATTGCAGCCTTCCGCAAGGACTTTGAAGAGAGCAACTTGCCGATCATCTTTGTCTTCAGCGACAAAGCCGACTACGACAAATTCAAATTGAAGAACTTCAGCGAATTGCCCGAAGGCATTGTCTACGGCCTTGATGAAGGTGAGATACGCGAAGAAATCATTGACGGTCTGCACCTCAACACCGACATCCGCCCCATCTTCATCATCGGCAATGCCAACAGCGAAGTGGTGTTTGTGAAGCAGGGCTACACGATTGGTTTGGGAGAGCAAATGTTGAAGGTTATGGCAAAGTTGAAATGACAAAAAAATAGAGACGCAATGAATCGCGTCTCTACAAGATTTAAGGCTTTAAACAATTTTACAACTTCCTAGCGACCTCCTTCTCCGTATAACCTTCGATGATGTCACCGACTTTGATGTCGTTGAAGTTCTCGATGTTCAAACCGCAGTCCATGCCGGCACTGACTTCCTTGACGTCGTCCTTGTAACGCTTCAGGGAGCCGAGCGTACCCGTGTAGATTACGATGCCATCGCGGATGACACGAACCTTGGTATTGCGGGTGACCTTGCCGTCCAAGACCATACAGCCGGCGATAGTGCCAACCTTGCTGATCTTGAAGGTCTCGCGGATTTCGAGGTTGCAGGTGACCACCTCCTCGATTTCGGGAGCCAACATACCTTCGATAGCGGCCTTGATCTCTTCGATGGCGGTGTAGATGATGGAGTACAGACGGATGTCAATCTTCTCATTCTCAGCCATCTTACGCGCTTGAGCGGTAGGACGCACGTTGAAGCCCACGATGACGGCGTTGGATGCCGAAGCCAGCATGACATCCGACTCGCTGATGGCACCCACCGACTTGTGGATGACGTTGACCTGCACCTCCTCGGTGGAGAGCTTCAACAAGCTGTCGGCCAGAGCCTCCACGGAGCCGTCCACGTCGGCCTTGACGATGATGTTAAGTTCCTTGAAATCGCCGATGGCGATACGACGGCCGATTTCATCCAACGTGATATGCGGGCTGGTGCGGCGCGTCTGTTCGCGTTGCAGCTGCTCACGACGGTTGGCGATGGCTTTCACCTCGCGCTCATCGGTCATCACGTTGAAGGCATCACCTGGCATGGGAGCTCCATTCAGACCCAGCAACAGCACCGGTACCGAAGGACCAGCCTCCTTGACAGGACGGTTGTGGTCATCGAACATAGCCTTCACTTTACCAAAGGTAGTGCCAGCCAACACCATGTCGCCAATCTTCAAGGTACCGTTCTGCACCAAAATCTTGGCCACATAGCCCCGACCTTTATCCAATGCAGATTCGATAACCGTACCCTTGGCCAGACGGTTGGGGTTGGCCTTCAAGTCGAGGAGTTCGGCCTCAAGCAACACCTTTTCCAACAGAGCATCGACGTTCAAACCGATCTTAGCGGCGATTTCCTGGTCTTGATACTTACCGCCCCAACTCTCAACGAGGATGTTCATATTAGCCAGTTGCTCACGGATCTTGTCTGGATTGGCAGTGGGCTTATCGATCTTGTTCAGAGCGAAGACGATAGGCACACCAGCAGCTTGGGCGTGGTTGATGGCCTCGACGGTTTGCGGCATTACACTGTCATCAGTAGCGATGACAATGATGGCGACGTCTGTAATCTTGGCACCACGGGCACGCATGGCCGTGAAGGCTTCGTGACCAGGAGTATCCAAGAAAGTAATCTTCTTACCACTCTCGGTGGTCACCTCATAGGCTCCGATGTGCTGGGTGATACCGCCCGCCTCACCGGCCACCACGTTGGTGTTACGAATGTAGTCCAAGAGTTTGGTCTTACCGTGGTCGACATGACCCATGACGGTGACGACAGGAGCGCGGGGAACAAGGTCTTCTTCGCGGTCAACCTCTTCGGTCTCAGCGATGGCCTCTTGCACATCCGCACTGACAAAGTCGACTTGGAAGCCAAATTCTTCGGCCACCACGGTCAATGCTTCGGCATCAAGACGTTGGTTGATGGAGACCGGCATACCGAGACTCATGCAGGTACCGATAACCTTCACCACAGGCACGTTCATCATGGTCGCCAACTCGTTGGCGGTCACGAACTCGGTCACCTTCAATACTTTCTTGTCCTCTTCTTGACGCATCATCTCCTCCATCATAGTGCCTGCCACTGCCTGACGTTTCTCACGGCGGTGCTTGGAGGTCTTCGACTTGCCCATTGGTGCGAGACGTGCCAAGGTGTCCTTGATCTGCTTCGAGATTTCCTCTTCGCTCAATTCGGGCTTTTCCTCACGTTTCGACTTTTTGTCTTTCTTGCTCAGCTTCTGATTATCCTTTGAGCCTTTCTTACCACCTTGATCGGCAGGTTTCTGGCCCTTGCCAGGCTTGCCACCGTCTTGTTTCTTTCCACCAGCGTTCACATTCGGACCTGTAGGATTCTCCGACGAGCCTTCAGGCTTGGCGCCCGAGATGCGTTTGCGTTTCTTTTTCTTCGAATCGCCAGGCTTGCCGCCTTTCTTCTCAACAGGCAGTTCCAATGTACCCAGAACAGTGGGGCCAGTCAGTTTGGGAGCTTCCAAACGGATGACCTTAGGCTCGACAGGCTTTTCTTCCTCCTTAACGGGTGCAACCTTGGCAGGTTCTTCCTTTTTCTTCTCCTCTGGCTTCGGCTGTGGTTTTTCCTGCTTCTTCTCCTGAGGTTGGACAGGCTTTTCGGCTTTCTTCTCCTTCTTCTTTTCGCGAGGTTTCGGCTCCAAGTCAATCTTGCCGAGGATATTCAGCGAGATGCCTGAAGCGTTGTCGTCCTTCTTTTCAGGTTCAGCCTTCTCAGCCGTCGTTTCAACTTCTTGCTTCGGAGTTTCTTCCTTTGCCTCTACCTTTTCCGGCTCAGCAGCTACAGGCTTAGCCGTCTTCTTAATAGGCGATGCTATCGTATTCGTGCGGATGATCACTTCTTCGTGTTCTTCCTCATCGACAACTTTCTGTGATTGTAATGCCGAATCAACGGAAACACTACCACCCTTGAAAGAGAGGTTACCCAATTTCATGGCCTCGTTCTTCACTTCCTTCTCGCCCTGATATTCCTTCACAAGCAGCGCATACATGTCTGCCGTGAGCTTCGTGTTGGGAGAGGGATCCACTTGGAATCCTTTTTTAGCAAGGAATTCCACGATGGTGTCCTTTCCCACATTGAATTCTTTTGCCGCTTTCGACAATCGAATTGAAAAATTAGTTTCTTCGGACATAGTTTCTTCTCTTTGTTTCTCGTTTATTTTTTTGCCTTGGCATCATTCGGCATCTTGTTCAAACTCAGCCTTCAGGATGCGGAACACATCCTTGACGGTCTCAATTTCGAGGTCGGCACGCGAGGCCACCTCTTCGGGGGTGTACGACAGCACATCCTTGGCGGTGTCGCAACCCATCTTGATCAGTGAGTCGATAACCCACTGGTCGATTTCATCGGAGAACTCTTGCAGGTCAACATCCTCTTCGGCGTTGTTGGCCTCACTGTTGCGGTAGACGTCGATTTCATAACCTGTCAGTTTGCCAGCCAGCTTGATGTTGTAGCCGCCCTTACCGATGGCAAGGCTGATTTGGTCGTTCTCCATATACACATTGGCCATCGTGTTGTCGCTGCTCAGAACGATGTTCGTAATCTTGGCCGGGCTGAGGGCACGGGTGATGAGCAGCACGGGGTTGGTGGTCCAGTTGATGACATCGATGTTCTCGTTGCGCAGCTCGCGGACAATGCCGTGGATACGCGTTCCCTTCATACCGACGCAGGCACCGACAGGATCGATACGGTCGTCGTAGGACTCAACGGCGATCTTGGCACGCTGACCAGGTTCACGGACAATCTTCTTGATAGTGATGAGACCATCATAGATCTCGGGAACTTCGGCCTCAAGCAGGCGCTGCAAGAAGACCTCGGAGGTACGCGACAAGGTAACCACAGGCGAGCCATTGACACTCTCCACGCTCTTCACGATGGCGCGGATGGTATCACCTTTCTTATATATGTCGGCCGGAATCTGTTCTGCCTTGGGCAGGATCAGCTCGATATTCTCATCATCGATGACCACAATCTCGCGTTTCCACACATGAGCCACTTCGGCAGTGATGATTTCACCCACTTTCTCCTTGTACTTCTGGAAGATGTTTTCCTTCTCATACTCAGAGACTTTGGTCTGAAGGTTCTGGCGCAGTGCAAGGATGTCGCGGCGACCAAAGCTTTCGATACGCAGCTCCTCGTTCACTTCCTCACCCACCTCAAAGTCGGGCTCAATCTTGATGGCATCCGACAGCTTGATTTCACGCAACGGATCTTCCAGTTCATCATCCTCAACCACAGTGCGGTTGTGGTAGATTTCGAAGTCACCCTTGTCGACGTTGACAATGATGTCGATGAAGTCGGTGGTGTCGCAGTCGAACTTCTTGTTCAGCATGCCACGGAACACATCCTCAATGATGCGCATCATGGCTTCGCGGTCGATGTTCTTGAATTCCTTGAATTCCGAGAAAGTTTCTACTAATTTGTAGTTGTCCATTTTTGTATGTTGATTGTTTATTGTTTAATCGTTGAACTGTTGGTTCGGGGCCTTCGACAGGCTCAGGCACCCTTAGCTTTTGCAGGTCCCTGAGCCTGTCGAAGGGCCGTCCTAAAAGATTATTGTGGGTTTGATTTCCACTTTATTGCGTTCAAAGAACAGGTTGGCAGCTTCCTCCACAGGTTTCTTTTTTGAGGCTTTCTTGGGTGCAGGGGCAAACTCCACCTTCTCGGCATCGAAGCTCACCAACTTGCCCTGCATCTTACCCGTCTCTTTTGTCTTCACTTCCACATCCTTGCCCACATATTTCTGCAGTTGGCGATCCATCTTCAAGGCACCCGAAAGGCCCCAGGAAAGCACACTCAACTCGTAGTCTTCCACGTCGCGGTCAAGTCTCTCGTTGATGTAGCGGCTCAATTCGGCGCAATGGTCGATGTTGACGGCCGTATCGGAATCCACATAGACCTCAATTACGTTGTTGGGCTTCACCTTCACTTCCACAAGGAAGCGGTCGGTGTTGGCGAGGGCTTCTTCGCAGAGGGTTGCTACTTGTTCTTTGTTAATCATTTTAATTTCAATCGTTTATATCGGCCCTTCGACAGGCTCAGGGACCTTAACTTTTACAATAAAAAATCTTTTCTTCCACCTCAAGTTGTCGAGCAAGGATTCGAACCTTGACAGGCAGAACCAAAATCTGCAGTGCTGCCATTACACCACTCGACATCATTCGTTCCCGAATGCGGCTGCAAAAGTACAACTAATTTCGTTACGCGCAAGCGTTTTTTTCATTTTTTTTCGAAAAAAGCAATACTTTTTGCTCTCCAGCGTTTTGGATATGATTTTTCCTTTTCCAAGCTTTGGTAAACCAAAAATCCCTATCTTTGCCGTTTGGCAGAAGCCATTTATGAGTCGATAATCAATAAATTGTTCTTATATCATTATGACTTTCAAAAGGTTAAACAGCATTACAGGATGGTTGACAGGTATCATCGCCACCGTCGTGTATTTTCTAACGCTTGAGCCTACTGTCAGCTGGTGGGACTGCGGCGAGTACATTTCAACAGCTTACAAACTACAAGTGGGTCACCCGCCCGGGGCACCTTTGTTCCAGATGATTGGACGTTTCTTCACGCTCTTTGCAGGCGGCGACGTCACCAAAGTGGCCATGATGGTCAATGTGATGTCGGCCATCTGTAGTGGTCTCACCATTGTCTTCCTCTTCTGGACCATCACCATGATGGCCCGTAAAGTGTGGATGAAAGAAGGTGAAGACGCACCATGGGCAAATAAAATAGGTGTGTTGTTGGCTGGTTTTGTCGGCGCAGTAGCCTACACCTTCACCGAGTCGTTCTGGTTCAACGCCGTGGAAGGCGAGGTTTACGCCATGTCGTCATTCTTCACCGCCGTCACCTTCTGGGCTATCTTGAAATGGGAACAAGTGGCCGACGATCCGAAGAGTATGCGTTGGATCATCTTCATTGCCTTCCTTATCGGTCTCTCCATCGGTGTCCACCTGCTCAACTTGCTGTGTATCCCTGCCTTCGTGTATGTGGTTTACTTCAAGAAGTGGCAGAAGACCTCGTTCTGGGGCTTCGTTTTGTGTGGCTTGGTTTCCTTGGTTTTGTTGTGGTTCCTCAACATGTTCCTCGTACCTCAAGTCATCAATCTGGCAGGCAAGACAGAGCTGTTCTTCGTGAACTCGCTTGGCGCGCCTTTTAATATGGGTGCCATTGTCTTTTTTGCCGTAATCACCGGCCTCATCATCTGGGGACTTTGGCTATCCAAGAAAAAAGGACACGTTATTGTCAACACCGCCATTCTATCATTGATGTTCATCCTCATCGGCTACTCTTCGTTCTTCATGCTGATTATCCGTGCCAATACCAATACGCCTATCAACGAGAACGAGCCTAAGGAAGCCCTTTCGATGCTGTCCTATATCAACCGCGACCAATACGGCAGCTGGCCTTTGCTTTATGGCCCCTACTACAATGCGCCAATCTCAGGCCTTAAAGACGGCAATCCGATCTATGTCAAGGACAAAGAGCAAGGCAAATATGTCATCACCGATGACAACAAACGCAGCCTGCCGGATTATCCCGATGAGTTGAAGACCCTGTTCCCTCGTATGTGGAGCACGCAAAGAGGCTCTCATTCAGAGATGTACGACAGCTACCGAAAGAACGAAAATGGCGTGGTCACAGGCAACACCATGCAGATCAGGAACTACCGCGGCGAGATGGTCAACGTCAGCAAGCCCACTTTCGGGCAAAATATGAGGTTCTTCTTCGATTACCAGTGTAACTGGATGTACTGGCGTTACTTCATGTGGAATTTCGTGGGTCGTCAGAACGATATCGAGGGTCAAGGCGAGCTTGACCACGGCAATTGGCTCAGTGGTATCGACTTCATTGACAGTGCAAGGCTTGGCAACCAAAAGGACATCCCTGCCTGTATGCAAAATCCAGGCCGCACGACCTATTATTTCCTGCCGCTCATCCTCGGCCTGATTGGTCTATTTTGGCTACTCAAAAACGACCTGAAACAGAGCTGGATCATCTTCCTGCTTTTCTTTATGACGGGTTTGGCCATCATCATCTACCTGAACCAGACACCTAACCAACCTCGTGAACGCGACTACAGCTATGCCGGCTCGTTCTACGCCTTCGCCATCTGGATTGGCTTTGGTGTCATCGCCCTCATCGACATCTTTAACAAGCTGACGAAGAAAAACAGTGTCATCACTGCCGTGGCTGTAGGATTGGTTTGTTTCCTTGCCGTACCTTGTGTGTTAGCCGCGAATGGCTGGGAAGAGCACAACCGTTCGGGCAAGACCTCGGCACGCGACTGGGCGCGAAACTACCTTGCCCAACTACCGCCCAATGCCGTCATCTTCACCCGTGGCGACAACGACACCTTCCCCTTATGGTACGTGCAAGAGGTGGAAGGCTTCCGCACCGATGTGCGCGTGTGCAACTACATGCTTTCGAGCGGCTATTGGTATGTCCACCAGATGGGCCGTAAGGTATATGAGTCCGAGAAACTTCCGCTCACCTTGACGCAGAAAGAGTACGACAATGGCATCAATGAATCCGTACCCATTGAAGAAGAAGAATACTTCAAGGGCAAGCAGGTGGAATTGAAGCAGGTCATCGACTTCCTCCACAACCCCAAGGCGGTGAAACGTTATATGGGTAATTCATACAACTACGTGCCTTGCCGCAACGTGAAACTCACCGTTGACAAGGAGGCTTGCCTACGCAACGGTATCGTTCCCGAGAGCATGAAAGACCAAATCGTGGATGAAATCACTTGGGAAATCAAGGACAACTACCTTTACAAGAACGCCATAATGCTTTTGGACTTCATGGCCACCAACAACTGGGAACGCCCCGTGTATTTCACCTCGTTCAGCGACATGTCGAAAGTGCTCGGCATTGACAAGTACCTCCACATGGAAGGTTTGGCCTACCGCTTCATCCCCGTTGAAGCTGAAGACTTTGTCAAGGCTTACCATGGCGGCGTGTACCGCGATGGCTGCTACGATCTACTGGTCACCAAGGCCAACGAAGGCATTGTCAACTGGGGCAGTATGAACCAAGAAAACGTGGTGCCCGATCGCGAAAGCGTGCGTAACACGAGCTACGCCCAGTTGGCCTATTCGCGTTTGGCGCAGGCTCTAGTCAACCATGACCAATTCGACTCCGCAGTCATCGTGATGGACAAATTCCAAGAGTTCTTCCCCAACGAGAAGTTCCCGGCCGAAATCCACACCTACCAGTTCCCCGAGATGTACTATATCTGCGGTGCCACCGAAAAAGGTGATGCATATCTTATGACCTTGGTCAACAACTATTGCGACAAGATAGCATATTATGGAAAGATGAAGCCCAAGTTCAAAAAGTACTTTGAAGAAGATATCAGCGAGGGCATGAACCTACTTAGACACTTTGTCGACGTGGCCAACAAATACGAGCGCAACGATTTGGCTCAGGACCTTACTGAACGCATGATGCAATACCTAGATTTGTATTACGAATAATGAAAAAACCAGCGGCTGGCAAAACTGACCGCTGGTTTTTTTTTAATAATTATACCCCTTCCCTACCATCAGCTTTTCGGTTGGGTAATGACCGAGATAGACAATACCAAGGTTGCCGTCAATGGCGATTTCATCGCCCATCTTGAGCGGATGACCATTGAGCTGGCCAAACTCATCGTTGACATCAACCTCAAGGCCGTCGCAACTGACCACACAGACCTTTCCGAGACGCACAGCCGTCACCGCAGCATGCGAGGTGGCTCCACCACGTGCCGTCAGCAGGCCGTCACATTCGAAAATCATGCCGATGTCTTGAGGAACAGTGTCGGGGCGCACCAAAATGATATGGCTTTCAGGATACTGTTTGCGTAATGCTTCGATTTGGTCACCGTTGAAGGCTGCCAAGCCGTTCATCGCGCCACCTCCGATACCCATGCCGTGACCCAACTGTTTCATTTCTTCAGGCGACTGCACGAAAGCAATCTTTTCCTCTTCCGCCTTAAGATCTTGGTCGCGGATTTGCAGGATATGGAAGTCCTCAGGTTGGTCTGACTCAAAGGTGAATTCCATTTCTTGCGGACTATAGCCTAGATTTTCCGTGAGTTCAACGGCAATGGAAAAAATCTTCTTGTACATGTCGGGTAACATGGTCTGCATGGAAGGCCCTTCAAGTTTGGCGGCTATACGCTGGGTCTCGCCAATCGGGAGCGGTTTGACCAATCCTCCCACGATATCCTCACCCTGACTGCGCATGGTGAAGTCGCCATAAAGATGAACGCCTGGACGCTCACGATGCGGATTCTGGGTAAACACAACACCTGATCCAGAGGTCTCGCTACGGTTACCGAAAATCATTTGCTGAACGATGACAGCGGTACCCCAATTCTCGGAAATACCCAAATGACGGCGATAAGCCAAAGCGCGCTCCGAATTCCATGATTCGATGACCATATTCACGCATTCAATCAATTGCTTGAACGAGTCTTGCTCGAAGACAATGCCATGATCATCAAGGATGCGTTTGTAGGATTGCGCCACTTCACGCATCTGCCCGATACTGAAATCAGCCTTCATCTTCACGTTGGTTTTCTGCTTGAATGCGTTGATTTCATCATCAAAGACATCACGTTCGATACCTTTGGCCATGCCCCAACTCTGCAAGAAGCGACGGTAGGAATCCCACACCGCCCATGCAACGCTTTCGTCTTGGGCAATAGCTTCAGTGATTTCATCGTTCAAACCCACATTCAAGAAGGTGTCCATTGCACCTGGCATAGAGATGGCCGTACCCGAGCGCACCGAAACCAGCAAAGGATTCTCAGGAGCGCCAAATTTGCGACCCGAGATGCTTTCCAGCTCTTCAATGTGCTTCCGGATCATGCCGTGAATCTCAGTACGCAATTCAGGGATGGTGTTGATGGTCTCGTTGCGGCGGAAAGTCTCAGTGGTGATGACAAAGCCTGGAGGTACTGGCATACCATGCAAGTACAAGTTCTTCAGGTTATTGGCCTTGTTTCCGATGAACACTTGGTTGTCCATCTTGGGAGTTTTCTTCCAGAATGGACTGATAAGCATTTCAGAGTTGTAGGTCATAATATCGCTGATGAGCTTGGGGTCGAGGGTGGCTTCCATGGTACGCAACGAGTTGAGAATGCGACCGATGAAGTTGTCCAATGGCTGCATCAAGAAGGCATCCGAAAGCAGGTCGCGGTGGAATTCCTCCGACTTTTTGTTAATCAAGGATGCGGTTTCGCGCTCGTTGAGTTTCCCCTCAGGATCGAAAAGCTGCGGGATAACAATCTTTAGCGGGTATTCATACGACTTCAGGAAATACTTGATGATGATACGGCGCACGTCTTCAGCGATAAACTGGAAAATGTTGATATACTGGCCAAAGGAGAAACTTCGTGAAGTCAAGCTGTAACGCAACATATCCAACTTCGAGTTGAAGCTCTGGTTGGTGATACCGTCAAGTTCAAGGCCCTCACGGAAGTATTCAAGGATTCTATAAATCTGATTCAGGGTGCGTTCTGAGATATAGTCAAGGTTGATGCTTTGCACCACTTTCTCCATCAGTTGGGTGGCAACGCGCTCCAAGCGGAAGGTCAAGCCCATAGCTTCAAACTTGTTCTCACGATAGGTGCCATACATTGAGGGGATACCGATGGCAATATGGCGCTTGTGGTAGATGTTTTCCCAGCCTTCACTCTGTTCGGGGTTAAAAATCACCGTTTTAAGTTTATCCATGAAGGTATATATCATGGTCAGCGACTTGCCGAAATCCTTGGCTTTATACACTTTCTCGAACTCATCTATTTGCTCATCGGGAATGAAGGGGAAACTACGCAACGAGTTGAAAATGTTGACCGACTCGAAGCTGTATTTCTCACGCAAATAAGCATACAGGTCACGTATGTCCATCAGTCGGGCGCGCTCACGCTGATACAAGTCATCCTCCAATTCAAGGCGGCGAGCGGCAGAACCGATGAGGCTTTCGTAATCATCACGAGAAAGCATCAGCACATCTTCAGGATTGAGGCACGAAATTTCGCACATGGTCTGCACAAGGTTATGGATAGGCACAAACCAAGTGCTTCCCATATCAATACTGTCAAAGACGTTGTTGGGCAGGATGGGCTTCAGCGGCTCAAGGTTACCGTCGCTCCAAAACTTGAACACATCAAAGGTCAAGGCAATAAGTGTGTTGTTGCTCTCGGTATGCACCTGCTTGCGGAGGAAATGCACCAATTGGTCCTGACGTCCCGAGATTTCATCCATATTGGTGGTCACGTTACGGATTTCGCCTTCGGCACCGATTTCATTGAAATAAACGGGGAAGATACGCGTCAATTGCTTTACCTTCTTATAATAAGGTGTGATGTTGGAGTTCAGAATCTTGGTGATTTCGCGTTGGAAAAGGTCAGTGTCGCTTAGGAAAATACCGCCCAGTTTGAGGTTGACTATTAAGGCGGAAAGCAACTTGTCCATCGGCATCGTGGCGTGTTCGATGAGTTCGAGCCACACGCGAATGTTCTTTATATGGTTCTCATCCACAGAGAGTTGCCAGTCCTCGCCGACAAACACATTGCCTGGGGTGACAAAACCGAAAGCAATGAGCTTCTTCTCAAAGTAGTTGACAATCTCCTTTTGATCCGTTTTGTCGACATCGATGATTTTCAGGCCCAAAGTGAGCTGGAAATCGAGCACTGCCGACATATAGTCCTCACGCAGTTCCTCAGCGAGGTCGAAAATCGTGTCGATGAATGGAATCAACTCGTCTTGGGGCATCTCATCGATAGCATCGCGCATCATGCGATCCATGTTCCATATCAGGCGTTCACGCTGGTTCTCCATGCCTGGCAAATGAAGCAAGAAAAAGACATAATGGAACTTGGTGATGAAATGAGGGAAGGCTTTCTCCGACTCTGTGAAGCGCTTGGCCACCTGTTCAAAATGAGGCATTTCCGTCAGTTTCTCCCAAGTGTCGGCAGCATTCAAATCGGCATTCAGCTGGTTGAAATAGGGTTTGCCGATTTCATTACAAACAGTTTGGATTTCCTCCTCATTCAGTAGCGACTTCTTGCTTTCCACCCAGTTTTCCACCTGCGAAGTCTCTTGCCAATAACGGTAGTTTTCTTGGAGCATCCGTCGAAGCAAATCACAGGCTGGGACATTGAATCGCTCATCTTGCGCCACCTTGTCAAGGTAACGTCCGGCATGCTTCGTGGCCAAGATATAGATGTCTTTGTTGCCTTCGAAAGCATTATTTAAAATGCTGAAAACCAATGTAATCAAATCAGAATGTTTTTGTGACTCTGAAATGACCTTATTGGCAAACTCCATCAAAGTGATGATAATATTAAGCCGTAACTTAGGCGCCACTTCTGGTTTTAGCAGGCTATGCATCATCTCCAATGGGATGTGCAGGGCATCCGCAGGAATGTCTTCGCGAGTGTAGAACCAAAAGTCGTCCATGAGCATCTTGCGCAACTCCTCAGTTACAAAAGTGTGGTTTGAGAGAGGATGATGGTATTCGGTGATACACTCCTTGGCTCGCTTGTTGATGCCGAAATATTTGGCTGACAAGGCAATAAACTGTTGGTGCTCTTCAGGAATGAAGATATCTTTATATCTGGTCTGAGCCAGATTGGCCGCTAGGGCTTGTGATTTGAAGGTTTCTGACATATCCGATTCAATAAGGTTTGCAAAAATAAGGAAAAATGCACGAAAATTCCTGCGAAAATCGTAATTTTGCCGCTTCGATAAAAAATGAACATTTAAACCAGATAACAATGGAAAAGATTAAAGTAGGTATCAATGGTTTCGGCCGCATTGGCCGTAACGTGTTCCGCATCATTTGCGAACGTCCCAATCTCGAAATCGTGGGCGTCAACGACCTGACAAGCACCAAGGTGCTGGCCCACTTGTTGAAATACGACTCCACGCAGGGCAAGTTCCCTGGCACAGTGGAATATGATGAGACTGCGCTGATTGTCAACGGTGTACGCATCCCCGTCACGGCTGAGCGCGCTCCGCTGAACATCAAATGGAGCAAGACTCCTGATGTCGTGGTTGAATCCACCGGTGTATTCCGCTCGAAGGAAAGCAGCAAGGGCGGCTATGGCGACCACCTGAAGGCTGGTGCCAAAAAGGTCATCCTCTCCGCACCCTCGAAGGACGCCATCGACGCCACCGTCGTGGTCGGCGTGAACAACAACGACCTGACTGATGAGGTGGAATGCGTCAGCAATGCCTCCTGCACCACCAACTGCTTGGCTCCTGTCGCCAAGGTCTTGAACGACCGCTTCGGTATCGAGCAGGGTTACATCACCACCATCCACAGCTACACCAACGACCAAGTCATCCTCGACGGTCCGCACAGCGACCTGCGCCGTGCCCGTAGCGCCGCCATGTCGCAGATCCC
>CACXXW010000053.1 GCA_902771635.1 uncultured Bacteroidia bacterium | reverse complement strand
AATGTTTTTTCGTCTTGTCCGAGTATCAACGACTGGTACGACACAGTAAAACTAAACTACGATTGCCGCGACACTTGGGAGAAGATGTTGGAGATTCTGCGTTTTTGGTGCAGCAAGGACGTCGATGGTTTCCGAGTGGATATGGCCGAAATGGTGCCAGTGGCATTTTGGCAGTGGGTGATTGGCGAATTGCGTAAGGATTACCAACCTTCGATGATTGCGGAAATCTATCAGCCAGACCTTTACAAGCCTTTCTTGGATGCAGGATTCAATTACCTCTATGACAAGGTGGGCTTGTACAACACTTTGGAGCGGGTGCTTTGCGAAGGTCATGAGGCGAAGGAAATCAGCGAGGTGTGGAAAGATCTGCACGACATGGATGACCACATGCTGCGCTTCATGGAGAACCATGATGAAAAGCGGTTGGCCTCGCCCCATTTTGTCGGTGATGCTTTTGCCGCCTTGCCCGCCGTGTCACTTTCCGCTTTGATGAACACTGGACCGTTTATGGTTTACAATGGTCAGGAGAGCGGGGAAGATGCCGTTGGTGAAGTGGGCTACAGTGGCGATGATGGGCGTACCTCCATTTTCGACTATTGCCACATGCCGCAACACCAAAAATGGATGAATGGCGGCAAGTTCGATGGCGGTGGGTTTGACGAAGCCCAAAAGAAACTCTTTGGCTTTTACCGTAAACTATTGCATTTCAGAAATGAACATTCCGCCATCAACGAAGGCAAGTTCTATGATTTGATGTGGTGTAATCCGTGGTACATGAACTTCGACCCGCAATTCGTTTATGCCTTCTTGCGTTATTCCGAATCGGAGCGCCTGCTTGTGGTTGTGAACTTCAACCGCAATGAATCACGAGATGTGGAAGTGAAAATCCCGCATGATGCCTTGGCCTTGATGGGTCAAAGTAAAGCCAACGAGTTTGACATGAACGACTTTGCCTCTGAAGTTCATCCTGTCCATTTGGAACCTTCGGAGACGAAAGTGGTTGATTTGGATTCGGGTGAGGTAGTGTTCCACGGTCTCAGTTGATTTTTTTTGAGCTGACTTGATGTTTTTTTTAGAAAAATTACACAAAAAGTGTAGTGTAAATGAGAAAATTTCTATTTTTGCATTGCGGAAAATTCGTTGCGTAAAGTTCGTTACGAAAAGTTCGCAATAAAAATATGTAGTTGTTATGGCAGGGAAAAAACAAAAACAGCTTGATAATCCGTTTGTTTTCCAAGGATACGAAGGGCCAGAATACTTTTGTGACCGTGTTAAAGAAACGGAAAATTTGATTTCTGCGCTCAAAAACGGACGCAATATCACCCTAATTTCTCCTAGAAAAATAGGAAAGACTGGGCTAATAAACCATGCATTTTATCAGATTAAGGCGGAAAATAAGGATGCTATATGTATCTATGTCGATATTTTTTCGACCAAAAACTTGCAGGAATTTGTCGAATTATTGTGCAAGACGGTTATCGAGGATGCGCTGGAAAGGGAAAAATCGTTTACGAACAAGGTGTTGGATTTTTTCAAGGGGCTTCGACCTACCATCTCTCCGGATTTGATGACGGGGATGCCAACTGTTTCGGTGAGTGTGGTTCCTGCGCAAGCTGAATATACGCTCAAGAGCGTTTTCTCCCATTTAAACGGCTTGGGCAAGCCAGTGTACATTGCCATCGATGAGTTTCAGCAGATTACAGAATACCCTGAAACGGGCACTGAGGCCTTGCTGCGTTCTTATATCCAGTTTATCCACCATGTGAATTTTATCTTTTCCGGAAGTAAGAAACACTTGATGGAGGAGATGTTTTGTGCTCCTAATCGACCTTTCTATCAAAGCACTCAGCTGATGAATTTGGAGCCATTGCAAGAGGATGTCTATTATGACTTTGCCAGCAAGTTTTTCGAGGCAAAGAAAGGTTCGTTTAGTCAGCAGGTGTTCCATGACATTTATCAGCGTTTTGACGGCTATACCTGGTATCTTCAAGCCATCCTGAATCGATTGTATGAGCAAGGAAAAAAGGTGGAAACAGATAAGCAGGCTGTTGAGGCAATTATGTTTCATGTCAATACATTAGCACCACATTATCAAATGCTTACCTCGTTTTTGACCGACAACCAGTTTAGTTTGCTCAAAGCCATTGCCCGCGCCGAGCTTGTCGAACAGCCATTGAGCAATGAGTTTATCAAGCGTTTTGAATTGCCCAGCACGAGCAGTGTCAAGTCGGCCTTGTCGGTGTTGGTGGACAAAGACTTGGTTTACCAGACCAGTAAGGGCTATATCATATATGACCGTTTCCTTGGCCTTTGGTTGAAGCGGTTGTGATGTGAACTATCGATGTTTTGGTTTTTGCATGATTTGTGGATATTTTGTTATTTTTGCAGAAATAAAAAGAACGATATTATGCTTCCTCTCGTAAAAAACGATCCTTGGCTGGAACCTGTTGTCAAGCAAGTAGACAAGCGCCATGACCGCTATGAACAAGGTTTGAACGACATAAAAAACAACTACGGCAGCCTCAAGACTTTTGCCACGGCGCACCAGTTTTTGGGCTTCAACTACGACAAACGCCGTCACGGCTGGTGGTACCGCGAATGGGCTCCCGCCGCGCATTACCTCTCGCTGATGGGCGACTTCAATAATTGGAACCGTTATGAGTATCCTCTGGAACTGGCAGGTGCTGGTCTGTGGGAAATCTTTTTGCCCGACAGCGAGTTTGGTGACAGGCTTGTTCATGGCAGCAAGCTGAAGGTGCTGGTGCAGTCGCAAATCGGGGAGCATGAGCGTATTCCGGTGTATATCAAACGTGTAATTCAAGATGAGGGCAACAAGGACTTTGCTGGTCAGTTCTGGAATCCGCCGACACCATATATATATAAGCACCCTGCACCACAGTTGAAGGATGAGCCATTATTGATTTACGAGACACATGTAGGCATGGCACAGGAAGAGGCTAGGGTAGGGACATACAAGGAGTTTACTGAAAAGATATTGCCGCGCATCAAGGCGGATGGCTACAATGCCATCCAGCTCATGGCCATAGCGGAACATCCCTATTACGGTTCGTTCGGCTACCATGTCTCCAATTTCTTCGCGCCGAGTTCGCGTTTCGGTACGCCCGAAGAGTTGAAAGAGCTCATCGATACGGCACACGGTATGGGTATGCTGGTCATTATGGACCTCGTACATTCCCACACGGTGAAGAACATTCGCGAAGGCATTAACTTGTTTGACGGTTCGGACAGTCAATACCTGCATCCTGGAGCGCGTGGCAACCACGATCTTTGGGACTCAAAACTCTTCAACTATGGCAAAGAGGAAACCTTACAATTCCTGCTTTCCAATGTGCGCTACTGGCTGGAAGAGTTCCGCTTCGATGGTTTCCGTTTTGACGGTGTAACATCCATGCTCTACCTCGACCATGGTATTGGGACGACCTTCGATGCACCGGAAAAATACTTTGGCGACAATGTGGATAATGACGCGGTTACCTATATGCAACTGGCCAACACGCTGTGCCATGAATTGAATCCGCAGGCCGTTACCATTGCGGAAGACGTGAGCGGTATGCCAGGCCTTTGCAATCCGATTGCTGACGGCGGCATGGGCTTTGACTACCGACTAGGCATGGGCTTGCCCGACTTCTGGATCAAGATATTGAAAGATGAGCCAGAGGAGCAGTGGAATATGAAGAATTTCTTCTTCACTATGACCAATCACCTGCCGCAGACCAAGACGGTGGCCTACGCCGAGAGCCATGATCAGGCGTTGGTGGGCGACAAGACCATCGCTTTCCGCTTGATGGATAAGGAAATGTACACATCCATGAGTGTTGACACACCATCCATGACTGTCGACCGTGGTATCGCCTTGCATAAGATGATCCGCCTCTTCACGCTCACCTTGGGCGGCGAGGCTTGGCTCAACTTTATGGGCAATGAGTTCGGCCACCCCGAGTGGATTGACTTCCCGCGTTTGGACAATGGTTGGAGCTACCAATACGCTCGTCGCCAGTGGTCGCTGGTGGACAATGAAAACTTGAAATACCACTTCATGGGAGCTTTCGACAAGGCCATGCTCGACTTTGTAAAGCATCATCCAGTGATGCAGGCTCCGCCTGCTTGGATGCTCTATGCCGATGAGGAAAACAAGACCGTGGTTTACGAGCGTGGCAATCTTATTTTTGTCTTCAATTGGGGTCCGAAATCTATTCCCGATTACAAGATTTCCGTCAGACAAACAGGCGATTACCGCATCATCCTCACTTCTGATGACAAAGCCTTTGGTGGCTTCGGTAATATAGACCCGAGTGTGAAGTTCCCTTCAGAGAAGAAAAAAGATGACATCACGATGAAGATTTACAATGTAAGCCGTGTGGCGACGGTGTATCAACGCGTTCCATAAACGAAGAAAGCCACCCCGAGGGGCGGCTTTTTCGTTGTAGAGACGCAATGATTGCGTCTCTAATTCACGTGATATTAGAAATTGTAGTACAATCCGAATTGAGGAGCCACAGTGGCGCAATCCAGATAGAAACCATTGTCTTCATGATACATGCCGTGGTCGTATTGAGCGAAAGCGAAACGGAAAGCGGCAGTCCAGTGCTCAGTGGCCATCCAAGCCACACCAGGTCTCAGGCTGATTGCATAGCCATTGTTGTTGACAACACCAAAGTCACCAGTGAGGTCCATGAACACACCAAACTTTTCAATTGTCAGGAGGTTGCAGCGCAGGTAGGGCTTCAGGATCAATTCATGCTCAGCTTTGAGGTCTAAGTACTTCACAAAGGTGTAATCCACTTCGGCAGCGATGGTCAAAGGCGTGCCAGAGAAGCTGTAGCCAACTTCAGGGGCAAGGGTGAAAGTTTTAACGTCCTTAGTGATGCCAGCGCCAACAGCGCCACCCATCCACAATTGAGCGTTTGCACTGAAAATGCCAACGAAGGCAAGAACTAAAGTCAAAAATAACTTTTTCATTTCTAAATGGTTTTAATTAATAATTAGGTTAGTTTCTTTTTGTCGATTATTTAAGACGCGGCAAAGATAGCAAATAATGTGCCACAATGTTTTTGCCAGTTGCCGAAATTGTCCCAATAGGCTTTATTTCTCAATAAATGCTATGGTTTCACCCTTGCTGACACGCTTGCCTTGGCCAGCTGTAGCCTCGACAATCTTACCAGGCCAGAGCGCGTAGACAGGTTCCATACCATGTTCGCTGTTGATGGCGCAGAGCAGGTCGCCTTCCTTGTAGACCTTGCCAGGGGCGGGAGCAATGCTCTTGTCGTCGAAGTCGACTTCCCACATTACGATACCACTCACAGGCGCGATGACGGGCTCGGCGTTGGGATGACGCAAGGCGCGGAGGTCTGGAATCTTGGCTTCATCGCCAGCCTTCTCGAACTTGGCCTTCATCTTGGCTTCAAGTTCTTGGTTGAAACGACGCTTGGCTTCGCCTGACTTGTACTCACGGTACTGCTTCTCGTGCATGGCGAACTCGAAGAGCTCTTCATCATCCTGACCGCGGTCCCAACCTTCCTTCTTCATCATCTCGATGAAGTGCGGCAGGGCGTTGGGATAGTTGTCTTGTGGGTTGCCCGTGAAGAACTCCAGACCTTTCTTCTTGGCCAGCTCCACGATTTCGGGTGCGAGCGTTCCGGGAAGTTTTCCAGCCTTGCCGAGGATCATGTCCCAAGCGGCTGGGTCGATGGAGGTCTCGTACCGCGGTTCGCCCTTGCTGAGTGCAAAGAGATTCATCAGGGCGATGTTCTTGGTGTATTGGCTAAACGGGGTGACCAAAGGCGGGTTGCCGAGTTTCGGCCAGATGTCCTGCACTTCTTGGAACAGCTCGACCAGCATCTCGTCTTCGCTCAAAGCGGGCAGACCTTGCTTCTCGCGGTTCATGTTGATGGCGGCGTGTACCGGCTTGAGGTCGGCCATGAGCGAGCCCATCATGCCGCCAGGGAGGCCGCAACCCAACAGCAACGAGTTGATGTAACGGTTGCGCGGGTCAATCCAGTAGCCGAGGAAGTCGTCGATGAAGCTTTGGGTCATGCTGCGGGCGGCCATATAGGTCTTCATGTTGATGTCTTTGACAAGGAAACCAGCGTCTTTCAGCATGGCTTGCACGCTGATGACGTCGGGATGGACGGTACCCCACGACAGCGGCTCCATGGCCACGTCGACATAGTCGCAGCCAGCCTTGCAGACCTCAAGCATTGAAGCCATCGAAAGACCGGGAGTGGTGTGACCGTGGTACTGCACCTTGATTTCAGGGTGCTGTTTCTTGATATGCTCCACGATGCGGCCCAAGCTGACGGGGCGACCCACGCCAGCCATGTCCTTCAGGGCGATTTCCTTGGCGCCAGCTTCGATGAGTTGGTCGGCAATATGCATGTAATACTCGGCAGTGTGCACCTGCGAGTAGGTGATACTCATGGCGGCTTGTGAGATCATGCCCGCTTCGTTGGCCCAATGGATGGACGGGATGATGTTGCGCACGTCGTTGAGGCCGCAGAAGATACGGGTGATGTCGACGCCTTGGGCTTTCTTTACCTTGTACATCAGTTGGCGCACATCAGCGGGCACGGGGTTCATTCTCAAGGCGTTGAGGGCTCTGTCCAGCATGTGGCACTCGATGCCACCTTTATGCAGTGCGGCAGTGAAGGCACGAACGGATGGGTTCGGGTTTTCGCCATAAAGCAGGTTGACCTGCTCGGCGGCACCGCCGTTGGTCTCCACACGGTCGAAGCAGCCCATGTCGATAATCAAAGGAGCAATCTTTTCCAGTTGGTCCTTGCGGGGCACATATTTGCCTGATGACTGCCACATATCGCGGTAAACCAGGCTGAATTTTACTTCTTTTTTCATTATAATTGTGTATTTTATGCGATTTTGATTGATGCTGCAAAGGTACAAATTTATTGGCAAAAAAAGGCAAATTCTATCAATATGCTTGCATAAATGAAAAAGTTGTATCTTTGCCTCGATTCGTATGTCGGTCTTTATACCACCGACTTATGGGAACACGATGATTCCCGCTTGTCTTTTTTGGGTCAGATATGGTTGTTTGAAGATGTAGTGTTGGTGTCATTGTGTATTTATTGTCATTGGAAGGACGTTGTAAAAGTATGGCTACAGTTCTGGCAAGCAAGTTCAAGCAATTGTATGTGTCCCCAAAGTTTAGGGAGTTTGTCAGATTTGCCATAGTTGGATTGATTGCCACGGGCATCCATTACGGCATATACTATCTTCTCAACCTGTTCATCAATGTCAATGTTGCTTACACGATTGGCTATCTGGTTTCTTGGTTTGTAAATCTGTATCTGACAGCATATTTCACTTTCAAAAGTACATTGTCCTTCAAGAAGGGAATTGGCTTTGCCGCTTCGCATCTTGTCAATTATGTGTTGCACATGCTTTTCCTGAACCTGTTCCTCGCGTTGGAAGCATCTGAAACAATCGCACCGCTGTTTGTGTATGCCGTAGTTGTCCCCATTAATTTTCTGCTTGTTAGATTTGTGTTCAAGTCAAAACAATTCAAAAGCCAAGAAGAATGAAACTGAATATTGTCATACCCTGCTATAACGAAGAGGAAGTGCTTCGCGAAACCAACTGCCAATTGACAGAACTTGTTGATTCGATGATAAAGGAAAACCTGTTGACAGAATGTGATATTCTGTATGTTGATGATGGCAGCAATGACAAAACATGGAATGTCATAGAAGAGCTGCAAGCTCGTAGCCCATACGTTCATGGTTTGAAGTTGGCGCATAATGTTGGTCACCAAAATGCGCTTTGGGCAGGGTTGGAACAATCTGTAGGCAGATGTGATGCTGTCGTTACGATTGATGCTGACTTGCAGCATGACATTCAGAAGATTCGGGATATGATACTGGCTTACCAAGATGGTTATGAAATTGTCTATGGCGTTCGAAACACAAGAGCGACTGATTCAAAATTTAAAAAGCAAACGGCTTTGGCATTTTATAAAATGATGCGAAAAATGGGCGTGGACCTTATTCCCAATCATGCAGATTTCAGACTTTTGGGCAAAAGCGCCCTGCAAGCCTTATTGGATTTTCCAGAGCGTAATTTGTTCCTTCGTGGGATGGTGAGGCTTCTGGGATTTAAGGAAACCAATGTGTATTTTGACTGCAACGAACGATTTGCGGGAAAGTCAAAGTATACCCCCAAAAAGATGTTCGCTTTTGCAATGGATGGCATTACTTCGTTTTCGGTACAGCCGTTGAGAATCATAACTTTGATTGGATTGTTGTGTTTGGGAATTTCTATCGCTGAAATAATTTATATTCTAGTTGCATATTTTCAAGGTCGCACAATTCAAGGATGGGCTTCTTTGTTGTTCTCAATGTGGTTTTTGGGAGGTTTGCTTTTGTTCTCCATAGGTGTGGTTGGGGAGTATATTGGGAAAATATATAAGGAAGTGAAAAGGAGACCGCGTTATATTATAGAGAAACAGATATAGAACTTGGGATAATCTGATAGTAAAAACAAAACAAATATGAATCTGCGAAAGACAAATGGTTTGTCATGGGTCGGCTATGTTGCAGCCCTAATGATCGCAATCGCGTTTTTTGTCATCTCTTATTGTGGCTTTTTATATGGTGATGATTATTGGATGAAGAGCGACGTGTCCAACCTATATGACTTGGTTAAATATACTGGAGCGTTTTATTTTTATAGCGGCGGACGGCTGTTTTCGGTGGCGTGTCAATATTTGTTCAGCGGGCTGCTTGGCGACCATAGGATTTGGTATGCCATCGTGAATACGGCGTTCTTCGTTTTGTGCATGGTGACTTGTGGGAGGCTGATTAAGGATAAAAAGGAAGGATCCATTTCAATTGTCTTGTTGTTTGCTTTGCTGTTTTGGTTTCTGTGCCCCGTTCCTAAGAACACGTTGTTTTGGATAGCTGGTTCACCTACCTATTTGTGGGCAAACACCTTGTCTTTTGTGTTTTTGTTGTTCTACCTCAGGTATCAGGATGGCAACTTCAGTGGCTCTGGAAAACTTGGATTATCTGTCTTGGCTTTTCTGGCTGCTTCTGAATTCATTACCGCGGCTTCCATTAGTGGTGCATTCGTGGTATATTATGCCTTCAATTTCAAAAAACTAAAAGGGAATGCGGTTCCTCTGGTGGTTGGTTTTATCGTAGGATCTTTGTTTTTGTTGCTTGCACCGGGAAATTATAGGAGAGCAGCATGGGACAATGGGAGTGCTTCCCTTTTAGATGTGGGTAATTTGTTGCGTCAGCCTCTTTGGGAGATTGCAAAGTACAGGGCTTTATGGATTTTCTTGGCTGTTTTGGTGTTTGGACTGATAAAAAACAAAGTGGCTGTTAAGGAATGGATAAGGAACAACCCAATTCTCTTATTGTCGTTAGGATGGAGTGTTATTGCTTGTAGCCTGGTTTTTAGACCCATAAGACGAGCTTTCTTTTTCACTGAAACCTTGTCGATTGTCTTGGCTTTGAAGTTCTTGTTTGATAATTTTGACTTGAAGGGAGTGGCGAGAAATGTAGTGATAGCCCTTTTGTTTGTCTTGTTTGCAGTGGATTCGGTGTTTGCAGTGCGTGAAACCCTTCGGCAACGAGAGATCCATGAAGCATCCATGAAAACGATAATGGATTCAAAAGGAATCGTAGTGTTGGACTATTCTCCTCCTTCACATCGAATGGTAAACGTTCCAGTTTATGGCCCCTCTACCACGCGGTATTTTGAAAAAATATATGGCATGGATTCCGTTTTTGTTTATCCCTACTATTGTCTCGATAAGTATTATGACCAGGATCCTCCCTTGGAGAATGTCTATGTCGCCTACGATTTTTATGTAGGTGATGATGATATGCCAAAAGATGTGATTGTTTTGGTGATAAGAATCGAAGAAGAACGTTTGCAGGCCAAAGGCGGTCATGTCGTCTTTACCATTGACAGCGATCGACATGGTGAGCCTTTGATTCTTGAAAAGGATGGACCTAGCTATTGTGTTGATGGATATGGCTATTATCCTTTTTATTATAGCAGAAGAGACGCCAAGTATTTGAAAAGTGTCAAATGCGAGTTTGTAGATTAAGTATTCTTCAATAGATTATTTTAAAGGGCGCACCATCAGGTGCGCCCTATGTTTTATTAAGTTTGTAGAGACGCGCCAGCGCATCTCTACAAAGTCGCGAAACAACACTTATTTGCGTGTGTATTCCACTTCACTGCCGATGTTTCCTTCACCAGAAAGGATGGTTAAGGTCTTGCCTTCCACCTTGATGTTGAAAATGGTGGGTTCGGTGAATCCTTCGTAGTTGAGGGTGAGTTTGCCATCGCCTACGGAGTAGGTGAAGTTGCCGACCAAAACTCCATAAGCAGTGCTGGAACCAGTGCCGTCTTCGTTGAAGATGTAGTAGGTGTTGTCGTTGTAGTACCATTCGCCTACTAGACCTTGTTGTTGCTGCTGTTCTTGTTGTTGTTGTTTGTCGTTACCTTTGTCACCACCGTTGTTGCCGCTATTGCCGCAGGAAACAAAGGTTAGGGCCATGATGACCACTGCAATCATCGAAAAAATAACTTTCTTCATAGCTTTATTTTTTTAAGGTTAATAATGGGGTAATTCGTTTGTTGTATTCACTGTATGATTTACTGTACTTTTTCAATCAAACTTCTTGAGGAGGCTCTTCATCTGGCTGCCAACATCTCTTCTACTCAGCGGGTGGTCGGCATTGGAAAGGACGCTGTTGAAGTAAATGACTTGGTCGGTCTGCGTGTCAATGACGGCCGTGTAGAGTGCGTTACCTACCTGGTCGCCTGCGGTGTAGCGCTTGGGCTCATCAAAGACTGTTCTTATGATGTTGCCAACAAGCTCTTCCAGCTTTTCTTGGTCATAGAGTTCGTTGCTTTTGATATAGCCATAGGCATGTACGACAATGCCATAGCGGTGTCCCGTGGACTTAATCAACTCAGTAAGTGCTTTGGGTACTTTAAGGCGTGGGATGTCGGAGGATTCGAGGTCCGAGAATCTGTCAATCCATTTTGCAATGGATGCTCCTTCGCCTTCGAAGTCGGCTGCAACAGGGTCGGTGAAGGGGTAGCGGCTGGATGTGATGATCTCAGTAATCAACTCTTCAGAACCAACTACCAACGATGAGTCGAGATAGCCAGATTCTGGCGAGAAATAGTATATAAGCGACCTGGGCTCAATAAAGGCAAGTTCATCGATTTTGGAAACATTCGTTCCTTTTGCAGTATACGTAGTGGCACATGATGAGAGCATGGTTGCTGTAAACAGGAATCCAACTATCGCCAAAAGGATTTTTTTGCTCTTGTTCATAATGTGTATTCGTTTGTGTTATAATGAGCTATTTAAAACAATCCTTCCAAAATCTTGTCTTCCACCAAATTCGGCATTGTAACCTTCAGCTTAGGCTCTGCCTCCATGGCACGTTTGATGGCGAAGGTGGCGCCTTCGTTGCGGGCCCAGTTGCGGCGGGCGATGCCGTTGTTCACGTCCCAATGCAGCATGCAGTGGAGGCGTCTGTCGGCATCGGCAGTGCCGTCGAGGACCATGCCGAAGCCACCGTTGATAACTTCGCCCCAGCCTACACCGCCACCGTTGTGGATGCTCACCCAGGTGGCACCACGGAAACCGTCGCCAATGACGTTCTGCACAGCCATGTCGGCGGTGAAGCTTGAACCGTCGTATATGTTGGAGGTCTCACGGAACGGACTGTCGGTGCCGGACACATCGTGGTGGTCGCGACCGAGGACGACGGGACCGCTCAAGCGGCCGTCAGCGATGGCCTTGTTGAACTCGGCAGCGATCTTGGTGCGGCCTTCGCAGTCGGCATAGAGGATGCGGGCTTGCGAGCCGACCACGAGGTGGTTCTCTTGTGCGCCACGGATCCATTGGATGTTGTCGCGCATCTGTTGCTGGATTTCGGCAGGAGCGGTGCGAGCAATTTCCTCAAGCACATTGCAGGCAATGTCGTCAGTGACGGCCAAGTCTTCAGGCTTGCCCGAAGCACACACCCAACGGAAGGGACCGAAGCCATAGTCGAAGCACATCGGACCCATGATGTCCTGCACATAGCTGGGATAACGGAAGGTGCCGTCTTCTTTCAGGATGTCGGCACCAGCGCGGCTGCTCTGCAGCAGGAAGGCGTTGCCGTAGTCGAAGAAGTACATGCCCTTGGCGGTCAGCTTGTTGATGGCGGCCACATGGCGACGCAACGAAGCCTGC
>CACXXW010000052.1 GCA_902771635.1 uncultured Bacteroidia bacterium | reverse complement strand
GTGTTCCAAACCACCATCCTTGAGTCGGGGAAGTTGGCGAGATAGAAGGCCAAGTCGTATTCGTATTGTCCATACTCGTAGCGGTTGCGCGCCCAAATGGGGAATCGGATGTCATAGCACACCATCGGCTTGATGCGCCAGCCTTTTAATTCTACAATCAGCTGTTTGTCACCGCGTTTCACCAACTTATCCTCACCACCCATGGTGAAGGTGTGGCGCTTGAAATAGAGCTCAAAGCTGCCATCGGGACGCATCCAGACAAGGCTGTTGTAGTAATGCCCCTCGATTTCGAGAGGGAAGGTGGTGGCAATGACTGCATCATTTGCCTTGGCTTGTTCGCGAAGCCATCGCATGGTCGGGCCATCGACGGTTTCGGCAAATTGTTTTGGGTCGACCGGAAAAGCCGTGGTGAAGGTCTCGGGCATGAGAATCAGGTCGGTGTCAGGCTGCACCTGTTGCAGCAAATCGCTGAAATGTTGTAGATTGGCCGACTTGTCTTCCCATTTGAGGTCGGCTTGGATATAAGCGAGATTGAGGTTTTGCATAAAACTGAATGTTACAAATGCAAAAATAGAAAATAAATCTTATTTTTGCGGAAAATAAGGCACTATGAGTTTTACATACAAATATCCGCGTCCATGTGTTACGACTGATAATTTGATATTCAGAAAGATAGATGGTAATTGGCACCTGCTTTTGATTGAGCGGGGAAACGAACCATTCAAGGGTTGTTGGGCTTTGCCAGGTGGTTTTTTGGAGATGGAGGAGGATTTGGACACCTGTGCGGCACGAGAATTGCAGGAAGAGACAGGACTGACGGGCATCGAATTGCATCAGCTCTATGCTTTTGGCGCACCCAACCGCGACCCGCGTCATCGTACCATCAGTGTGGCTTATTGGGGCGTTGACAACTCGGAACGACAAGCTGTGGGAAGCGATGATGCGGCTGAAGCACGATGGTTTGCCTTGGACAAGTTGCCGAGTCTGGCCTTCGACCATGAGCAGATCCTGCAAAAAGCCCTGTCAGACAACGAAGTGAATAAAGTATTAACTAGATAAGATACAACTATTTAAATAACGAACCGATGAAGAAGCTACTTCATTTCTTTCTATGCCTTATTATCGCTTTGAGCTTCAGCGCATGTGGCGATATTACCACTGAAAATGATTATGACGCTTCATTGTTGTATGGAAAGTGGCAGGAAGGCACGGTTTTCGAGCATTATTATAGTTCCAATATAGAACGTGTTTTGGCCAATGGCGACACCGTACAAGTTAACGGTACCACATGGGATGAGGGCGAAGATGTCAGTGAGGATGAGGCACAACTTTTCAACTGGACTTTGACAGGCTCCACCCTGAAGCACGAGCACGTGGGCACGTTTGTGATGGTTCCCAAGATTTATACTGTCACCTCACTCACGTCCAGCGAGTTGGTCTATAAGGATGATTATGGAACATCACATCATTTCTCAAAGGTTGAATAATAGGTATGAAAAGGGCATTAAAGATAACCGGCATTACCTTGGCCTCCCTTGTGGGGGTAGTGATTATTGTGGTTGGCATTGCTGTGGCCATGATTTCCTCTTCGGGACGGCTGACCAAGATGGTCAAAAAGTACGCGCCTGAGTTCATCACCTGCGAGATGGAGTTGGGCAAGGCCGACCTCACCTGGTTCAAGACCTTTCCCAATGTAGGCATCGATATTGAGAATGTCGCCTTAATTAACCCAACAGCGGGTTCGCCATCCGATACTTTAGCCAATATCGATGACTTGGCGGTGGTGCTTGACCTCAAGAAACTGCTGAAAGAGAATGAGATAGTAATCAGAAAGTGCATCCTTGAAGATGCTTTTGTCAACCTGTATACGGATACCATTGGCAACAACAATTTCAATGTCTTCAAACCCAGTGAGGATAATGACACCACGAGCACTTTTGATTATTTGGTTGATATTGAGGAAGTCAAGCTGAAAAACACTACCTTGTTTTATACCGATGACCGCTATGGAATGACAACCCAAGTCCAAGGGCTCAACCTAGATTTGAAAGGCAAGATGCAGGACAAGGACATCGATGCTGATTTGACCATGAATGCCAATGACTTAACGCTGAAAATGAAAGCTATACAGCTGGCATTGAAGGCTTTGAACCTCGATTTTAATGGCAAGATTGCGCAATTGGACCAAATCAATGGCACATTGAAACTGGCAACTCCCGATGTCAGCCTGAACCTGAAGGAACCTTATCTTGAGAACGATTCGTTGAGTTTGAACCTGCCTCTGCAGTTCAACTTGAAAGACATGAAGGGACATCTTGACAAGGCTACAATCGGGCTTAACCGATACCAAATTGACCTAAATGGCGAGGTGGCCATGGCCGAAAACAACGATATCAACCTTGATTTGACGCTGAATACCAATACTTTGGTTGTCGAAGATGTGTTGACTTATCTTCCTGAAAAGGTGCAGAAAAAGCTAAGCCGCATCGAGTATTCGGGCAAGGCAACCCTCTCTGATGTGGAGGTAAAAGGCACTTATAATGACAGTCTTATGCCTTTGATCAAGGCTAAGGTGTTGACCGACAATGTGAAAGTCAGCATGAAGCAATTGCCGTATCCTATCACGGAGGTCAACTTGGATGGTGATTTGGACTTGGACCTCAACTCTGATGCCAATAGTTTGACAGTCAACAGCGTGAAGGCCAAATTCAATCGAAGCAGCTTTACAGCTAGTGGCTTGGTCGATGATTTATTGGGTGACATCGGCTTGAAACTCAAGGTGAAAGGCGATGTGCCGATGACGGATATTAAGAGCTTCCTGCCCAAGACAATGAAGTTGAACGGTCGCACCAACCTCGACTTGACTACCAACTTCACAGTTGAGCAGTTGATGAAGTCGCTCGATGATTACAACCTGAACCGCCTTTCGGCCAAGGCCAACCTGAAAGTCAAGGACTTCGCCTTGGACATGGACACCATTCATGCAAAGGCTCCTATGCTCAATGTGGGTTTGACCTTGCCGGCCTCAGCCAAACAAAAAGGACAGAAGGGTGCCTACATCGCTCTCAATACCAGCCAATTGGATGCTCAAGTTGGCAAAGGCATCAAAGCTGATTTGAAGAATCCCGACATCAAGTTGTCGGCCGACAACTTCAAAGGCGGGTTGGAGAAGATGCTGCTGAATGCTGACCTTAAGTTTAGCCAATTGGATGTGGACTACGACAGCATTACCGCCCATATCGATGCGCCGGCACTCACTTTCGTGACTACGCCCGAGAAGAAAGCCAATGGCATGAATGCCCGTGTTACCGTAGACGGCAAGCAGGTGGTGGCCAATATGGGCAAAGCCTATGTGTTGAACTCCAATTCGCTGAAAGTTGACGCTTCGGTGAAACAAAACAAAGCCAAGACGGACTTCCTCAACCAGTGGAATCCCACCGCTGATTTCATTTTGGGCAATGCTGAGTTGCAGGTAGACGGTATCAGCGAGGACATCCACATCAGCAATATCGATTTCCTATTCAATTCCAGCGAGTTGGACTTCAAGAAAAGCACCTTCCGCATCGGCAAGTCTGACATCAGTCTGCAAGGGAGTGTCATCGGCATTAAGGAGTGGATCGAAGACCACAAGAACCTGATGAAGGGCGAGATGCAAGTCACATCGAATATGATGGACATCAATGAAATCTTGGATTTGACCAGCGGGTTGGGTCATTCGGACTCAGAGCCCGTCGAAGCGACCGTTACAGAAAACAAGGAAGACAACCCCTTCATGGTGCCTGAAGGTATCGATTTCAACTTCGTACTCAATACGAAGAAGGCCTTGTACGACAACTTCGACTTGAACAACCTCAACGGCACCATGACCGTGAAAGACGGTACGCTCATCTTGCAGGAAATCGGTTTCACCAACAAGGCTGCCGAGATGCAGTTGACGGCTCTGTATCAGTCGCCGCGCAAGAACAACCTCTTCTTGGCAATGGATTTCCACCTGCTGAAGGTGCAGATCAACGACTTGTTGCAGATGGTGCCTTACATTGACACACTGGTGCCTATGTTGAAGACCTTCGACGGGCAGGCCGAGTTCCACATCGGTGCGGAGACCAACCTGAAGTCGAACTACGAACCCAAGATTTCCACCTTGCGCGCTGCTGCCGACATTGAAGGCAAAAACCTGACTGTGAAAGACAAATTCACCTTCACGAAGATTACCGACATGCTGGATGTCAGCACCAACGGAGAATACCGTGTCGACAGCCTCGATGTGCAGCTCACCGCTTTCAAGAACGAAATCGACTTGTGGCCTTCGCAAATCGCGATTGGGAAATACAAGGTGACGGTAGACGGCCGTATGACCTTGGACAAGAATGGCGAATATCATCTCTCGGTGACCCAGTCGCCTTTGCCCGTGCGCCTTGGGCTGAAGATTTCAGGACCTTTCAACAAGCTGGAGTATAAGCTTGAAGACTGCAAGTATCCCAATCTCTACAAACCCAATAAGCGCAGCGACACAGAGCAGATGTACTATGAGCTGAAGAAGAAGATTGCCGACCGCTTAAAGGCGAATGTGAGGTAAGCAAGTGCAGCTTTCTATTTCTGAATGGCGGTTTCGATGAGCTCTGTGTCGACCACTTTACCACCCCAAGTCGGATGCAATTTGATTTTTAGCCAGCCGTAACGCGAATTGCCGTTTTTGGTGATTCTGAAACCAATGTATTTCTCTTCATCGGTCGGGAAGTTCCAGCAGTCGTATATGTTGTTATAATAGTTGACATCAACTATTTCATCTCCAGGGTTTGCCAAACTATACTTGACATTTTCCCTAAATAAAACGGCTTCACCGGTTTGAAAATGATCTTCAGCACCAAAAGCGTTATCATAATCATTGGCGAAGACCTCGAACACTTTTGAGGTGTTAACGGGGTCGTTTTCTTCTATTGTCTCGCATGTTGAAAATGTATATGCGTGGGTAATGACAATGTAGTCATCGATAGTATCATAGGTTGTCTCACGATGTGAGTAGCTCTCTTTTACGATACTATCACCAAGCAGCTCGGTATGGTCATTAAGGCAGTGCAAGGTGAGGGTTTGAAATTCTCCTATCGCCAAGGGACCGTCGTAAAAGGTTTCAATCTTAATGTCATCGATTCCACCGTTGTTAAGGTCGAGAATGATAGGATTCCTTCCTTCATCGAATTCCATGATGGTATTGTAGGTGGTGACCTTCATCCCAGTGGTATCGCCAAAACGGATGCCATCAATCACGACGGGTATGGTGTCATTCCCGTTAGGAATAGAATCATTCCCGCTAGGGATAGTGTCTGAAGGTTGCTCGTTGTTCTGTTCATTGTTGTTCGGGATGGGGTCTTTTTTGCAAGACGTGATGATGCCGATGGCTAATACGACCAGTGCGATCATAATGGAAAGTTGCTTTTTCATATTACATTGATTTTGTTGGTTTTCAGTTATAGATCGTAGGGTTGTCACATTGTGGCAGCTGTCGTGCCATTTTTATTATGCGGCTGCCGTGGTACGACAGCCCTACAGCCTATGTTATCTTGCCACAAATTTCTGTGTTTCACCGGTATGGGTAATAAATTTTATTGTTGTACGCGCTTGAAAGTATAGCAATGGGTTTGCTCTAAGTGGTGATGAGAATACTCTGGATGCCCATTGTTCGTATATTGTTCAATAACAAGGGTTTCCTTGTTGAGTTCCTTGATTGCGTATTTTAACACACTACCCTCAAACCAGTTGGTAGAGACAAATAGTGAGTCACCGCTGATGCGCCATTCGAAGTGCCTGTAAGGTTCGGTATACATTCCATCGTGGACATATAAGTCGCTCATGTGCCACCGAGTAGTACCATCGGAATAGAACTCAGCTGCGTCATATCCACGATAATTGGTGTCGGTGGCTGGGGTGTAAGTTGCATCTTCGTATGTGTCCATAGTAAAGTCGTGCAACCAACAGTGATAAGTCTGCACATCCCATTTTCCGACTACAAGTTCGTTGTAGTTGGGCTTGTCATTGTTGTTTGTGTTATCCTTTTTGCAGGATACCATTGCTGTCGCGGCCATCGCGACAATTAGAATTACGAATGCTTTTTTCATAGTTGTGTTTTTTTGATTGTTATTTATTCTATTACAAATTTCTGTGTTTCGCCTGCAATAGTGATGAAATACAATCCAGCAGGCAGATTATCGATATTGATTTGTTGTTTTTCAGCGGTGATTTGGCCTTGCAGCAGGGTTTGCCCCATGAGGTTGGTAATGTGGTATTCGGTTTCCGCTGGTAGAGACGTGGCATGCTGCGTCTCAACAAACAAAGTGCCGTTGGTGGGATTGGGATAGACCGCATAACCATTGTCGGTAGGTTCGTCAAATGTGGTGTTCACATCAGTAGCTTCCACTGCCAATATGTCTATAATCACATCACAACCATCGAGTTGCGAGAGTAATTCGAAATTTTTCCAAATACTTCCTTTGTTATCCGATTTACCAACCATGTAAATGTCATCGAAACCACCATAAATTCGTTGAATGCTTTGGATTAAAGACAATTGTAATAATTCATGCCCATTCTTGAGTACACCATAATACATCCCATGTGGATAATAAAATGTAAAATAGTAATCATCTTGATATGCATAGAGACAATTAATAAATTCAAGCGGGGAAAAATTAGAGATACGTTCATTGTCTTTCCAAATGGTTGGCATGGAAATGATCTCAAATCCATTATCATAATTTAAATAACCATTTGTGAATATTGAACCATTGTCAACGGAGATTTCTTTTGTCCATGAGTCCCTTTGTACACCGGAAGGTTCTTGTTTGTACAGCAATTGCGATGCTTCCCATACGCTAGCTTTCATGAGGCTGTCAGTGATGTATCCACAAAAATAGGGGATATTGGTGTTTTTGTCCACATCGGCATCGTAGATGAAGCTGTCGTATAGTCCGTCACCGAGCACCCAATGTGGAGTGAAGTCGTTTCCAGTCCAAACAGTGGCCACTTTTATGCCTTCTTCGGTGGTCGTGTTTCCTACATAGAAGAGAGTGTCACCCAGGCAATAGATGTCCTTGATAGTAACACCGTTATGGCCTTCGGTTGACAAGTAAAGTTCGTCGTTTTTCCAAATCTCTGTTTGCAGGGTGGAGGAGTTTGCCGAATAAACTACCATCCAATAGATATTTCCTTCTGAATCATTTGCGATTTTATAAGGAGTGACTTGCTTGCCCGTGACTCTGATGGAATGCAACAAAGCATTGTTTTTGTAGAGCTTGGCGGTTCGGGTTGCGGAATTGTTGTCTTTGTAACCAATGGTATACAAATCGGGGACAACAGGGGCTGAGGCTTCGATAAAGTTGGTGAAATAGTTCCAACCCGCTGCGTTTTGGTAGGCTTCTGTGCAGCCAAAAGGAATATGTATTGGGGTGTTTGTGTCGTATCCTTCGAAGGTGCTAGAATTAAAAAGAGTGGGTGGTACTATGTTGTGGGAATATAACTCGCTAAAGGCTGTGTGTCTGAAGGCGCCAATGCCGATACTATTAATAGAAGAAGGAAGATGTAGAGTTCCTGATAGACTAGAGCAATCCTCGAAAGCACCAAATCCAATGGTATCAACAGAAGACCCTAAAACAAGCTCTGAAAAATCTGCTCCATAAAAAGCCATACTTCCTATTTGTGTTACAGAGTTTGGAATGGTCAGTGTGCCTGAAAAACTGGTATAAGCGAAAGTATGGCCTTTAATGCTGGAAATGGATGATGGAAGTGTTAGGGTACCTGTAAAACTGACATCCAAAAAGGCACCTGCTCCTAATTCAGTCACTGAGTTGGGTATGGTGAGAGATCCCGTAAGCCCACTACCCCGAAAAGCTTCATAACCGATTGTCTCCAATGATTCAGAAAGAATGAGTGACCCTAAGAAATGGCAGGACTCAAAAGCTCTTTCTCCGATGGATTTAACAGAATTGGGTATAATCAAATCACCTCCATTACCTACTCCTGAGAATGCATAGTTGCCAATATTTTCTATATATTCTGGGATTGTAGTTGTATTACATGCAAGAACAAGTGTATTTTCGTTTCTTTTGATGATGGCATTGTTTTCCGAATAGTATGTTGGATTATTATCATCCACAATTACGGAATCCCTATTTGAACAAAATCTAAAAGCTGAAGGATCGATGAAATTAATAGTTCGGGGTATGACAAAGGAAGAGAAGCCGCAAGAAAAAAAGGCAGATTCTCCTATTGACACAATACCTTCGGGAATAGCTAAGGTGCCTATTAACTCTTCACAATTACAAAAGGCATAGTTATCAATGACGGTTACATAATAATTGATGCCATTGTTTGTCACGGTGGAGGGTAGGATGAGTTCACCTTGTGGCATAACATGGTACTGATAGTAATTACCCTCGAACCATGGATTTTCAGTAGAATACGGGAATGTCAAAGTAACAGTATGCTCTTCCTCGCTTGAAATGCGATAGTACAATGTTTGTCCAGTCTCGCATTCTGCAGAGAAGTCGTAATTAAGGATTTGCGCCATTCCACTCATGGCCAAGGCCATTAGAACTGTAATTGTAAGTAGCTTTTTCATGGTATTATAGGTTTTTATTATTTTATTCAATGACTCTAAATATCAATTGAACAACTGAACAACTGAATAACTGAACAACTGACAACTATATCGAATGGATAATCTCTTCAAAACTCCGCTCGTCCTCCAAGCCGTTCATCTTCTCTTGCTTGATACGCGACTTGCGGCGGGCGTAGGAGTTGGTTTGCAGGTTCATCATGATGGAAATGACCTGGTTGCTGAAGCCTTGCTTGGTGAGGCAGCATATTTGCAGGTCGCTCTTGGTGAGGGTGGGGTATTTGTCCATCAGTCGTTTGGTGAAGTCGCCGTACACTTTGTCGATGAGGGTCACGAAGTCATCCCATTCTGTTTCTTTCAAGTCGAAGTCGAGGGTCGAGGCGGTGATTTGCTCGGTGAGGGCGAGGGCGGTCACATACACCTTGTTTTTCTTCAATTCTAACTCCAGCTGGTTCTTCATCTCTTCGGCTTTCAGCTTGGCACTGAGCGATTTTTGTCTCAAGAGTAGCAAGGTGATAGCCAAAACAACCAACAAGACACCGACGATGAGATAAAAGTAGAGGCTCTTCAGTTTTTGCTCTGATTGCAGTTGGCTTTTCTGCATCTGGAGGTCGTATTCCGCCTTGATGCGCTGCACCTGCTCGCTGCGGTGGGTGCTGTCGGCCTGCATCATGTTCTCGTTGAACAGCTCGTGACATTCCAAAGCCTTTTGGTAGTCCTCCTCAATCTGATGGATGAAATAGAGGCTTTGGTAGGCCGACATGCGCACGCCAGCCATCTCATTATGGGTGGCCTCAGTGAGGTGGACGATGGCGAGGCTATCCTCCTCTAGATAATAGTAGGCCAAGCCTAAAGTCAGCGGGCCGTCACCTTGTGCGCCGTTGGCCAATGCCTGACTGACGCGCTCGATTACTTGTTCGTAGTCTTCCTTCACCAACAGCACATCGCGGCTCGATTCAAGCAGGATTTCGTTTTGCATCGTTTTGTCGTTCAGGGCTTTGGCAAGGCTGAGGGCTTCATTATAATACTGTTCTGCCGCATCAATGTCGCCCAATGAAGCCGTAGCCCGCCCACAGTTGCGCAGGGCGTTCATCGATAAAGTGGAGTCGTTGAGTTCACGAGCCAGCGTGGCAGCATCTTCATGCAGATGTAGGGCTTCGCTGAAGAGTTCATGCTTCCAATAGCAGAAGCCGAGGTTGTCCTCGATTTGGCCTTTTAGGCGTTTTACCTCAGGTTGGGCTTGGTTGCAGCGGTTGATGGCCAACAATGCTTGGCTGAAGCTCTCGGCAGCGGCTTCCGTTTGTTTGGCAGCGCGTTGTTCCGTGCCTTGATCGAAGTACGTCTCAGCTTCTTTGAGGTAGCGCGCCTTATGCTGGCATGCTGCAAAGAACGCCATAAGAAGGAGTGCCCATATCAAATATCGTGTTTTCATTGTTTTACGAATTTCACGGTTTGTTCTCCCACATTGAAGAAATACATCCCCGCAGTCAGATTGGCAATGTCAATCTGCTGGGTTTCAGCATTAATCGAACCTTGCAGAAGGGTTTGTCCCACGAGGTTGGTGATGCGGTAGGTTTGGTCTGGTAGAGATGGTGCATGCAACGTCTCTACAGACAAAACGCCGTTGGCGGGATTCGGATAAACCGTTAAGGTCCCGGAGTCTGTCGAAGGGTCGTCTTCCTCAATACCGTTGTGCAGTTGTTGATAAATCTCATCACAGTCCCTTTCACCATCTTTGTATGCCAAGATGCCATCCCTCCAGTAACAGCGTAAACCTTCCACATTGGATCTTTTACCTTGCGTCATCATTTTTTCAGGGAAGAAACTCGTCAGATGGCCAAGGCCGCAAATGATGGTGCCGCTGAAAATGTCGTTTGCGTCGGTGATATGCAACGCTCTGTAATTCCTGTTGTTGTATTCGTAACTATCGTCAATGGCATCAACATGGACAGTGATGGTCTCGCTACCTACCATGATGTCCCACTCATCACCAACATTAGCCCAGAAGTCGTATAGTGTTGTGAATTCTTCAGTGGTTTTGTTCCACCAATACACTTCGCCGTTTTCCTCGTAGACATATTCGTGAGTGACTTCAGTAATTTCGTTGCGGTCGTAGTGGGTATTACTGCGTACGATGACCTTTGGACGTTTGCTTGCTCGATCGAACAGCGTATCACCGACATATTCCAGATGCTGGTAAGAGATGTTGCCGTCATCGTTGAGGATTTCGTAATACCAGTCAGAAAACAAAGTGAAAATGCTTGGAATGTCATCGGCATAGGGAATACTCCTCCAAAATTGTCCATCGCCTACAAAATACATGTGATTGTCCCAGCCAATGGAGAGGCCAGTAGGAGCGAGTTCTGAGATGGGAAGGTTTTCAAAGGTGTTGTAGAAGTGCTCACCATGGTCAAAGGAATAGGCCAGAACCGCCGTGTTTGTATTCGAAATGCTATGTTTGTAAATGATGCCATTGCGGGAGGCATCGATACTGGTGGCCCGAAAGGCATAAAATCCAGGCACATGCTCAAAGCCTGAAAAGCTACCATCGAAATCAACAGCGCAAAGCAAATTGCCTTCAGGATCAAATGCCATATCTTTAATGCCAATGCCTTCAAAGGCAACGAGTTCCCAGTTACGCATATCTGAAAGGGTGGTATGGTACACACCGATGTTGGGTCCGATGTGATGCCAAATACTGGCATATACGTCACCGTTTTTTTTGACGAGGAGGCTTGAGATTACTTGGTCGTATTCCATGAAGGCGATGTGTGTCGAATCCCAAGTGTTGCCGCCATCAAATGTCCAAGTAATATAAGGAGATTCCCATCCAACGAGTGTATCGTTCAAAGGAGAACACATTCTCATACTGCTGAAATGGTTATAGCCGGAATCTTCATTAATAGGTGAAGTGTGAGACCAAGTGTCGCCGTTATCATCTGAGTAATAAACGATACGATCGCTTATGAGGAAAATCCTGCCTTTGTCTCCGATGATGCAATTTCCGATATTGCCAGTGAACACGGTTTCCCAAGTTTCACCTTTGTCTTGCGAGCGTTGCAGAGTTAGAGGATAGGCGTACTTGATGCAGAACAAATCACCTTGGGTATTCACCCCCCTGAGCGAACCTGGAAGATTCAAGGGTTCCCAAATGTTTTGCGCTTCAAGGATGCCGCAGCAGCCGAGGCAGAGGATGAAGATTACAAATAGCTTTTTCATTGTATTAGGTTTTATTGTTTATACTTTGTTTTGTTGTCCGTTGCTTTGTTTTATGCATTCCTTTGGGTTTGCATTGCAAAAATATATCATTTTCCAAGACAAAAAACATTTGTCAAGCCCTTTGGAGGGCTTGTCTATCATCTTGTGATGTTATAAAAAATTAAACGATTGAATTTCAATTTGTTGTAAAATCGAAATTCAATCGTTGTCTATGGTATTGTCTATGTAGAGACGGTGGCACACCGTCTCTACCCCTCATGGTTGGTGATTTTGTAGTCCTTTGCGTTCTCGTCCGTAATGTCGATTTTTTCATAGGACTTGAACCAGTCGTCTTTTTCTTTGTCGTAATAGAACCACGATGAGCCTTGGTGATAATATTGTGTGCCGTTGTAGTTGTAGTAGCCATTAGGAGGTGTGTTGTCAAAAATGGCCACCAAGAGGCACATGACAACAAAGAAGATGCCTACAGCAAACAGACAGCCTTTTCTCTTCTTTTTCTTTTTGATGGTCTTGTCCACCAATGGCTGCTGCGGGCTGCTTGCAGGTCGGTTGCCTTTCTGGTCGGCGATTTCCGCCTTCAGGCGTTGGTACAGTTCGTTGACGGCATACTTCTCGTCGGTACCTTGGTAGCGGATGGCGCGCTCACCCGTCGACTTGTTCTTGTAGACCACGAAGTCGCCATAGCTATCTCTGTAGATACCGAAGGCTTTCGGCTCACGGATATCCTTGCCGATGAAAAACCTAGTGATTTCTTCTGGTGGCAGGTGATGTGCGATATACCAAGCGCGCAGCTCCTCGATGGTCTTGGGCTGCTCCTTGGCAGTGCGGTTAGCACCCGAGAGAGGAGCGCCGCAACAGGGACAGCGCTCGCTCTTCTCGTCAATCATTGAGCCGCAAAAATCACACTTGACTTGCATAGGCTTTATTTCTTAGGCTTCAACTCATCGAAAATCATGTTTCTCAGATTGTCGATTGGGACGCGCACTTGGGCCATCGTGTCGCGGTCGCGCACGGTGACGGTGTTGTCAACCAAGGTGTCGTTATCCACGGTGACGCACATCGGTGTGCCGATG
>CACXXW010000051.1 GCA_902771635.1 uncultured Bacteroidia bacterium | reverse complement strand
GAGTACGCCCATGACATATTCCTTCAGGTCGAAGTAGTCGAGAGCCTTGCTCGGGGCGTTCCACAGCTCGGCTTGTTTGTTGCCGGTGAGGAAGAGGTCAAGGCAGGTGTGCTCGTTATAGGGCTTGAGCGGCTTGGTCTCGTCGCCGACTTTGCTTGCATCGAAGAAATACACGCTGCCGAACTCGAAGAACTTCATGTCGCTGACCTTACGGTTTTGGTTGAAGGCGATGCTCTCGAGTCCGCCCCACATCAGGGTTTGGCGCATCACGTTGAGGTCGCTGCTGAGCGGGTTCAAAATCTTCACGTTTTGGGCCGGGTCGAAGGCAGGGAAGGCCTCGCTATAGGCGGCCTTGGTGAGCGAGTTGTTCATGATTTCGTAGAAGCCATTGGCAACGAGCATGTCGCTGATTTTCTGCTGCATCTTGTCGGCATCAGGCTTCGTAGCACGACTGATGGAGGCGTGGATGCGGCTCGGGATTTCGATGTTGTCGTAGCCGTAGATGCGGAGGATTTCCTCGACCACATCGGCGGGACGAGTCACGTCGACCTTGCTGGTGTGCACGTCGACGACCACGTGCTTGTCGTCTTGTTCAACGACTTGGCACTCAAGGCTCTTCAGTATGTTGACGGCTTGGGTCGGGTCGATGACCTTACCAGCCATTTTGTTCAGATAATCGAACTTCAGGTCCACGCGGGCAGGGGCGAAGTCGCCGTTCTTCACGTCCTTGATCTCGGAAGAAATCGTTCCGCCTGCCAGCTCCTTAATTAATAATGCGGCGCGTTTTAGGGCGAAGAGGGTGATGTTGGGGTCGGCGCCTTGGAGGTCTTGCGGATGCTGGTGGGGTTGAAGTAGGCACTCTCGAGGAAGACGTTGGTGGTCTCCATGGTCACGCCCGACTTTTGTCCGCCAAACACGCCGGCGATGCACATAGGCTCTTCGGCATTGCAAATCATCAGGTTACGGCTGTTGAGCTTGCGCTCTACACCGTCGAGGGTGATGAATGGCGTGCCTTCGGGCATGCATTTCACCACGACCTTCTTACCTGTGATTTTGTCGGCGTCGAAGGCGTGCATGGGTTGGCCGACTTCCATCAGCACGTAGTTGGTGATGTCGACGATGTTGTTGATGCTGCGGATACCGACGGCGGCAAGGCGATTCTTCAGCCATGCCGGTGATTCACCGACTTTCACGCCGCTGACGGTCACGCCCGAATAGCGCGGGCAGGCCTGTGTGTCTTCCACCAAGACGTCGATGTCGAGGTTATGGTTCTCCACCTTGAAGTCGTCCACCGAGGGACGGATGAGGTGGTATTTCGTGGTGTTCTCGCGCTGGTTGAGGGCGGGAGGTGGCGTCGCTGCGGTTGGCGGTGAGGCCGATTTCGATGGTATAGTCCTCTTCCACAGGGAAATAGAACGAGGCAGGTTTACCCACTTCATAGTCATCGGGTAACACCATAATGCCTTCGTGCGAGGTGCCGAGTTGCAACTCATCCTCGGCGCAAATCATACCTTCAGAGACCTCGCCACGGATCTTGCCTTTCTTGATGGTGATATGTTCGTCGCCAATCCAGAGTTCGGTGTTGATGGTGGCCACGAGCACCTTCTGACCAGCTGCCACGTTGGGTGCGCCGCACACGATGTGCAGGGGCTCCTCGCCGCCGACATCGACGGTGGTGATGTGCAGGTGGTCGGAGTTGGGGTGGTCGATGCAGGTGAGCACCTTGCCCACGACGACGCCTTTCAAGGCGCCCTTCACCGACTCAAAACGCTCGAGGTCTTCCACTTCAAGGCCCGTTGAGGTGAGCAGTTCACTGACCTTCTCGGCCGGATAATCGCAGTTGACGTATTGTTTCAACCAGTTGTAGGAGATTTTCATATTCGTTCGGATTTTATCGAGCCGCAAAGATACGAAAAACTGACAAAATGGCACGCGGTTTTTTGCATACTTGAAAAAAGTGATGGTTTGCTGCTTTGATACCTGCTCCGTAACTCGTTTTTTTAATACGTTACGGATGGATTATAAGTAGATACTTGCTCCGTAAACCGTTTTTTTTTATCGTTACGGAGTTAATATCTTTGCTTGTTTGAAAAATAATATCTATCTTTGCAGCGTGAAAAACGAAGTTTAAGTGTATGAAAGACAATGAAATCATAGGCCGTCAGAAGGAAAGGGCCTTGTTTGACGACATTTGTGCGACCGAAAAACCTGCTTTGGTGGCGGTTTACGGTCGCAGGCGCGTGGGTAAAACCTTCTTGGTGAGAGAGCATTTCAAAGGGAATTTTGACTTTTATTTCACGGGCAGTTATCAGATGCCGAGACAGGGCCAACTTTCGCTTTTCAATCAGGAGTTGCGACGGTGTTCGGGAATCGAGTTCCCGTTGGCGAAAGATTGGATTACGGCTTTTAATCAGCTTCGGCAGTATTTGGAATCGGTTGGAAAAGAGCGAATCGTCCTTTTCTTCGATGAGTTGCCTTGGATGGAAACACCCAAGTCGGGTTTCATGCAGGCGTTCTCGTATTTTTGGAACACCTGGGCTTCGGCGCGACAGGGCTTGAAGTTGTTCGTGTGTGGATCGGCCACCACTTGGATGCTCGACAAACTGATTGGTGACAAGGGCGGGCTTTATGGCCGTGTGACCCATACGGTTTATCTCGCGCCTTTTACGTTAGGCGAAACCGAAGCCTATCTCAAAACCAACGGTATCCGTTGGAATCGCTATCAAATGCTTGAGGCTTATATGATTATGGGAGGTGTCCCTTTCTATTTGGAGTTGTTGAAGCCCAAATTGACTTTTGACCAGAATATGGACAATCTGTTTTTTGCCCCACAAGCGCCTTTGCGGATGGAATATGATTTCTTGTTCCGCTCGCTGTTCAACGATGCACAGTTGTATCGTCAGGTGGTGGAAACCCTTGCCAAACGTGCGTCGGGGATGAGCCGTCGGCAAATCAAGGATGCCCTGGGTTTGGGCGATGGTGGCATGCTTACTGTCGTGCTTGAGAACCTGGTCAGATGCGATTTCCTTCGCAAATTTACGGCATTCGGAAAAACCGAACGCGATGCAATGTATCAACTGACAGACCTGTTTTGTCTGTTCCACTTGCGTTTCGTGGCGAACAACAACGGCCAGGATCATCATTTTTGGAGCAATATGCGCGAGAACCCGTCGCGGATGACGTGGCGCGGCTATGCCTTCGAGCAGGTTTGCTTGCAGCACATCCCGCAAATCAAGGAAGCCATTGGCATCAAGGCGGTGCTGAGCAATGTGTGTTCGTGGTCGTGCCCAACCTTCATCGACAATGACGGCAACGAGTGGAAAGGTACGCAAATCGACCTGCTTATCGACCGCCGCGACGAGGTTATCAATGTTTGCGAGATGAAGTTTGCCAACGACACCTATATTATCGACAAGGATTATGAGGTCTTGCTTCGCCGTCGGCTGACCACCTTCCGTCATCTGACGCGCACCCGCAAGGCCTTGCATCTCACCATGATAACCACCTACGGAATAAGCCAAAATTCGCACAGCGGCGATGTCCAAGCCGAGGTGACGATGGACGACCTGTTTGATCGTTAAAATCGCGATACCTTATCCGTAACCCTGTTTTTTTATGAGTTACAGGGTATCACGATCTTTCCGGAGATGTATTTCTGATAAGTTTGGTGTGATTTGGAAAATAATTCAAAAATTTCAATAAAAATTTATTGTAATTCAATAATTAATTGTATTTTTGTAGCATCATGACACAAAATAGTGGGTTTAATTACCCTAAAAACGAAACAAAAACAACTAATTATCAATCAATTAACGAAAGGAATTACAAAATGAAGAAATTTAGAATCTTAATGGGAGCCATGGCTCTTGTAGTGGTGGCAGTGACCGTGATTGCCTGCAACAAGGAAAAGGAATCGAATGTTGTCCATCAAGCAATGGAAACAGATGAAGTTGTGATTAAACCGATTGCAACATTTGACAACACGACCAAACAAATGATATGTCATTATGATTTGTTTGAGATTCAACAGAATTTGAACGAGGAAACAACCACTAGAACCATTCAAGACAGGTATGTGATTGAATCTATCCAAGTGCTGGACAGTGTTCCGAACGACCAGTCCATTCTTCCCGAAGTCAAAATCACTGTATTTGACACGGAAGAAGAGACGGCATACACCTTTTGGCTAATGCAAAATTTTACTGAAAAAGAAGTTGCGCAAAACGAAACGAGATACTATGTAGAAACGGGAGTTAGGACAGGTGTTTACGAGTTTGGTTACCGTATCGGTGAACAGTATTACATAGTTAGTGTAAATGGCGACAATTATGTTATCTCGGAAATTGACTCTTCAATGTGCATGTCTTCAGGTCTGCCCAAGTTTTTGCTTTGGTGTCGGAGTGAGAATTGTACCAACGAGTGTACAAAAACGGGATCATGGTATAATGCACACTGCAACGCTTGTGGAGATAATCAAGGAGGAAAGTGTAATGAAGAAGTTCATCCATGGGTTGATGTTGCAGGGGTCGTTGTCGCAATTATTGGTATAATAGTCGCTCTTTAATGTTTTTCTAAATAAACAATTCGAGTTTAGATGTGTGAGAGGGTGACTAAAAAGGTCTGGAACCCTGTCTGAGAATCGAATATTTGACAACAGACTCGTATCCCCCTCCGAATAAAACGAAGAGGATGACTGCTTTTTAGTCACCCTCCTGCACAACTAAGCCTTTTAAACCAATTTCCACAATATGAAGAAAACTGGAAAAAAAAGACAAAGAATTATAAAACTACTGTTGTTAATTGTTATTGTAATGGCAGGACTATCGATAACCCTCAGTAGTATGATAAATCCCCAAAAAGCGCAAAGAAAAAACTATGAAGCTTTTGCGGCAAAGTTTGCCTCTGCTCATGAATGGGTAAGTTTTGAAATTGCGCACGAACACCACAAAGACGGTGCGGAACTGTGGAAGAGATATAGCCGTGTCATTCTACATTATGATATGAATAATCCTGGCATTTTGGGCGAATATTTGTCTGAAGACGGAAAAAGGGTTAGAGAATCGTTTTGGATGGACAAGGACAAATTCGTTGAGATAGACCATGACAACCAAGAAATTGTGCAGTATATCAATAAAAACACATTTTGGGATGACTATCACTCCTACGGATTCACGGAGTTTATCCCAAATACTTTTTTTTATTTGGGCTATTATCTCTATCCGATGCGAAAGAAATTAGGCCGTGGACTGATGACTTTTTTAGTTACCAATGTCAAAGGCCAAGAATGTGTCGTAGTGAAGGGCAAACCTTACATTAGTTACCATGGCACTTCCCATACTATGTATTCTTATGACCCAAAATCAGACAAGCGAGTGTCCAATTATGACAAGGTTTTTTGGTTTGTCAATGAAAAGACCCAGGCGCTAGACAGCGTTTTTTCTCTCAGATACCCTTTGGGGTATGAAAACAGAAAGGAATTTGTCAGTATCAGAAATATGAGTTTTTCCAATCGGCAACATTACATTGACTCGGCGTTTAATCTTGATAGCCCCCAATATAAGAATTACAGTATTCACGATAGTAAAAACCCTCCTTTAAGCCGCTCCTACTCCAGCAACAAGAATGCAACTGACGACCTTCTGAACTATACCATTGAGAAACTCGATGGCGGGAAAACTTCTATCGCCGAAAACGGTGGATGGATCCTTCTCAATTTCTGGAGCGTTAATTGTGCCCCCTGCGTGGCTCACTTGAAAGAAATGGGGCAAGAAAAAGAATCCACGGGCAACTATTATTTGGAAACCAAAGGAGTAAAGGTTTTTGCTATCAACCATCGTTCGGATAATGTTGAACTTATTCGTTCTATTGCAGAAAGGACAAATACAACTAGTATCATTTATTTTGCAAAAGGTATGGGCGGTGTTATCAGCATACCTTCTCTTGGCTATTATTATCTCATCTCGCCAGACAGACAAATTGTCTATGAGACCTCTGACTTGGGGGACTACTCCGAACTCCTTGAAGCCAAGGCCAATTACGAGATGCAACATCAAATCAAATAAACATGAAAAAAGCAATAATCATAACATTATTATTCTCTTTTGGCGTTTTACAGACAATGGCACAAAAAGCTGTTGTCCCCAAGATTACTTTTGAGGAGACCACCTTCAACTTCGATACCATTATGCAAAACGGTAATGGTGAGCATGTGTTCCGCTTCACCAACACGGGCGATGCACCATTGCTCATCACTTCGGCGTTCTCCTCTTGCGGTTGTGTGGTGCCCGAATGGCCGAAGGAGCCAATAGCACCCCAAGCGAGCGGCAGCATCAAAGTGAAATACAACACGAGCAAATTAGGTTTGTTCACCAAAGTTATCGTAGTGAAATCCAACGACAAGGAAACCCCTAAAACAATCCTGCGCATCAATGGCATAGTAGTGGAGGCCAAGGAAAAGAAACAAACGCAAAACGAAACAAAACAAGTCAAGTAACAATAACAATTCAAATCTTTATAATATGAAAAACAAATTCAGAATCGCATTGGGAGCCACGGCTCTCACAGTGGCTGCTGTGGCCATCATTGCTTGCAGCAAGGAAAAGACAGCTCAACAGGAACCACAGACCGAGCAACAAACGGTTAAGCCAAATGACCTTACTTTGGCCGAAATGGCCGAAACTATGAGCTGGGAGGATGGCAAGGCCTTTTTCGAGAACCAGTCCATCAAGGACTACACCTATGCCTGCGAAATGGTGATAAACGACTGCGGGTTTACTGAAAAATCTCAAGGCTCTTCATATAGTTTGGTGTGGCGTTGGACAAAGTTCAATGGAGATTGTGATAACGACCACCCAGGAATTTGTGCTGGCACAAAAAACGACACCATTGACCCGAGTGAAAATGCAAGAGGTTATTTTGAGGATGGTAAAATGGTCATTATCCCAACAACGGATGATAATGGCTTTACATCCGATGGTTATCTTGCTATCGCTAAACCCATTATGTTGGAAAACGATATCATCGTTATCAGCCAAGGCATCTATGCAGCATATTATGATGAAGAGTCGGGAAGGTATGTTGCGGTGGCGGTAGATTATGAATTTTCTCATTAATTGAATGATAGTATTGAATTATTCTGTTTTTTTGCAATCCAAATAATAGAATATGACAAAACAAAAAACTTGGAAAGGTATCCGCATTTGCTGTTATGTAGCGTTGTTGTTTTGTATTGCTTGGGCACTGTTTGAAGTGTTTATGTTCGTTGGCCTTTTGACAGGGAAAGGGGGCGTAGACAAAGCAATTGATTGGTCACAAGAGAATACATCAGCAAAGGCTGTGCTGCTTGTTGTTGACATCCTCAGTGCAATTGTAACAATTGGTCTTTGTGTGCTAGCAGCATTGAATTTTTTGATTAGTTCACGTGAAGAAATTGTCTTTCCTCAAAAGAACGTGAAAGTGTTTTTCTGGCTGGTGTTGTCTTATTTTGTTCATCGTTTGAGTTGGGCTATGCATCCGGTTTATTATAATCATGGATTTTCGTTTACGGCAGGACATTCTGTTTTTGTCATACCATTCCTTCTGCTCTTTTTCGCCTTCATGTACAAAGTGGCCGCCGACGCGGTGGAGGAAAACAACCTAACCATCTGAGCCATGATAGTGATGAACTTAGATGTAATGTTGGCCAAGCGCAAGATGCGCTCCAACGAGTTGGCCGAACGTATCGGCCTCACCCAAGCCAACCTCTCCATCCTCAAGACGGGCAAGGCCAAGGCCATCCGCCTCAGCACCCTCGATGCCATCTGCCGCGAACTGCAATGCACGCCGGGGGATATTTTGGAGTATAGAGCCGACGAAGATTAATAAGGACCGTTTCCCCATTATTTCAGAAAAATGTCTATTTTTGCAGAAAAAAGGAGGGAAAGATGACCACCGTTCAAATGAATGCGGATGTTTACCGTAGCTTGAGTATTATCGCTGAAGATTCAGATTTGATGAAGCGGGCCATGATTTATCTACGGAAACTTGCCCGTCAGAAGCAGCAAGATGATGCTACTATGACAAAAGAGGAGTTTTTCTCTAAGATTGATAAGCGAATGGAGAATTATGAAAATGGTGAATATGTTTCTTTTACTTCTCCAGAGGAAATGCATAGTTATTTTGAATCCTTGTAATTATGTATGATGTCAGGTTTCTAAAAGGTGCTGTTGAGGATATTGCTAAACTGAAACGGCAGGAGCCTTCGGCGTATAAAAATGCTATTAAGCTGATAGACGAACTATATGAGCATCCAAAAACAGGAACGGGAAAGCCAGAACCTTTGCGAGGCGACAAGGTGGGGCAATGGTCGCGTCACATTACGAAAAAGCACCGTTTGGTTTACGAAATTCGTGATATGGAAGTGATTGTAATCGTCATTTCCGCATACGGACATTATGAGGATAAATAAATGAGAAAATATGCGTCCATAATTGTTATTGCAGTCTTGCTTGTCCTCACAGGCTGCAACACCCTCGCCCCCATGCTCTTTGGCTTCCGCGAAATCCATGGCTACGACGCGGAGCAATGCGAGAAATTCTACAAGAAACTGCCCAAGGATTTCTCTTTTACTCCGATTGTCTGTAACGATGAGCAATTCTTCCAAGTGAGCAAACTCGGCGTAGATTCCATGCAGATGAAGAATCTCTACCAGCCCTTGAAAATCATGTACTTCCAAGGCGATAGTCTCGTATCGTTTCATATCAACTGCTATTGTCCGCCAACGGCATTGTTTAACTTAAATTGGAACTTTAACAACCAATTCGATGCGTTCCCACCAGAAACGACTGTGCCATTGGAATGCTATACGGTCACACGAAGCCAATTAATGAACATCTTTCCCGAAATCAAAGAGGATTCGGACTATACGGTGCTTGTCTTTTGGACGAATATGTTGCACAAGGTTTCCAAATCGGAAATCAAGACTGTGTATAAGAATTTGAAGAAGTTCGGCCAACTTGACGAGGTTGATGTCTATCTGATTAACGATGACATCACCATGACGAAATCGCTCAACGAAACAGAGTAATTTTCAAGTTGTTTTCTCCCAATTTTATAGTTTCCGAATAAGTTTTGCCGAAGGTTCGGAAAAATACGTTATCTTTGCGCCCAAATCGCATGATGGGTTCTGCCTATTGCAGGGCTTTTCTATGGATAAATACATTGTGAAGAATGTCAGAAAACAACTATTCTAAAGACTACACCGACCTCCGCCTGATCCATACTTCTCGCTATGGAAACAGTCGCGTCTTTACCGCCAATTACAACGGTAAAAAAGTCATTGTCAAGGCTTTGAAGAAAGAGTGTGCCGACGATGCGGCATGCAAAGCCTCTTTGAAACTGGAGTTTGAAACCACCTCGATACTCGACAACAAGTACATCCGCAGGGCTTTGGACTTTGTCCAAATCGAAGGCATGGGTGACTGCATCATCTTCGAGTATGTCGAGGGCAAGTCATTAGCCGAGCATGTGCGTGTGGGCACGTTGTCGGAGAAACAGGTGAAAAGCGTACTTGCTGAGGTGTGCGAGGCTTTGTATTACCTCCACCGCAACGGCATCGTCCACTGCAACCTCAATCCCGATAACATCATTGTGACTGCCAACGACTGCCGTGTGAAGCTTATCGACATCGGAGTGCCTGAGACAAAACAGGAAGCCGACCGTGAGCTGCTCATCAAAGAGATGGAGTTCGTAGCGCCCGAAATCATCAAAGGCGAGGATTTCGATTCACGTGCCGATATCTATTCCTTGGGAAAGATCATGGAGTTTATCGGCGAACGCAACATCTCCAAGCAGTTTAGCGCCGTGGCCACCCATTGCACCCAGTTCTCACGGGAACAGCGTTTCGACAACATCAGCGACGTGCGCTCAGCCATCACCAAGGGTCATTCCTTCGTGAAACTGATTATCGTTGCCGTCGTGCTCGCCATCTTGGCGGGATTGGCTGTTATCTACGTGCCGAAAATCAAAGCCAACGTGGAGAAGGAACGCGCCGAACGCTTGTCCGTCGACTTTGGCCGCGAGGTGGAGAAGATACAGGGACAACTGCCCGAACTTTGCGAGAAATATGAAATGAAGTCACTTGGCGAAGGCCTCAAATTCGACTGGTCGGAAGACAGTCTGAAGATGGTGGAAGGCCTGATACAATATCTGGCTTTGGATGAATACAAGGACAGAGCCTTGCAGACCTTGCAACAGGAGCGCGAAGGCATAGAGAGAAGCCGTCAGGCCGACTTCGACCGCCTTCTTTTGGACGAGTTCAAGACCACGACCGACAGCATCGCCACTAAGATGCGCTCGGCCTTGGTGGAGCCTACCGACGAGATGCTCCTCGACGAGGCTAAGAAATGGTACGGACAACGCCAATGATTTTCTCAACTGCTTGTAATATTCGAGGCAAATTGGAGTTATCCTTTATAAAACGAAAACGAAGTGCTTAGAAGAACCAACATAATCGTGACAATGGGCTGCGTGATGGTGCTGCTGCTCTTGAGCGGCTGCTCGACCAAGAAAAACACGCTCACCCGTCGTATGTACCACAACCTGACAAGTCATTACAATATCTATTTCAACGGAGAATTGGCTATCCAGGAGGGTGAGGACCAGCTCCGCACCGCCGTGAAGGATGACTATACCAAGGTGCTGCGTGTCTATAACTACGGCACGCAACAGAACGGCATGGCGATGAACTCAACCATGGACCGCGCTTTGGAGAAGGCCTCCATCTGTGTCCAGAAGCACTCCATGAACTTCGGTAGCCGCGAGCGTGTGAAATGGATTGACGATGCCTATCTCGTTATGGGCAAGGCGCATTTCTACAAGCACGATTATATCCCTGCCAAACGCACTTTCGATTACGTGGCCACCGAGTACAGCTACAACGACATTTCCTATGTGGCCAACATGTGGCTCATCAAGACCTATATCCAAACGGAAGAATATCCCAAGGCTGTCGCCATGATAGAGCAACTACAGGCCAAGACCGCTGGATTGAGCAAGCCACCTAAGGAGCTAATGTGCAATTTCGATTTCACAATCGCCGACTATTTCATCGCTGTCAAGGACTATAACAATGCTGTCAAATACCTGAAAAACGGCATTCTGCTCAACAAAGACCACGATTTGCGTACCCGTGCGATGTTCATCTTGGGACAGATTTACATGCGGCAAGGCGACTCGGAACGCGCCACTGCCCAGTTCAAGAAGGTCATCAAGCGCAATCCTGAGTATGAGATGGTCTTCGAATCGAGGATGAATATGGCCAAGGTGGGTACTGCCGACAACGCCAAAGAACTCTACAAGATGATGAACAAGATGCTTCGCGACTCGAACAACGAAGACTATCGTGACCGCATCTATTACGCCATGGCGGAGTTGGCGCTCCGCGAAGGCGACGAAACCAAAGCCATCGACTATCTGCGCAAGTCGGTTGCTGCCTATAAGGACAACCAAATCCAACGGGCTCAATCCTCGCTGAAAGCGGCTACCATGTTTTTCGAAAAGAACCAGTATGAGTTGGCGCAAGCCTACTACGATACGGCTGTCACCAGCATGAACCGTGAGGTTGAAGGCTACGACAGCATCAGGAACATCTCGCAAACGCTCAACGAGCTGGTGATGTATGCCAACGTGGTTCGTGACCAAGATAGTTTGATGCGCGTGGCCGCCATGGACTCGGTGTCGCGAAACATGCTTATTGACAAGATTATCGCCCAAGTCATCGAGCAGGAACAGATTGAGAAGGAGCGTCGTGAATACGAGGAGCAATTGGCGCTGATGGGTTCTACTATGGGCGGCAATGAACCAGAGAAGAACCCGATGGAGGCCACGAGTACAGCAGGTGGCTCATGGTATTTCTATAACCAGACTTCCGTATCGAAAGGCATCACTGAGTTTACCCGCAAATGGGGTATGCGTAAGAATGAGGACAATTGGCGTATCAGTGACCAAAGGAGCCTTGCCGCAGCGATGAAGGGTGAAAGCGGAGATGAGAAAAAGGAAGAAGGAAAAGAAGGGGAGGGAGGCAAGGAGACCGCTTCCTTGACCAACCACGACCGTGGCTATTACCTCCAAGACTTACCCTTTACTCCGGAGCAAAAGGAGGTGGCTGACTCGCTCATCGCCGACGGCCTCTATCATCTGGGCTTCCTCTATATGGATCGCTTGTCGGACTTGCCACGTTCCATCGAATCGTATGAGGAACTTGACAGGCGCTATCCCAACGGCAAGCAAGAGCTGCCCACTTGGTATGCACTTTATAAGATGCACAAGGATCTTGGTCACGAGGAGCAGTCTTTGATTTACAAAGGCAAGATCTTCGATAAGTATCCCACCTCGAGTTACGCCGAGTTCATCAACGACCCGACTTATTTCGAGAAACTTCAAGCTCTGGAACGCGAAGCCTCCGATTTCTATAGCAAAACTTACGAGGCATTCGAACAGGGCCAGTATTATCGTGTGAAGATGAACACCGAACGTGCCATGCAGCTTTATGAAACCGACACGGCTTTCATGCCGCGTTTCGCTTTCCTAAACGCTGTCGCAGAAGGACGGTTGACTTCTATTGACACGATGGCATTCCGTTTGTACAATTTGGTGCGCAACTATCCCCAAAGCAGCATCACGCCATACGCCCGCCGCGTTTTGGAGAGCGTCAACGAAGAATATCATCTGGGACTGGTGCTGACCGACATCAACAAAAAGGAAGGTGGCGACAAGCCAGAGGTGAAGAAAGAGGCTCCTTATACCTATGAGCCCAACATCGAGCATTTTGTCATGATTGTGTGCGACACCAAGTCGGTACGCGTCGACCCGCTGATGGTGCGTATCAGCGACTTCAACAAGAAAGAACATAGGACGCGCAGCTTCAACCTCAAGAGTGTGGTGCTCGATGATGCACGCACCCTCATCACCATCGGTAACTTTGACAGTCAAGCCAAAGCCACCGACTACATCACCTCGATGCAGATTTCCGACTATGTCTTTGGCGGTATCGACAAGGCCAAATACCAGATAGTCCCCATTTCCAGCAAGAACTATCCTGTCTTCTATCAGGCGAAGAACATGGATGAATACAATACATTTATGGAGTCCAACAACAATAATAGCAAACAATAAAATATAAAAGTTATGGCAATAATGGAATCTCAAGCCCGGAACCTTATTGGTAACGGCACCACTATTAAAGGTGATATTGAGTCGAATGGCGATATTCGCATCGACGGACATCTGATTGGATCACTGAAATCGAACGGCAAGGTCACCATTGGCCAAACTGGTGTCATGGAAGGCGACCTCAACTGCAAACAAGCTGAAATTTCCGGCGCCGTGAAGGGTAACATCACCACTGAGGAGCTGACAGCTCTGAAATCGACTTCGAAAGTGGAAGTCGACCTGACCACCAAGCAGCTGCTCATCGAAGTGGGTGCACAATTCACGGGTAAGTGCGTCATGGGACAACAGTCGACCGTGGCAATGCCTAAGCAAAAAATCGGTTGATAATGGACGAAAAGCTTAGGAAGCGTTTCGGTTACGAAGCCATCGAGCAGTACGACACGGAACGGTTGGCCAAACTTCAGGAGCACTATGCCGCCATCTTCTGTCGGCGAAATTCAAGGAAGACTACCGCCAGATGGTGATTGTGAAGGACATAGAGGTGTATTCCTTGTGTGAGCATCATCTGATTCCGTTCATCGGTAAGGCGCATGTGGGCTATATCCCCAACGGCTACATCACAGGGCTGAGCAAAATTGCCCGCGTGGTGGAAGCCTATTCGCGCCGCCTTCAGGTGCAGGAACGCCTGACCACGCAAATCAAGAACGCCATCAACGAGGCCTTGCATCCTTTGGGCGTGGCAGTTGTCATTGAGGCACGACATTTGTGCATGTCGATGCGTGGCGTGCAGAAACAAGGAGCCGTGACCACCACGAGCGACTTCATCGGTGCCTTTGAGCGCGAATCAACCCGAGAGGAGTTTTTCCAACTGATAGGCAGTAACCTACACTAAATCTTTGAATTTTGAAATGCAAAGCATTCAACGTAGTTAATTTTAAATTTTAAATCACACAATGATAAAAGCATACGTTTTCCCCGGTCAAGGGGCCCAATTTGTGGGAATGGGAAAGGACTTGTACGACAACTTCT
>CACXXW010000050.1 GCA_902771635.1 uncultured Bacteroidia bacterium | reverse complement strand
TCCAAGCCCTTAGTGACCATCTGCGTGCCCACGAGGATGTTAGTCTCATGGTCTTGGAAAGCCTCCAAAATGCTCTGGTAGTCGTTTTTCGAACGCGTGGTGTCGAGGTCAAGTCGCGCGACTTTGGCCTCAGGCATCACAAGGCTCAAATCCTCCTCGATCTTCTCTGTGCCAAAGCCGTGCATTCGGATATTGGTACTGTGACAAACGGGACACTCCGTCGGCACACTGGCCGTGTAGCCACAATAATGGCAACGCAACACGTTCTGGCTCTTGTGGTAAATGAGGCTCACATCGCAGTTGATGCCAAACGCAGCGAGAAGCCACGTCTGTTTTGGAACAAAATGGTCTGGTTGTGCTCGTCCAAAGTCTCCTTCATTGCGTCAAGCAAGGTGCTGCCGAAGTCGGCTTTCATTGTCTTGCGCCGCCGCTCCACGCGCATGTCGCTGAGGATGATTTCAGGCATCTGAACACCTCCAAAACGCTCGGTGATTTCCACGAGATGATAACGGCCATTCAAGGCGTTGAAGTAACTCTCGTATGACGGAGTGGCTGACCCCAATACGATGTTAGCCTGATGCATGGCAGCCAGCACGATGGCGGCATCGCGGGCATTGTAGCGCGGTGCAGGGTCGATTTGCTTGAAGCTGCTGTCGTGCTCCTCATCCACGATGACGAGGCCAATGTCGGAGTAAGGCAAGAAAATGGCCGAGCGCGAGCCAATAATGATTTGATGTTTAGGCGATTGCGTCTGACCAAAATCACGTACTTGTTCCCATACCTCTACCCGCTCGTTGTTACCATAACGCGAATGATACACGCCCAACCTATCGCCAAAATACTCTTTCAAGCGGTTGATGATTTGTGCCGTCAGCGCTATCTCAGGCAAGAGATACAAGACCTGCTTGCCTTGGTCGATGGCTTCCTTGATCAGTTTGATATAAATGGCCGTCTTGCCGCTTGAGGTCACACCATGGAGCAACACAGGTTTCTTCTCACCAAAACCCGCCTTAATGCCACTGCAGGCCCTCTGTTGGGCTTCTGTAAGCTGGATGCTGTCCACATCAGTCTGCACCTTAAACTCTTTTAGACGGCTCACCTTACGCTCGTAGACCTCAAAAACGCCTTTCTCGGTCATGTTTTTCAGTATCGAGGATGTGGCATTGGCTTTTTGCAGCAAAGCCTTGGCCATAATGTCGTTGTCGGCATCGCCTCCTAAAGTGATGAAGGCAAGCAGAACCTCAAGTTGCTTGTAGGCACGCTTGGTGAGGTTGTCCATCAGGTCATGGAGTTTCGCCTCATCACGGTAAGCAGCCGCAAGCCGCACAAAACGCTCGTATTTGGCCTTGTATTTCTCATTCAGCTCTTCCTCCATCACGAGGATACCTTTCTCCATCATCGAATGGACAAGGGGCATCACCTTCTTGAAACCGATGATTTTGCTCACCTCGCTGATGGCAATTTTCGGCTTGATTTGCAAAGCTTCGACGATAAGGTACTCGAAGTCGTTCAAGGCTACCGAATCGAGGACATAGTCGGGCGACAAGGCTACGGTGGTCTCGCTGCTCAGCTTCAATGCCGAGGGCAAGGCAGCCTGCATCACCTCGCCGAGATGACACATATAATAGGTCTTCACCCAGTCCCAAAACTTCAACTGTCTCTCGTTGACAATCGGCTGGTCGTCAAGCAAGTCCATCAGAAACTTGACTTCGACCGAAGGCACCTGTTCCGTCAGCCCGACAATCAGTCCCGACATGATTTTGGTCTTGCCGAACTGCACCACCGCCCTCTGCCCCACGCGCACCTGTTCGTTCAAAGCGAAAGGCACACGATAAGTGAAGGTGCCTGGAACCGGTATCGGCAATAGGATTTCAGCAAAGAGGGTAATTCTATCGGGTAATGATTCGTTCACTAGTTTTTTGGATTGCATACAATTGTTCGGCGCAAAGCGAGTCTTCGAATCCCCCTGCCTCCTTAAAAGGGGGAGACGCGAAGCGACAACAAGATTAATGTGAGTTGACCACAGAATAGCCAACCAGCTCATCATAGCCCTTGAGAGCGTTGTAGAAGTAGAAATATAGCTTGTAGACATTGTTAGTTTCCCAGTGGTTACCCGCCGTCATGTCGGTCATGATTTCGTGGGTCTGGTGGTCGAGGGTGACAAACATAAAGTTGTAGTAACCTTGTTTGAGCACCATCGAGCAGGTGTAGCCGCGCAAACGATAGTCATACGTCATCTTGTTGCTCTCATTGAAGCACCAGTCGTTGAGCGCACCCATGATATAGATGTCTTCGTGGGTCAGCGGTGCCTCGCTCTTGTAGAAAAAGTTGACGCGGCAATAGTCGGCCTCGGTCGAATTGTCGAGGTTGTCATTCTCCACATAGATGTATTTCTCGCCGTGGATGTCCTCGTAAGAGGTGTAGGCCAGCCTTGCCCGCGACTCACAAGTGGCAATGTCGATTTCAAAGCTCTCGTCGGTCTGGCGAATATGTGCCAAGTTCTCCGATTGGAAATAGAAATTGCTGGTATTGAAGCGTCGGTATTGGTTAGAGGCCTCAAAAACAGTCTGGGGATGATGCTCAAAAGAGATATAGTCGGGATAGACGTAGGTGGGCTTCAAGCCTTCGGCGGCATTGTCCCAACGGCCGTTTTGTCGGATGGTCAAATAGCTATACTGCTGCGTGTTGCCCGTCAAATAGTTGTTCATATTCACCTTGACATTGAGTTGCTGGTGCGTATCGGTGTAGTTGAGGTCATCGGGATAGCGCGGCACGGTGACACCCACGTGGGCCTTCTCATCAACCACCATGAAACGACGGGTGAAATACAGGTCATTCAAATCATCGCCATAAACGATAAGCAAATAGTTGCCTGAAATGAGCGGCACCATGTCTTCTCTCGGGAACTTGAGTTGATAGTTGACATATTCTATCAAGGTGTTGCGCGAGAAGGCATAATCATCCAAACGGTCCGACTCAAAGCCTGAAGCATATTGGAGACGCTGTATGTCGGTAGGCTCCCAGTCGTGGCTGCAATGAATGAAGGTGTAGTTGAGCACCTCGCCATCGCCATCAATGATGTCGAACGAAAGCGTCAAGCGGCCCATCATATCCTCAAGTGGAATGATAGGGTCGTTCAGTTGGTTGTCATCGGCATAGAGCAGCACAGTCTGCACCTCTGGCTTGTAGTTGATGTTGCCACAAAGCAGATTGAAATCTTGGGCGAACAACCCCGAGGCCATGCATAACGTCAATATCAATAAGGTGATTCTTTTCATTATTTCTATATTTGCTGCAAAAATAACAAAAAAAGTAGAGACGTTGCGCGCAACATCTCTACAATTCATAATTACCGAATCTCCTTAAAGGTTCTCCACAATACGTTTCTGCACCTCGCGGAACTCCTCTTCGCTCATATGCACATGTTCCTTCTTGAAGTCCATATCGCCCTCTTGCGAAATAGGAATGAGGTGGATGTGTGCATGGGGCACTTCCAAACCGATGACAGCCACGCCGATGCGCTTGCAGGGCACAGCTTTCTCGATGGCTTTGGCCACTTTTTTTGCAAAGACCATCATGGCAGCGATTTCATCGTCTTCAAGGTTGAAGATGTAGTCATCCTCACGCTTGGGAATCACCAAAGTATGGCCCACAGCAACGGGATTAATATCCATGAATGCGAAGAAACGTTCATCCTCGGCAATCTTATAGCAAGGGATTTCCCCTTTCACGATTCTAGAGAAAATAGTAGCCATGACTTGAGGTTTTAACGGGTAATTTCTATGACTTCGAACTGAACTTTGCCGGCAGGCACCTGAATCTCGGCGATGTCGCCCACTTGCTTGCCCAACAGGCCTTGACCTATGGGCGAATTGATGGAGAGCTTGCCTTCCTTGAAGTTGGCCTCCTTCTCTGGCACGATGGCATAAGTCATCATCATGCCCGACTTGGTGTTTTTGATCTTCACCGTCGAATAGAGCAACACCTTCGAGTTGTCCATCTTTGACTCATCGAGGATACGAGCGTTGAAGATGAGGTCTTGCAGTTCGGCGATTTTGGCTTCAAGCAGGCCTTGGGCCTCTTTAGCGGCATCGTATTCGGCATTCTCAGAGAGGTCGCCTTTGTCGCGTGCTTCCTGGATGGCTTGCACGATGCGTGGACGTTCGCGAAGAATCAGGTCGTCAAGTTCATCCTTCAGTTTTTGTAACCCTTCTGGGGTAAAGTATTTGATTTCTGACATAGTAATTATGTTTATTTATTTCATTACAGGTTGCAAAAAAGAGACCCTTACCGAAATAAGGGTCTTCTTTTGGTTTGCGACTGCAAAGATACGAATTATTTCTATACTGGAAACAGTTTTAGAAAATAATTCTCAAGCCCACGCTGTGGGTGCCACCGTAGGTGTAGGTGTCTCTGTAGGAATAATCCACTGCGAAACGCATGGCGTCTTCCTTCTTCGAGACTGGCACATTGATGGACGCGCCAGCGCTGAGGCCACGGTTGATGTTCATGCAGCCATCATCGTAAAGGATGCCTTCCTTCGACCAAATGCCGTTTTCATAGGTGTAACCGGCACGGATCATGAACATCTCCTTCCAGCCATACTCCAAACCCACGATGAATTGGTCGTTGGTGAAGGAGTTGGAGCAGAAGTTACCAGCCAAGGTGATTCTGTTGGTTTCAGCAAACAGGAAGTCGTAGGCGGCTGCGATGCTCAACTGAGTAGGCAACTCGAAGTCGTCGACGCGCTGCACCATAGTGAACTGCTGGTTGCTGGTGTTGTCCATGAACACCCTCAGTGAGATACCGTCGCCCGAGAACTTCATGGTAGGTCCAATGTTCTTCAGGGTGATACCGAAGTGGATGTTGTCGAAGGGACCAGTGACATACTGGATACCAGCGTCCAAGGCCACGCCAACACCGCCCATATCCTTGATGGACTCGCTGATGATCTTCAAGTTGAAGCCGCCGCTGATACTGTTGGAGAATGCTTTGGCGAACGACAGGTTGATGTTCATCAGGTTAGGCTTGTAGGTACCCAAGGTGTTCGGGTCGGGGTTTCCAACCGTCGTAATCGGGATTTCGCCGAGGCTAAACGACATGAAGGAGAGACCCAACACACTCGACTCACCCACGCGGGCCAAGAAACCGAACGAGGAGATGCGGGTGTCGTTGCCCACACCAACCAGCCAGCTGGTGTGGGTGAAGTTCACATCCAGGGTGCGGCATGAGCTGATGCCAGCCACATTGCCGTAGATGGCTTCGACGCCATGAACGAACGACATGCCTGCATTGCCCCAGCCCGATGAAGCGGCCCAGGGATTAATCAACAGCTCGGGAGCGCCAGCTTGGCCTGAACGGTCTTTGTTTCCTGCAAATGCTTGAGGAGCACTTAATCCAAATAGGATTACGAAGCTCAATACGATATATCTAAATGATTTCTTCATGATGATAAGTTATTTACGGTTAGCAATTACATTTGTTTAGAATGTGTTCAGGTCAACTTGACGCATGGCACCGAAGAACTTGATGGTACGTTCGCCGCCGCTGGTCAAATCCTTGATGTGGATCAAGTAGAAGCCACTGGCAACAGGCGTATTGGCAAAGTTCGTGAGGTCCCATTCAATACTCGTTGTTTCATTGTCCTTACGGAACTGGCGCACCTTCGTGCCACTCAAGGTGTAGATCGAAACGATACACTTGTTGGGCAGGTTGGTAATCTTCACCTTATTGGTCAGTGCGTTACCTTCGTATGTGTCGTAGGCATAGTAAGGATTAGGCACCACGGTGACAAGGTTCAGGTCTTTCTCGGTCTTTGTCGAATCGTTCATGACCGGATCCCAACCGTCAATCGAGAAGGTGTACTTCGGATTCATGTTGTTGATCATCAGATCAGGATTCTCTTCCTGCAGCGGGTAGCCGTAGCCAGGACCATAAGGTTTGGCCAGACGGATACGAATGCGGCATTCGTTGCCTTCAGGCAGCCATTCCATGCCTTCAATACCCATCGGCATACCAATCCACATGACCAGCTTATAGAATACTCTATTAACCGTCAAAGCAGCACTAGGAACCAAGTTCTGAATAGCGTTCATTGAGTTGAACAGCAACTGACCACCGTCATAACCATAGTTCTTCAATTGCTTCCATGGGAAAGTGCTCGGCAAGTCTGTGAGCGAGTCCATGCGCCAGATGTAAACATAGTGCTTACCGCCAAAGACGGGATCGTTGTCAGCACCACGGAAGATGGCCGGGTCATACTCTTGCAGCAAACCTGTAGGATCTTCGGCAGTGGCCTTCTGAACCTTGGCAGGATTGAAGAGCATATCGCGACCACCAAGGTCTTCCAAGTAGGAATCCTCACCGAAAGCAACGTTCAGACGGACACCTGTTTCAACATCAATGACATAGCCTGGGAACCAACCCATACCCTGTGCACCAATGAAGTTCGCGTCTTCCTCATTGTAACTGACATATTGGGCATCGCCTGCCTGAGACCAAAGATTGAACGGAATGTCCTTGTTGTTTTCATCCTTAATCATATAGGGATTACCGTCCTTGTCAACAGAAGCGTGTTTACGCAAGTTGAAACGAGTTACACCATTTTCGCTAAGGGTAGGATCCATGCACATCTCGATAACGGGGCAGCGGGTCCACTTGCTCTTGTCGGCAGTGAAGACAACATCAATGCTAGCGGTCTTCTTAAACAGGGAGTCGACACGTCCACCAACAGCCACAGGACCAGGATCCTGATTGGTGGTGTGCTTCGTATTGGTGGCAAGGAGCGGAGGAGCCCACGAACGGTTGGCGATCTTCTCCCAGTTCTCGTTCGGGTCCCAAGGCTTACTTCCACCAGTGTCATAAGAACCTGATGACATGGCATAGTCGTTATAGGCAGATTCGCCATTAGCTCCAGCATGCGTACCAGAACGAATCCAGTTCAAGTAGGAGCTGGGTACGTCGATGTCGCGAATACCGCTCATCCACTGGTAGTCGGGATTGGTATATTCAATTGATGAACCGATTACACCATTGTTTTTGGCAACGACAGTCTCGTAGTTATGCCAAAGAGTGCCATCGTTGTCTTTATGGTAATACCAACCAATCCATTGACGACCAAAGTCATAAACCTGGGAAACATTGACAGAGATACCACGGTCGATGAACATTTGCTCGTTCTCATAAATGGTAGTGGTGTCACTATGGATGGTATCCATATCATTCAAGTCGACCAAATACCAACTGTTGACCAAACGAACAGCGGAGTCACCCTTGATGTCAGCGTTATTGGTGACGTTATGCGTGTATTTCTTATACATATTGTCAAACACCAACTCATAGCTATGTGACTTCACATTCAGCGGGTCGATAATCTTCACATCGATAGGACCATAACCTGCCTCATAAGTAGGATGATACGATGCAGGATAATTCGGATTACCAAAACGGTTGGTCGAATCATTGGCCCTTGGCTTGCTCATGATCTCATCAACCGTAGCCTGGCTCAGCTCAAGTTCATTGAAGCCGTTACCCACACCAACGACACGGGTAACCGCAGGGCTGTCGCCGTATGCTGCACGCAGCACAGTACCATTGACAATCTTGTGAGGAATAGCGGTATACACTTGGATGTTCTTTCTACCTTCGAGGTAAGGCTTCTTTTGACCTTGCAGGCCAAGAGCGTCATCCTGATTGTAGGTCATATAATTGTTGTAAGCGTAGGCAACAGCCATATAATAGTAAGCGGTGTGGTTGACAAGGGTCGGGTTGTCGCTCATGGAGAACTCATCCTCGGTGACCACGAAGCTGTGGGTGATACCGGCATCACCGCCGTTCACTTTCAGGCACGGCACGTTGGCTTGCAATGACTCATCGAATTCATAATTGAGCAAACGACCCACGTTGTTACGCACGTCGCACTGGAACACCAAACGAGCCTTGTCGCTGTTGCTCAGCTCATCGGCACCCACTTCGGCGTTAGCCAGCTGATATACTTTGTAACCTTCGAAACGATAGTATCTGTCGTACACATAAGTAGAGTCTTTATATTCCTCTACGACTTGGAAAACGCTATCGCCAAGCATATAGTTCCCGAGTGAATCCAAGATAGGATTCCCTTGATTATCCACCAAGACGCTGATATGCCAAGTGGTATCTTTTTTCACCAACTCATTCTCTGTTCTTCCGGTCGGAATCTCAGGATCAAGTTCAATGTATTTCTCCTTATAGTTGTTGGAGAGCGTACCGTTCGACAGATAGATGATGAGCTTTTGGTCGAGCTCGCGGATGGTCAAATCAGGAGCGCTGGGACCGTCGATGACCTTGAAGCAGTTGTCGAACAAGGCTTGGCACTTGTCGTCGACCACGCGCAGCAGTTCAACAGATGCCCAAGCACCGCCAGAGGTAGCACGAGCCCACGGCACACCGAAGGTGATGTAGTTGACAGCACCGGGTTGCAGAGTGAAGGGACCAGCCGACTGCATGAAACGACGGTCGCTAGGTGGATTGCCGCACTGCTCTTCTGACCAGTACTTACCATTGGTGTTGAAGCCGCCTCCAGGAGGATTACCACCGGTACCCCAGTTCCACGGGTCGGAATCGCCAGGAAACATGAAGTCGCAGTCAGGACCAACAACGTCAGTCTGGAAAGCATCACCACCGAAACTCATCTTTGCATTGTTCTTCCAAATACCACGCAGGTAGTTGTAGTACTCAGGAGCAGTGTCCGGGTCACCGTTTTGGCTGTTGCTGTTGTTGTGATACACGAAGCGGCGCATACCGAAACGTTCGTCATCGATGATGCCGTTGCCGAAGTTCACACCATTGATACTTTCGTCAACAATCTGGGTGGCGCTAACAGTATCATAAGTAAAGATGGAGTCGTTGGTAACGGGATCAATATGGTGGAACGTGGCCACAATTTCAAAGGTATACTTAGGATTGTCTAAATCATCAGGATCCATGTAGGGGCCTTGGAAGAAGTCGATACCCAACGCTGGAGGCTGAGCACCGTAGGCTTCAGGTTCACCACTACCATCGACAGCGGTACCGTTATAACCATAACCGAGACCACGACCCACGTCGCAACCTACATAGTCGTCCCAACCATAACCGAGGTCGACGTCGGTCCAAGGCGAGAAGTAAGTACCCGTCAAGGTATAGGTGGAACGGTTGATGATTTCGTAGCTGTAGAAAGTCATGTTGTTGATTTCGTCGTTCGTGGCGAAAGCAAAAGCTTGGGCACGCACTTCGATACCGATGGCTTGACCACCCGACTCGGTATGGGCAGCACCTTTATCATTGAAGATCCACCACAGGGTCTGGTCACCCTTCAACACTTGGTCAGCCAAGATGGAGCCGTGCATGGTACCAAACTTTTCTTCTTCCATGGTCGGGATCTTGGTGTGACAGAGTTCATTGGTTATGTCGTAGTAAGGATAGTCACCATTTTCGGGAACATATTCACCATCACCGTCGGCATCGTAGAAAGGAGCCAGATAGTAGGCAATGCCTTCCGGGTCGTCATCGGCACGGGTGGCAGGCCAATTCTTGATGATGGTAGGAATCTGATAACCTTGTTCAAGTGCGTGCGTTACAGGGTCGCAGTGGCTGAGGAATTCATCCACCTCGGCACGAGTAATCTTGTAAATCTTATCCCACTTGGCGCAGGTTTCAGGCGTAATGGAGGCCTTGCCATCAACGGTCAGAGGGCCAGTGTAGTAGTCGTTACCGACCTGGCGGAAACGCAGAGCAGCACACTTCAACTGGTTGTTGACGTCGACACCGGCAATCCAAAGGGAGCCAGCGAACAGCGAAGTAGCAGAACCGTTGGCGGGAATGAAGTATTTGGAACCCGTTCCAGAGGGCAGGTCCCACCACATGTCACCACCCGAATTGATACGGGTTCTGACATTGTTGATGTCGAGCCATTCGAAAGATGACGAAGGCGTACATCCGGCTGCAGTCTGGGCGCGCTGGCCACTGCCAGTTTTTCCATACTTGTACATTTCAGCCTTTCCGGGAGTCACAGTGCTCGCAATGAGCAGCACCGCTAACAAAAATCGAAATATATTCTTCATAATACTTGTAATTTTTCGTTATGAATAGTCTCTCCTATTAGAAATTGAAGCTCAAACCAACTCTGATGTGGCGAGGCATCGAGTAGTTGCCGCCGCTGTTGACATAGAGCTCATACATTTGGATGTAGGCCTGCGGATCAATCTGGGCGTTGATTTCACTAGCCCATTGGGGTGATGAGAGGTAACCATCATCATCGGGGTTACCGGTAGCGTTATACACACCAACGATATTCTTCGAATTGAGCAGGTTCAACACTTGCAGGTAAACGTTCACGAAAGCATCGCGGCCCTTCTTGCCTTCTTCCTTGCCACCAATGGTGAAGTCGAAGTCCTTGTCGACACGGAGGTCGAAACGGAACGAAGCGGGGATACGGGAGCCGTTGTAGGTACCTTGCAGCAGGTTGTTGCCGCCCGAAATGGGTGACGACACGTTACGTGCAGCGGTGAAAGGCGTACCAGAACCACCGTTGACTTGCAAAGCGAAACCAGTGTTGGACAGGAATTGGACACCCTTGATGGTAGGACCATCATAGTCCTTACCACTGCTGTAACGATAGTCGAGCGTCAGGTTGAAGCTGTGACGACGGTCGGCATTGGTCGGGAAGGTGGATCTCAAGTTAGGCACACCAGCAGCAATCAAAGCGGCAGCGGTGGAGGTCGAAGAACCAGTCATGTCAGCAAACTGCAATGTGTAGCTGGCACGGATACGGGCGTTCTTCGTACGACGCATGTCGTAGCTGGCGGTCAAACCCTTGACCGTACCGAAGTCGAGGTTGCTATAGGAGTTGTAAGCCTTGGGGAAGGCACCGTTGAAACGGTACATCTGAATCATGTTACGCAACTCGTGGTAGTAGGCCGAAATCGTCATTGACGAAGTGTTGGTCACCTTCTGGGTGAAACCGAGTTCATACTCGATGGTCTGCGAAGGCTTCAGGTTGGGGTTAGCAACCGTACCCGAGAGGTCGGTGAAGCGGTAGTAGTACAGCGGGCTGCAGTAGTATGCACTGGTAGGACGCTGGGTCAGCACATCGTAGTGAGCGAAGAACAAAGCCTCGTCGGAAATCGGGAAGGAGAAGGAGATACGCGGCATGATGCTCCAAGCGGGATCGTAATCCTTGAAGGATTTGATGTCAACCTTACGGTTTTCCATATTCACATATTCTTTCTTAACCCAAGGCGTGACGCCGGTACCCATGTCAAGGACCTCTGGGTTGGAGATTTCAACACCATCGGCATTGTACCAAGTGTTACCCGAACGGTAACCAACAATTTCAGTGATTTCGCTGATCTTGTTCACATAAGGAACGTAATCGTCACCGATATTGTCAGGAATATAAATCTCAGACACAACACCGGCAAAGTTGAAGTCACCTTCATTCAGCTTGTTGCTGGCAATAGCATTCTTGATGTCGCCAACGGTATTAAAGTCATAAAGAACATAAGGATCTCTCAGCACTTGCTGGTTGGCATCGAAACGGTCGACACGGACACCGATGTTGAAGATCAAGTCTTTGAATGCAAACTTGTCTTGGAGATAACCGGCCATGTAGATGGGCTGTTGGGCACCAATCGGACGGTCAAAAACACCATCATTGTCAGTATGGTTGAAGAAATCGGCGAGTGAAGGACGTTCGGTCAAAGCATACTTTTTATGGCCGTCGTAGCTGTAGCCATAATAGTAAACTGAGAAGTTACCGTCGCGGGTCAGCTCATCGGCGCCGAACATGCTCATGTCGAGGCCACCTTCAACCTTACCGGTTCTCATCTTACCGTTTTCATCGTAATATTTAATGGTATTGTTATCAAAATCGTAGGTATCAATCAAGATCCACTCCGTGCCCTCAACAGGCAGGCCCATAGCCTGACGCAAACGGGCATCGAAGGTGTATTGGGATTTTTCGTCATACAGTCTGTGGTAAAGCACTGTGTCAACATGACCATCGTAAGAGTTGGCATAAGGATGATCCAAATCGAGCTCTCTGATGTGGAAGTTGGTCATGTCACGCATCAATGTCCAGTAGTTGGCGCTATACGACATCTGTGAGTTGTTCTGCTGTTCATACTGGAAGCCCAACTTAATATCGTGAGAGTTATCGCCTCTACCAAGAGTCAATGATCCGTTGACGTTCACGGCAATCTGGTCGTTGACGAATTTGTTGTATGAATCTTGGATGGTGCCAGGCACTGCATACAAGCCATACACATAGTCAGGTGACATGCCATTAATCAGACCGTTGTTCAGGATGATGTTGGAAAGGTTGTTGTAGTAACCCACAGCACCGTAGTCCTTATACAGTTCAAAGTAATTGTTGGCATAGGTTGACAGATCAGGGTTGAAGTTGGAGGGCTTGAAGGTCACCAAAGTGTCGTAGTAGTTATCCAACACGAACACATTGCTGAGGTTCTTGTACTGGCCATTGACCAACACTGAATCGACAGCAGATGACTGGAAGTGGACGTTGGGAGCCCTATAGGTGGTGAACTTACCCAAGTTGCCGTATGCAAAGATGTTGTTCCACAAGTCGGGGTCGCCCGATTCGCCATTGAAGCGCGAATAGTCGGCCTGGATGCTGTAATACACGTTGGAAATCAACGAAGTGCTGTTAGGATCACTCTGGAAACGCTGGGTGAAGCGGATATAACCACGATAAGTGCCCTGTTTGGACAGATAGTTCTTGTTGGTGTTGAAGTAATACTGGCTGCGGCCGCTGGGATAGTGGCCACCCGTCATCATCATCGAACCACCGATGGTAAGGTTGGTAGTCTTGCCTGTGCGGACGTCGATCTTACCCGTCAAGTTGACGCTTTGGTTGGTCGTGTTGTTGAGGAAACGGGTCTGGAACAAGTCATCCCTTTGAGTATAAGAGGCGGTAGCATTTGTGCACGCCAATAACCAGTAGCGGAGCTGTAGCCATACTTGTTGTGCGTGATATCAAAAGCGAGGAAGAAACCGAGGAGGGCTTCCTTGTCGTCCTTCTTGCTCTTGATAAGCGGTCCTTGCAGGCTACCACCCAAACGAGCATGGCCGTATCCGTCGATGGAATACTCAGCCTCGATACCACCACCCCAGGTACGGCTGGGGCCCTTGGTGGTCATGTTGATGATACCACCCATGGCATCACCATACATGGCAGGCGTACCACCCAAGATAACATCGACCTGGTCGATGGCGCTTTGAGGCACGCTCGTGCTACCGATAACTTTCACACCGTCGATGTAGTAGACAGCACCTTCACGGGAGCCACGGATGGAACCGACTTCACCGTCGGAGGAGAACACACCACCGACGCTGGCGGCAACACCTTCTGCCGAACGAACCGGCAACTTGGCGATTTCCTCTGAGGTGATGGAGGCACCTTGCGTAGTGTTGTCCTTTGAGATCAAAGGAATCTCGTAGTCGACAATCGTGACTTCACCAATGTTAATAGCTCCACTGGCCATCTTGATGTCGTAGAAGGTGATCTTATTGGCCGGAATAACAATGTTCTTCACAACGAAGGCATTGTAGCCAATACAGCTCGCCTTGAGGTCATACGTTCCCGGAGGAATCGGGTTGATGTCATAATTACCGTCAAAGTCAGAGGAGGTTCCTCCCACTTGTGTTCCGCCTTTTTCAACAATGACG
>CACXXW010000049.1 GCA_902771635.1 uncultured Bacteroidia bacterium | reverse complement strand
TTGCTGAGCAAGAGGCGATTGCGGCGTATTTGGATGCACGGTGTGCGGACATCGATAAGGTGGTGGTCACACAGCAGAAGCGGATTGCGCTTTTGCAGGAGCTGAAGCAGAGCGAGATAACGCAAGCGGTGACGCGCGGCCTGAATCCTGATGCCAGGATGAAGGACAGCGGCGTGGAATGGATTGGGATGGTGCCGGAGCATTGGGAGGTTTGTAAGTTGAAATATTTTCTCAATTTGATTAACGGAAGGGCTTATTTACAGCATGAATTACAGGAGGCTGGTAAATATAGAATCCTAAGAGTTGGTAATTTCTTTACCAATGATCAATGGTATTATTCAGATTTTGAATTAGAGCCTGAAAAATACTGTGAAAAAGGAGATTTATTGTTTGCGTGGTCTGCATCGTTTGGACCTTATATTTGGGATGAAGAGAAAGTGATTTATCACTATCATATTTGGAAAGTGTTGTTGACTCGTGGCTTCAATAAGTTCTATGCTTATTATATGCTTCAATCGCTTTCTGATTATAAGAGAAAAGATGTTCATGGAAGCACTATGACCCATATCACGATGGAGAGTATGAACCAAACGAAGATACCTGTGCCATCAAAAGATGAACAAGCATTTATCGCAGAATATCTTGACCGCCGATGCGGAGAGATTGACAAGCAGATTGGGGCGGTGACGAAGCAGATTGAGTTGCTGAGGGAATATAAGCAGGCGTTGATTACGGAGGTGGTGACGGGGAAGAGGAGAGTTTAGAGTAGTTGGGAGTTGTTCAGTTTGGAGTACGGGGGTAGTAGGGCTGTCACACTGTGGCAGCCGAGGTTGTTCAGTTTGGAGTTAGGGGGTAGTAGGACTGTCACAATTTCCCCTTCCCAAGGGGGATTGGGCAGCCGAGGTTGTTCGGTTTTGGTGCGAAGTGTCGAAATGCGGCAAAAATGATGGAAAATCTTTTTTCTATGTGTATTGTCGTAAAAAACGTGTGTTTTTGCGACATGTTTTGGAAGATTTGTGTATTTTTGCTGTCGGAATTATTTGATATAAAACCGACAAAATGTATTGAAAAATATGGTAGAATCTATTGATGATAAGATACTTGTGTCGATAAAGAAACGCGGAAGGGGTTCTGTGTTTTCGACGGAAGAATACGCTCATTACGGAGACCCTGACGCCGTGCAGAAAGCTCTGAGCCGTATGGCACGGAAAGGGGTGCTGCTGCATGTGTGTCACGGCATCTATTGTTATCCCCAAATCGACAAGGATTTGGGATTGGGCGTGCTATATCCTTCATACGAGGACATCGCAAAAGTCATCGCCAAGCGCGACAAGGTGAGGATATTTCCAGCGGGTGCATTGGCACAGAACATGTTGGGGTTGTCGACGCAAGTGCCGATGAATGTGGTGTATCTGACCGATGGGAGCAACCGTAAGGTGAACATCAAGAACGGACGGGGTATCCTTTTTCGCCATGTGTCGCCGAAGAAGCTGTCGTTTAACGACAAACTAGCCATGCTGATTACCACGGCATTGAGGGATATGGGCGAAAAGAATGTGACGGAGGAGCACAGGATTCAACTGAAGAAGGTGCTGGAACAGCACCCAGAGCCGTTTTCGACACATGACATGAAGCTGATGCCTTTGTGGATCAGGAACCTAATAACAGAAATCTATGAACAATTACATACAACTCTCTGATGCACAGAAGCAAGCGGTGCTGACGCAGTGCAAGAACATGATGGGCTTGCCTGAACAGGCCGTTGAGAAGGATTACTGGGTGACGGTGATGCTGCAACTCATCTTTGACTCGGAGCTGAGTGAGCACATCATTTTCAAAGGCGGCACTTCGCTGAGCAAGAACAGCAATCTGATTGAGCGTTTTTCGGAAGACATCGACTTGGCGGTGAACTACGAGTATTTCGGGCTGAATGACGAGCCGACGAAGAAGCAACTGAAGAAGCTGAGGAAATCGTCATCGTTGTTTGTGAGGGAGGCTTTGGCCAGTGCCATCACCAGCCAGATAGAACGGTATGGATTGAAGGACCAGCTGTCCATCACGGTTGAGCCTGACGGCGAAGGCGACAGCACCTATCCCGAGCCGCGCCACATCTATATAGAATACCAATCGGTGTTGCCTGTCTTCTTGGACTATATCAGGCCTATGATTGTGCTGGAAGTGGGGGCGCGGTCGCTCATGGAGCCGAGCATAGGGCTGCAGGTGAAGTCGATCATCGAGGACACGCTGCCGCAGATCAACACGGATGTGGTACAGGTGAAGGCCACCACGGCTGCGCCACAGAAGACATTTTTGGAGAAGGCGTTTCTGCTTCACGAACTGTTTTCGGTGGAGCACGACACGCTTCCGGCCAACCGTCGTTCGAGGCATCTGTATGACCTCAACCGAATGATGGACAGGTATTTTGCTGTTGCCGCCGTTAGAGACGATGCGCTATGGGAGCATATCCGACACCACAGGGAGAAGTTCACTTCTATCCTTGGGGTGGATTATTCGGGCGACATCCGCGACCGCATCTGTCTGGTGCCGCCGGAGAAGCACATCGACGACTGGAGGAAGGATTACCAGTATATGTGTGATTCGATGATTTATGGAGAGAAGCCGAGCTTTGCGGAGCTGATGGAGAGCATGAGGGAGCTGGAGCGGAGGTTTAGGGAGAGAGGGTAGGTGGTTTAGAGTTTAGAGTTGTTCAGTTGCCGCTTCGCGTCATTGACTACGTCGAAATCTCCGATTCAGCGTAGCTAATCTTCGATTTGCGAGGAACGAAGCAAATCGAAGATTCAACGGAGTTAATCCAGATTGATAGTTATCAGTTGATAGTTGTTCAGTTTGGAGTTTGGGGTGGTAGGACTGTCACAATTTCCCCTTCCTAAGGGGGATTGGGCAGCCGAGGTTGTTCGGTTATGGTGCGAGGTATAGAGACGCATCGCGATTGGAATTTTGCGCTCAGCGGTAAATCCACGACTTAAAAAATTGCGCTCAGCGGTAAATAATGTATGATAAAAATTGCGCTCAGCGGATTATTTTTGCGTAACTCAAATAAAACCAGTATCTTTGCGGCATCAATTACATAAAATATGTCAGAAAGGATTTTTAGGCGTAAGGTTTACCAGAAAATGCTCGATTGGAAAACAAATTCGGCGGGCAAAAGCGCGGTTCTTATAGAGGGCCCAAGACGTGTTGGCAAATCCACCTTGGTGCAGCATTTTGCAGAACAGGAATACGAATCTTATATCCTGCTTGATTTCGCTAACCTTCACCCTGATGTGCAGGAACTTGTTGATACAAGCCTGACCAACTTGGATTATCTTTTCATGCGTCTGCAAATCATTTACAATGTTACCTTGGTTGAACGCAAGTCGGCAATCGTTTTCGATGAGGTGCAATTACAGCCTAAAGTGCGGCAGGCCATTAAGTATTTCGTGAAAGACGGCCGTTATGATTATATCGAAACGGGGTCTTTGATCAGTATTCGCCAGAATGTGCAAAACATCGTGATCCCAAGCGATGAAGACCGTATTCGGATGTATCCGATGGATTACGAGGAATTTCGATGGGCTTTGGGTGACCATGCTTCCATGACCTTGTTGAAACAGATGTTTGATGGTCGTCAACAATTAGGTGAGGCTGCACATAGGTATTCGATGCGCGAATTTCGACTCTATATGCTGGTAGGAGGGATGCCTCAAGCGATCAACGAATACCTTGAAACCAAAAACCTTCAACAAGTTGATGCGATGAAGAGACGTATCTTGAATCTCTATGCTGATGACTTGCATAAGTTGGATCCTACAGACAAACTTCGCGCAATGTTTTGGGCCATTCCGGCCGAATTGAGTAAAAAGGCCTCCCATTTTCAGGCTACGACAGTCATCGAGAATGTCAAGCAATATCAAATGCAAGAGCTTCTTGAAATGCTACGTGAGAGTATGGTTGTGAATATTGCCTATCATGCGACAGATCCCAATGTGGGTTTGGCCTTAACTGCTGACAAAACTCGTTATAAAATGTTTCTGGCCGATACGGGACTGTTCGTTACCTTGGCGTTTTGGGACAAGGACTTTACTGAGAATATTATCTACCAGAAACTTTGGGCAGATAAATTGAACACAAATATGGGATACATCTTTGAGAATGTGGTGGCCCAGATGCTGCGGGCTACAGGATATGAATTGTACTACCACACTTTTCTCACAGAAGATAGGCATAATTACGAAGTGGATTTTCTGCTATCGAAAGGTCAAAAACTTGTCCCGATTGAGGTGAAGTCATCGGGCTACAAGACGCATAAATCGTTGGATGTCTTTTGCGGGAAATACCCATCTCGCATCAGTGAGCGCATATTGCTTTACACGAAAGACTATCAAAAGGATGGACCGACATTGTGTCTCCCAGTGTATTTTACGCCTTTCCTTTAAAATTGGAAACGTTCAGAGTCACTGAACTTATAAGTGTTATTTTTGCAGAGTGAAAAACAAAACAGATAAGCTATGAGCAACGGATTGACTGAGAAACGCTTTGAAGAGCATATCACGGATTGTTTGGCTGGTAGCCCGATGTATTGCCAGCGCGAGCACCAGGACTTCGACATCAAGAATATGTGCGACCGTGGCGAGCTGCTGCACTTCATGAAAGCCCAGACGAAGGCATGGGCCAAGCTGACAAAGGAGTTTGGCGAAGGTGCCTTGGATGAGGTGGTGCGCGTGTATAACAGCACCCTCGACAACCAAGGTATGCTGCATGTGCTGAAGAAGGGCATCAAGATCAAAGGCACGGAGGTGAGGTTTGTGGCCTTCAAGGACGAAATGGCACCCGAAGGGAGCGAGCCCGACCTGCTCTATAAAGCCAACCGCTTCGCGGTGGTGCGGCAGATGCGGTATTCTCTCGACAAAAAGGATAGCCAGAACAGCATCGACCTGGTTATCCTCATCAACGGCCTGCCCATCATCACAGCGGAGCTGAAGAATGAGTTCACCGACCAGAACTACACCCACAGCATCATGCAATACCGCAAAGACCGCAACCCAGACAACCGCTTCCTGCGGAGCTGCCTGGTGCATTTTGCGGTGGATAACAACTATGCCTTCATGACGACACGGCTGAAGGGTGACGATACCCATTTCCTGCCGTTCAACCAAGACAGCGTCAATCCGGCTATTGAAGGCGACTATGCGACGGCTTACCTGTGGCGTGACATCTGGCAAGCTGAGAGCCTGCTGAACATCATCGAGCATTTCATCAAGTCGTATAGGGTGAAGGTGACGGACAAAGAAAACACGGTTTTCTTCCCGCGTTTCCACCAGCTGAGGGCTGTGAGGAAACTGGTCGGCCTTGCCAAGACGGAAGGCGCTGGCCATAACTACCTGATTGAGCACTCGGCAGGTTCGGGTAAGACGAAGACGATGGCTTGGCTTGCCCACCAGCTGGCCAACACGATGGATGCCCAGGGCAACCCCGTGTATGACAGCATCATCATGGTGACCGACCGCATCGTGCTGAACGCGAACATGGCCGACGATGTGAATGCCTTTGAGGAAGTGGCCAAGACTGTGCGCGACATCCGAAAAGGATCCTATAAGCTGGCGGCGGCATTGGATGAGGCCAATCCCCCGCGCATCATTGTGTGTACGGTGCAGAAATTCAGCTTCGCGCTGCCGTTCCTGAAGAACAAAGCGAACAGGAAGTATGCCATCATCGTGGACGAGGCACACACGGCCATGGGCAACGAGGCCATGAAAGACTTGGCCGAGGCGTTGACGGTGGACGACGGCACCCTGCTTGAAGAGGGCTTTGAAGACACCTACGACCTGGCGTTGGCCTACATGCAGCGCATGAGGCAGAAGATGAGCCACCTGAGCTTCTACGCCTTTACGGCCACGCCGAAGGACAAGACCTATATCCTGTTTGGCCACAAGACCACCAAGGAGAGCAACAATGAAATGTTGCGCAGCATCGGCGGCGAGTATTACGAGGCGCACGACTACTACACCATGAAGCAGGCCATCGATGAGAAATTCATCCTCGATGTGCTGCAGAACTATGTGACCTACCAGACCATGTTTGAGTATGTGCAGAGGGAATGGGATGACTTTGGTCCCAAGATGCCCGTCTATAAAGACGAGTACGAGAAGAAGAAGGCCATCAAGCTCATCATGGAGGCATTGAATGCCGACCCGAACAACATGAGGCAGAAGGCCAAGATGATGGTGGCGTATTTCATGCAGCACACCATCAACAAGATTGGTGGCCGAGCCAAGGCCATGGTGGTGACGGATTCGAGGAAATCGGCGGTGATGTACAAACAGTTTATTGACGAGATTATCCACTTGGAGTATAACGATGCCATCAAGAGCCTTGTGGCGTTCTCGGGGAAGGTGGAGCTTGACGGCCAGACCTACAGCGAGGAGAGCATGAACGGCTTTGGCATCAAAGACAACGCCATCCGCGAGCAGTTCAACAAGCCTGAGTTCAAGATACTGATTGTGGCCGAGAAGTTCCAGACGGGCTTTGACCAGCCTTTGCTGCATACCATGTTCGTCGACAAGCTGATGGGTGGCATCCAGTGCATCCAGACATTGAGTCGGTTGAACCGCTGCTACAGAGACGGACAGATAGAGAAGACCGACACGATGGTCATCGACTTCCGCAACCATGCGGAAGACGTGCAAGAGGCCTTCCAGAAATACTACCAGCGGACGGAGCTTGAAGGCGGGGTTGACCTGCAGCGGCTCTACACGCTGAAGAACAACATCGACAACTACAAGGTGTATAGTCCGGACGAAGTGAGGACGGTGGCCAAGGCCGTGGTGGAGAATCATCTTGACATCGTGCCTGGTGTGTTGGCTCACATCGTGAACAACTACGTGCTGCCCATGGGCACCGAGGACAAAGACATGCTGCGCAAGTATGTGGAACGGTATGTGAGAAGCTACGGCTTCCTGTCGCAGGTGATGGACTTCATCGACACGGAGCTGGAAGAGTTCTACATCTTCTGCAAGCTGTTCTATAAGTATCTGCCCTATACGAAAGAGACCTTGCCGATGGAGATACTGGAGCAGATCAATCTGGAGAAGCTGCGTCAGCAGCTGACCTTCGACGGTGCCTTGCCGCTGGAGGCCGAGGATGCCACGATTAAGACCACGACAGGCCAGGACCCGACGGCGAAGCGACCCGATGAGGAGCTGCCTTTGGCGGAGATCCTGAACATCGTGAATGAGCCGTACAAAGAGTTTCTGACCAGCCATGACAAGGTGGTGCGGAGCATCGTGGACGACATCCAAGAGGACGTGGAAATCATCGAGGCCTTCCGTGCAGGCAACAATCCCGACATCTTGGCGAAGCTCATCTACGAGAAGCTGATGGAGAAGGCCGAGGGCAACATCATGCAGTTTATGGACTTGCTGAAGGAGCTGAACGACGAAACGCCGTTCTCGAAGGCCTTCGTGAGTGCCATGGTTGACCTGATGGCCAAGAATACGGCCAGTGACCAGTCGCTGCCGTTTGACGCTCAGAAGCTCATCGCGGCCATCGTGGCTGACCAAGAGGATGAGTTTACGGAGCTGAAGTATTGGATTAGGCCGTTGCCCGAGGTGGTGGACACCTTCTTGCACCTGGTGGTGAAAGAGACGCTGCCGAAGTATGACGGCATGAACGACTTGATTAAGGACTCGCTGAACCACCTGTATTGCAGCGAGGGGATGCGCATGGTTGACCGCAGGAGGCATTTCAATTCCTTGCTCAGCAAGTATGAGGCCTTCCTGAAGAAGCTGTACTATATCCTCAACAACCATGAGATGCGGCCTGTGTTGGCCGACCATATCGCGCCGACCTTCATGGATGCGCTGCTGTCGTATTCGTGCCTGGCAGGATTGCGCAGCAACCCGAAGCCTGTGTATCAGAAATTCGCCACCTACTTGGAGCTGGTGAAGGGCTGGAGGAACGACGAATCACATGAGGCGGGCGTATCGACGGAGCAGGAGCTGAGAGCGGCGACGCATATCGTGGTGGCGATGTATGTGTTTTTGGTGTCGCAGATTACGGGTGAGCTGGAGGAAGTGGGGGCGATGGAATGAACATGGGAAACCTGAACTGCTAACATTGTGGACAATAAAAACGAGAGCAGAAGTTGAGGCGAAAAAGGGTTGTTTTTGGGTTTAGAAGTATGGGGAGAAAGTGAACAAAATGGGCTTTATTGGGCCCAAGGACCATGATATTTGAAAAAAAGTCAGCCGTTTTCGAAAAAAAAGTTGAAAATGGCTGACTTTTTTGTGAGAAGTATGCAAAGGAATCTCTAAATTGCCATGAAATAATACATGTATGCCAAAGAAGAATGAAAACAATATGGATTCAATCCAAATGCTTCAGGAAAACGGTAGTTTTTTGGTAGATGGGTAAAACAAAAATCGGTATAACTTTGTGATAATCACTTGGTTATACCGATTCTTTTGCGGAGAGAAAGGGATTCGAACCCTTGGAACGCAAAGCGTTCAACGGTTTTCGAGACCAGACAGAGGGATTCGAACCCCCGAAGCCTTTCGGCTTAACGGTTTTCAAGACCGCCGCTATCGACCACTCAGCCATATCTCCGCTGCAAAAGTACAACATTTTTCGATAGGTTGAGATTTTTCGCGAAAAAAAACTTTTTTCCGACGAAAACCCCTATCTTTGCAAAACTGAAAAGACCGCGTTTTAATGAGAGCCTTACGCATTTCTCCAGCCCTGTTTTTGCTTTGTGCAGCACTGTTTTGTGCCTGCTCAAAGAAATCAGCATTTACCGAGAAAAATGCGCCCCTCCATTTCAACGAGTTGCGCGCAGTGGAGGCCTTGATGGAAACCGACCCTGTCAAGGCAATGGACAGTATAAGTGGATTGGCGGCAACCCTGTCGGAGTCGTCTGTTACTCCTTTGGATGACATCGAGATGCAATTGCGAATCGTGCAAGCCCAATACAAAAACCGTTGCCTTACCGAACAAAGTCTCGACGTGTCGCCCATCGTTGCTTTTTACGACAGTCTGGCGGTGGTCTATCCCGATGACGCCGATTTGCAGTATCTTCTCGCCAATGCTTATTATTATAAAGGTGTGCAATGTGCATTCGCCAATGATGACGTGGCCGCTTTCACCCAATATTTGGAAGCCTTGGACGTGATGCGTCGGCGCGAAGACTGGACCAATCATCCCTATGCCGAGCGCTTCATCGCTTTGACCTATACGCGATTGTCCGAGATTCTTTACCGTTACGGATTTCACAACGCTGCTTTTGAGACCTGCCAAAAAGCCTCATCCTATTACGAATCGGAGCCCGACAAGGCGGCGATGCTGCGCTTTGAGGCGGCTATCTATCAGTCGCAGAAGCAATATGATATAGCTATGGCTCGACTTCAGGAGGCACAGAAACTGTCCAAAGTGGATGAGGATGCCTTTCAATTGGTTTTGGGTGCGAAATTCTATGATATTCAGCAATATGACTCAGCTGTACCTCATTTGGAACAGGCATTTCAGACAGGCGACAGGTTTGCCCGTGTCGATGCCGCGGCTAAGTTGTCCGAGATATATCGCAACAAGGGCATGGCCGATGTAGAACTGGCCTACACGCGTTTTTATGTCGAGAATTCGATGAGGGAGACCCAAATGGCCTCAAAGAAAATAGAGATCGGATACCTCTACGACAATTTCAACCATTCGCAATCGGAGCCCGTGGTCGCCAAGAAAAGCGATAGGACTTCGCTGTGGGTGTTGCTGCTACTCCTTCTTTTGGCTGTTGCCTTCATGGCTTACATCATCGTTCGCAACCGCAAACGGATTAGCCATATTGAAAACAAAATCTCTACCATCGAGCAAAAACACGAACAAGAGAATGCCGATAAGGATCACGAGATAGAACAAATGGCACAGCAACTCAGCGACACCCGTGAACAGTTGCAAGCCAATCGCGCTGGCTTTGATGAGGCATGGAAGGCTTTCACGACCAGCGATGTCGTGACTAAGATACGTCACTCGGTGGAGGGGAAGGATATCATGATCAAGAGCGTTGGCGTGTATCCTAAACTGAAGCTGAAGGAGATGGACTATATCAACCTCGTGCAGGAAGCCAACCGATGTTTCCCGGACTTTTCCTCTTGTTTCCTGAAAGACTATCCTGACCTGAACATCGCCGACTTGCGCCATTGCTGTTTGGGACTTTTGGGAATGAACGATGCCGAGATTGCCGTGCTTGAGGGCATCTCCTATAGTGGAGCCAACCGCCGCACCAACAAGATTCTGTCCATCCTCCATTCGGGCGAGAGTCTTGAAAGTGCCGTAATCAATTATTTGAAAAAAAAAGATGTAAAACATTGATAATGTACGATTTGTAGAAAAAATGTTGATAATTGTTGAGAAAATGGAGATGAAAAAGATTGACAACACTGTTTTGGGCAACTACTTTTGCCGTGGATTTAAAAACATAATGCCATGAAAAAGTCAATTATTATCCTTGCATTAGTGCTGATTGCTTTTGCAGGCAACGCACAGGTCAAAGCAAAGAGACTGAAACCCTATCTCTCCACGACCACCTATTGTGTGCCAGGCGTGACACCCTTTGTGGAGAATGCCATCGCCGTCGAAAACCGTTCGGCGGTCTATAAGCAGTTTGAGCCCGGGAAGTTCAAGGCCACGGTTCAAATCATCACAACGTTCAAGAAAGGGGAGGAGACCACGTTCTCGAAAATCGCCCTTGACAGTCCAGTGGTGACCGACACGAGCAATCTCGATGGAGCCTTTATCGGGCAACAACGTTTTCCTTTGTCCAACGGCGAATACCAAATGGAAATCAGCATTACCGATATGAATAGTGGTGACGCCCTGCCCACTGAATCGGTGACGGTGGAACTGAATTATCCCGACAATACGCCTTCCATCTCAGACATCCTGCTTTTTGACTCCTATACTAAGGCTGCCAAGCCGTCGGATTGCACCAAGAGCGGTTACGATTTCCTGCCGAGGGTGTATCCTTTCTATGGATCCAACGAGAACAAGTTGCATTTCTATGCGGAGCTATACAACAGCGACAAGTTGTATGATGAAGGCAAATTCCTTGTCAACTACTACTTAGAGACTGTGGAGTCATCGAACCGCATGCAGAACTTTTTCTACACAAAGCGTTTTGATGTAGGTAAGGCTAATATTTTACTCAATACATTGGATATCAGCGAACTGCCTTCCGGTAACTATTATTTGGTGGTGGAAATGCGCGACCGCAGCAATACCCTGATTTGCTCAAATAGCTGTTTCTTCCAACGTAGCAACCCCAATGTGGCCTTCGATATGGAAGACCTCGCTGGCGTGAGCGTTGCCAACACCTTCGCTGGCAATATCACCGAAATCGACACGTTGCGCAAGTACATCCGTTATCTCGACCCAATTTGCAGCGAGATGGAACGCGACTATTCCACCAATCTGGTGAGGACCGATGATATGAAGACCATGCAGCAGTTCCTCTTCAACTTCTGGAGCAAGCGCTCACCGATGAATCCGAAACAAGGCTTTGAGGAATACTTGTCTGCCGTGCGGCGTGTCAACATGTCGTTCAAGACTTCCTCCTATCCCGGCTATCGCACCGACCGTGGCTATGTCTTCCTGAAGTACGGTCAGCCCGACAAGATTATGGAAAGTCCCAATGAACCGGGTGCATATCCCTACGAGATTTGGCATTACTACGAAGTGGCGAACCAACACAACAAGCGTTTTGTGTTCATGTCGAAGGACTCGGCGGCCAACGACTATCAACTCATCCATTCCGATGTGGTGGGCGAAATCAACAATCCGCGCTGGCAACTTGAAATCTATTCACGTATCTATGGTCAAGGTTACGACCAGGGTGTCGACCAGACCGAATACGAAAAGGGATGGGGCTCACATGCCGGCGACCTTTACAATAACCCGAGATAAGCCGTGGCAAAAATTGGATTTCATATCGTGAAGCTTTGGGTGGCTTTCCTGTCCATTCATCCCTATTGGCTTCTCTATCTGAAGTCCGATTGCTATTACTTTTTGGTATATCACCTGCTTCGTTATCGCCGTAAGGTGGTCAGACAGAACTTGTTGAATTCTTTTCCTGGGAAAGACACACAAGAAATCAAGCGCATAGAGAGGCGTTTCTACCAAAACCTTTGCGACTTGTTTGTAGAGGCGCCTAAAATGCTACGGATGAGCAAGAAAGGCTATCAGAGCCACATTACCTATACGAATCCCGAGTTGGTGAAACAGCTGTATGAGCAAGGCAAGAACGTGTTCTATGCCATCCCGCATTCGGGCAATTGGGAGTGGTTTGGCAAGATGATACCTGAACTTACCCAACATAAGGGCTTGGCTGTGTATAAGAGGGTGGAAAGCCCTGTATTCGAACGGTTGATGCTGTATATCCGTACCTGCCACAGCACTTTGGAGATGGTGGAGTCGAACTCGGTGCTGCGGCGCTTGGCTCAACTGCGCGATAGCCAAACAGCTGTGCTGATGATGGCCGACCAAACCTCGCACGGCTTAGCCTCGGACTATTGGACGGAGTTCCTGCATCAAGACACTTGTTGGTTTACGGGCATCGAACGCATCGCACAAAAACTGGACTATGCCATCGTGTTTGTCGACATGCGGAGGCAGGGTAGAGGACGTTATATAGTGAGCTTTGATTTGCTTACCGATCGCCCAAAGGAGATGAAACCAGGAGAGATCATGGAACGTTATGTGCGTAGCGTGGAACGTTTCATTGAGGCCAATCCCGATAACTGGCTGTGGTCGCACCGCCGCTGGAAACACCAAAGACCCCAAACGGAAAAAGCATGAAGGTGGCTGTTGTCATATTGAACTACAACGGGCGGAAGTTCCTCGAACAGTTCCTGCCCAATGTCATCGCCAACTGCGACCCGACATTGGTGGAGATTGTCGTGGCCGACAATGCCTCTACCGACGAATCAGTAGCCTTTATGCGTGAGCATTTTCCCGAGATTCGTTTGATCGAGAACGGTAGCAATGGCGGCTTTGCCACGGGCTATAATCTGGCTTTGCGGCAGGTGGAGGCCCAGTATTATGTGTTGCTTAACTCTGATATCGAGGTGGCACCTCATTGGATTGAGCCCGTCATCGAATTGATGGATGCCGACCTGCAGATAGCCGCTTGCCAGCCGAAGATTTTGTCGTACTACGACAAGGAAAAGTTTGAGTATGCAGGTGCGAGTGGTGGTTTCATCGACAAGTACGGTTATCCCTTCTGTCGCGGTCGTGTGTTCCAAAACTTGGAGGTCGATGAGCATCAATATGACAATCCGATCGAGGTCTTTTGGGCCACGGGTGCCTGCATGTTTGTCCGTGCCGACTTGTATCACCAGATTGGTGGTTTGGATGATAGTTTCTTTGCCCACATGGAGGAAATCGACTTGTGCTGGAGACTGAAGAATGCAGGATATAAGGTGTATTGCTGTCCGCAGTCGTGGGTGTATCATATCGGAGGTGGAACTTTGCCGAAGAACTCACCACGCAAGACTTATTTGAATTTCCGAAACAACCTTTCTCTTTTGGTGAAGAACTTGCCCAGCCAACGAGTGCATCGTACCATCCTCTATCGCATCTTCCTCGATTGGGTGGCGGCACTGAAGTTCCTCTTCGAGGGCTGCCCGAAAGACTTTGGAATGGTCTTCAAGGCGCATTGGGATTTCTACAAGAGGTTGAAATCCTTGAAAGCATACAGGAAAACCATTGAGCTCAAGGCCGTAAGTTGTATCTATCAGCGCAACATTGTCTTTGACAATGTGCTTCGTGGAAAGAAAAAATACAGTGATCTAAAAGAAACCGATTTCACCTTGTAGAGACGCGATTGACTTCTTCGAATTATCATTTCATCGTGTTTCCAAAAGCGTTTCAATCGCCTTCGCATAGCCTTCCAATCCCAATCCCGAGATGCATTTCACGCAAGCCTCAGCCGTAAAGGAATGCCTGCGGTAAGGTTCCCTTTTCGAAATGTCGGAAATATGCACCTCAATGACAGGGATGCTGATGGCGCGGATGCAATCGGCCAAAGCAATGGAGGTGTGGGCATAGGCACCAGGGTTCATCACTACGGCATCATATTGACCGTCAGCCTCTTGTAGATGGTCAATCAATACCCCTTCGTGGTTTGACTGGAAATAGGTGAGTTCGTGTTGCGGAAAACGATTGCGAAGTTGGGGTAGAAAAGCCTCAAAGGAAACATTTCCGTAGATTTCTGGCTCTCGCTTGCCCAAGAGATTGAGGTTGGGGCCGTTGAGGATGAGGATTTTCATCGTTGAGTGGTTTTACGACGCAAAAGTAATGCTTTTGTTGGAATAATAAGAAAAAAAGCAGGAGCGCTTCCCCACGCTCCTGCCTTGCTCATAATCGTTATATTACTTTTGTTCTTTCAAAATGTTGGGTAATCGGTAGCTTGTCTGAGTTTCCATGGCTCTGAAGATGGCCTTAAAATCCTCAGGGATGAGTTCCCAAATCTTCAAAGCTATGCTATCTGGTATGTTTTTGTAGAAGGCTTCGGCGATGCCGCCTGTGATGCAGGCGAGGGTGTCGCTGTCGCCGCCCAATGAGACTGCCAACCTGAGGGCAGACTCGAAGTCGGTGCTATCCAAGAAGGCTACCATGGCTTCGGGTACCGTGCCTTGGCATGAGGAATCCCAGTCGTAAACGGGACGGATTTCCTCGCAAGTGCGGTTGAGGTTATAACCATATTTTGTTGAGATATAATTTCTTATCTCTTCCTTGCTTTTCCCGTTACGGGCCATGAAGATGGCCGCCGCAGTCGACTGTGCTCCCTTGATGCCTTCGGGATGGCTGTGGGTGATGGCTGCCGAAAGACCTGCCACACGTTCGGTCTCTTCCAAGGTGTCGAACATCCAACCGTTGGCGCTGCAACGCATGGCGGCGCCATTGCCGAATGAGTGGTAGGGATGGCGTTTTCCCTCTACAAAGGTCTCTGGCTCGAATAGCCAACGATAGAAACCAGGTCCATAGCCGCCCATGGGGCAAGGATACTTTTGGGCGAAGTTCAAAAAAGAGGTCTCTAGGGTATCCATGCCATGTTGAGGGTCGGTCAAAAGCCAGTCGGCCACAGCCATGGTCATCACGCTGTCATCGGTGTAGTTGCACCGTGGGTCGAACAGTGGGAATATTGTGGTCTTTATGTTGTTGAATTCATATACCGAACCAACGGTATCTCCTATAATTGCTCCTAACATGGTTTTTGATATTTAACTGTTAATTGTTTAATTGTTTAATTGTTGTTCTGACTATGGCTGATGGCCTATGACTATGGCAGCTTTTCAAGAAGTTGAAGCTTCCATCCATTATTAAAGCTGCCATAGGCCATCAGCCATAAGCCATGGTTACACCAATTCCGTCCAGAAATCCATCGGAAGATGAATGTTGGGCACGTTGATGGCACCAGTAAACAACGGCGCGATTTCTCTGGGAGTGAAGCCAGCAATGCCGCAACCGATACGGGTGACCAAGAAGGTCAGTTCGGGGTGTTGTTTGGCAAAGGCTATGAACTCATCGACATAGGGCGCTATGGTGTTCACGCCACCTTGCATCGTGGGGATAGCGTAGCTTTGGCCTTGCAGACCGACGCCTTGTCCCATAATGGCACCGAATTTCTCAACGGCGATGCGGGCTGCGCCGCCTCCATGTGCACCTGCAAGGTTGCTGCCAAAGACAAAGATTTGGTTACTGCCGAGTGTGTTGATACGGTCTGAAGTAATGCGGTTGCGGAATTCATCTAGGTCTCGGTAGTTGCGGTTCTCGCGGTTGAAACGTGAGCGGAACATCTTGCGCATCATGCTGGGCATGGCGGAGGTGGTGGCAAAGTCTTCTGATATTCTGCTGTACATCATGGTTCTCGACTTGCGTTCCTTTTCCCAAGCCTCGTGCATGCCGGCATCGGTGTCGGCGAATTCCATGTGATTGTCGATGGAGAGCGAGGCTGATGTGGCTCGCACATCTTGGTTGGTGCCGATGTAGGCGAAGTTCCAGCCTTCCTCGTCCTTCATGCGCTCCACAAGGGCTTTAATGGCTTGTCCAGTGTATTCCTTTGAGGCATTCTCCAGTCCGTCGGTGATGACGGTGACCACGGCAGTGGCATCTTCCTTGTCCTTGATGGCCTTATACAAAGCGTTGATGCTGATGCCCATGGCATCGTAAAGCGGGGTGCAGCAGCAGGGTTGGTATTCTTTGGATGTCAGTTCTTTGACTTCGGCAACAGGTACCATGTCGTAGACCATGGTCTTTTCGCAGTTGCAGAAGATCATTAGCGAGACGAAATGCTCTTGCGTGTCCTTGAAGCGTTCCTGGGCAGAGCGGATGCCGCCTACAGTTTCATTGAAGCCGGCGATGGCAGCTTTGGCGATACTACTCATCGAACCGCTCTTGTCGAGGATAATCAGGTTATAGACCTGCGTCTTTGCGGTGTTGTTATTTGTTTCCATAATTCATTGTTTTTTTAAAGGTTAAAATTCTGATCTATAATTGTTTTCTTCCTTGAACTCATCGTAGTTCCGTTTGTTGAAACGGAACTTGGTGCCCCAGCGGCGTGTGGATCGGCTGTCGTCATCACGCGATGAGGAGTAGGCAGGACGTGATGGTGCTGCGATTCCTCCGAAAAGCGCGTCGATGTTCATGCTTCGCATTTCGTTGTTTTTACCAAAGAAAGTGGGGGAGTCGTCTTCCACTTCTTCCAAGATACCCGTTTGCAGCATTTTTTTGTGGAAATTGCGTCTGTCGAATTGCACACCAAGTATGGCTTCGTAGAGGCGTTGCAGTTCCGACATAGTAAACTCCTTGTCCAAAAGGCCAAATCCAATGGGCTCAAAATGAATGTCTTCTCGCAATTTCTCCATGGCTTTGCGCAAGATATAATCATGGTCAAAGGCCAAATGCGGCACCTCATTGATGGGAAACCATTTGGCTTGGGTCGCGTCATCGCCGCCTTGCACGTCCGACTTTTTGGCCAAAGCATAAAAGGCGATGGAAATCACCCTCTCGCGAGGATCTCGGTTGACATCGGTGAAGGTCTTGAACTGCTTGAGATAGTTCAAACTCAGCCCAGTTTCCTCTTTTAACTCACGAAGGGCACATTGTTCTGCGGTTTCATCCATGCGAAGGAATCCACCAGGAAATGCCCATGCGCCTTTGTACGGTTCTATGCCGCGTTCAATGAGCAGCACCTTTAGTTCGCGTCCATCGAAACCGAACACAACACAGTCGGTGGCCACTGCGGGATGAGGATATTCGTAAGTGTAGTTTTGCTTTTCCATCTTGTGTAAATTTGACACAAAATTACAACTATTCTTGAAATCCACAACGGGTAAATGTGTAAAAATTACACTTTACTTTGGTGTTAAATTTGTAATAAATTGATATTTAACTATTTAATAAGTGTAATTTTTACACAATATAAATAGTTTAGTCTGCCACATCCATGTTGCTTGATTCAGCTTTGTTGTTGACGGCACCAGGCTTGTCCTGTTGCTCAATAATGTCAGTGATGACTTCGGAGTGGAACATCTCATCAACAAACTCGCGGGTTTTTGAGTGCTTTTTGTGCCATTTTTCGCCGTCTTCTTTGGTTTTGGAAACGATGTTTTTCATCTTTTGGTTGATGCTTAGCATGCTCCTATAAAAGCGATAAATGCCTCTCTCTCTGTCAATCAAGGGAATAAGGATGGAATTGATGACAATGGTGAAGAGGATTACGGAGAAGACGATGTTTCTGACAAACATGGCGGTTTCAAAGGTAGGAATGTAGATGAGTGCTTGTGTAGCCAACACCGCTGCGGTCAGTCCTTTCGGGTTGAGGGCCGACATGAAAGCCAGTTCCTTGTCAGGAATGTTATCCTTTTTCGAGATGGCAAAACGGACGGCTGGTATTCGTATGATGAATAGCAAAATACTGATTCCCAATCCGATAACGATTGGTTGCCATTGCTTTAGTTGGATGGAGATGCCCACATAGATGAAGAAGAAGGTCTTAAGGAGAAGGACAAGTTCAGAAAACAGCGAACGCTCGGTTTCGTTCAGGTTGACAGGCACTTTCTTGATGAATTTTTTGAGCCAGGCATTGTAGATGGCATCGATATTGGCCAATCCAATACCGAAGGCTAAGGCTGCAATGGCACCGCTGAAGCCCATCCACTCGTTGATGCCGTATATGATGAACACGAAGGCAGGCGTCGTCAGGATGGAATATTTGATGTTGCGGATTCGGTCGAGGATTAAGGCCCAGAAAATGGCGCCGAAAAGACCCATCACGGTGGCAAGGATAAACGAAGAGAAGATGTTGCCGAGGATGGCGCCAAACTCCAGGTGTTTGCTCTTGATGGCCTGCATCAGTGCCAAAGCCAGCACGATGCTGAATACATTGCCAATGGCTGCTTCAAGGATGAGCATAATGGCTGGTTTTTCCGACATCCTCAGTTGCCGCACAATAGGAATGACCACCGCCGATGCGGTACCACCCAGGACGCAGCCCAAAATCATGCTTATCACTGGGTCGATCTTCAACACGAGCCATCCTACCAACCAGACGGCGACTGCCGAAAAGATGAAGTTCAACGCTGTGAGCTTTAAGGCGCCTCCAAACGAGTCTTTCAGCGCGGCAAACCGCAACTGGGTACCGCTTTCAAACAGGATGGTAACCAAGGTGATACCCGAAAACAGACTTCCCGCGTTGCCTAAACTTTCCGGCGAAATCCAATGGAATACCGGACCGATAAGCAGACCTATAATAATAAGGAATAACACATCGGGGATGCGCTTGCGACTGAAGATTTCGCTGAATAGGTGAGCCGTGAAGATCAGCAAACCAATGATGGCGATGGTCAGGCCAATCTCCCTTGACGAGCTGTTGGTCGACACCTGCTCCAAGACGTTTTCCACGGCATTATGACGCGAGATAGTATCGGCCAAAGGAGCGATGGTGTCGGTGACTCTCGACAGGGTGTTGGTAGTGGGTATGAGTTCCGTTTGAAGCATGGTGTCTGTTTAATTGAAGAGTCTCCAGTTGATTCCGATGAAAATCTTGCTGTCGCGCATGGGATAGTGAGGTGCGATGAATGAATTGTAGTTGCCAGTAAGCAGGAACATATTGCTATATGCGAAGAAGATATGGGCTTTCTTGACTTTGAGTGAAATGGCAAGGTCGATGAAAGGGAAATTTCCAATGGCCACTTCGTTTTGCAAATAGAATGTGCGGGTGGCAGGCATGTAAGCGTCGGCGTAGTATTTGGTGAAATAACGCACCGTAATACTGGGATGCAGCGTGGCCACCTTGTGGAACACGGGTTGCGAATAGCCGATTTTCAGCTGTCCCAACAGCAGGGGGAGGTGCATCACCGCTTCATTGCTCGACTTTTGCAGGCAGGCAAAGCCTTCAAATTCGAATCGCCAAAGGTTTTGGTAAAAACCGAGGTAGGCCTCGCGGATGCTGAACAAACCGTCATATTGGGTCGGACGGGCATCAGTGCCGAAATAGATCAGGTTGGATATGGAGGTCTGTTTGACTCCTACGTAATAGCTCTTGTAGTTGTATCTCAAGTTGAAATTCAGGTATGTGGCAGCCTTGAAGTCGTTTTCCCAACGGAAGTGGTTCGACGTGTAGCTTTCCTCAAACCAGTTGGCACTTTGCCGCTTGATTTCCGCATCAAAGGTGGCGTAACCATAATTTCTGGCCGTCGTGCCCAAGAACTGTTTCCATTGTCCCTTGAGGTCGAAATCCCCGATTTGATAGCCCAAGGTGACAAATTCGCCTTGCCCTGTGATGCGTGTCGATTTAAACAGGTTGACAATAATGCCTCCGTTTACACTCAGTTGGTTGTAGTTGCGCGAAAGTGTGGTTTCGTTCTCGAGATAGTCGAAATGCTTCACCGTATAGAACCCATGGCTCACTCCTGCATACAAGTAGAATGGGATGTCATCGTTATACTTTTTGTATCCCAGGCTGCTCCATTTTAGGCTGTTCCTTATAGCTCTGACCAAAGTGGTGTCTGTTGTCTTGCTTGTGTTGAACAAGGTGTCGAAAGGCCGATAGAAAGCAGTGGAAGGGGAGGTCTCGTTATAGTACAACTTATTGTTTAAATAGCTGAAGCTATGGCAAATCCTTCCCAAAGTGAATTTCCTATCCTTGGTTTCTTGCACAACGTCCTGTGTGATAGTGCTTTTGATACTATCTAAGGACAAAGTGTCAATTGTGAGGCTGTCCAAGGATAAAGAATCAACTATGATGCTGTCGTTGAGTTGAGGTGGGAGTGCGATAGAGTCATTTTTGATGGGAATAGTCTTTTTATTCACCGTCTTCTTTGACAAGAGGTTGAAGTAATGTTCGAAACCTATCCCACTGGAAATGATGTAGTTGGTTGCATTATTTAGGTTGACAGGGATGACCGAATTATCGGATTCGGTATGTGAGATATAGTTTTCGTCGTTGACAATGCCGCCGTTTTCTCCCATTTCGAGTTTGTTGCGATACCAATAGGCACCCACACCGTAGCGTTCGCTTTGGGTGATGTATTTGACATTGACCCAGAAAGCGTTGTTGATGGTTTTATTGTTGATAAAGGTGGCTGGGGTATAATCGGTGTCGAAGGCGAAAGAAATCAGTAGGCGAGGAGAGACTTGTCTGCCAAATCTCACGTGGAAATGCTGTTCCAAATCGCCCACGGTCATCAGGTAGCGCATCTCAGAGTAGGGTAGGACGGACAGATAGGAGGGCATGTTGCTTTCGTTCTGCATGAGAGCGGAAAAAGCAGGGAGGGTCATGTCGAATCCAACCTGATGCAGGTGGTTGAATCTCATTGATTTATGAGCCATTCCCGTGTTGCTCAAAGTACTGTAGATGGTGTTGTCGTGTTGCAGATAGTCGAATTCAGCCGCATGGAATGTTAAGGTGTCGACGACTTTGGAGGCGTTTAGGAAGATGCTGTCAAACTGATAGGCATTGTAGGTGACGAAGGTGGAATCAATGGGTTGGGGAAGGGTGGGGGTAGGCTTTTTGGGTGCAATGCTATCTTGCGTAGGATTTTGTGAAAATCCTAATATATTGGTAATCAGTAATATAAACACAAATACCAATCTTTTGGCCATACTTCCGATTTTGGCTGTAAAAGTAGTAAAAATTTGGGAATGAAGGGATGTAAATGTAGTAAAGCTTGGGAAAGGGTAGGGAAGAGTCTCTATTGTGCGGCAGCGCCCCGTGTCGAAGACACGACCTCCTATTTACCCCACACGACATCGTGTGGGGCTCGTAAACAGTAAAGCCCGCACCCAAATGGGGTGCAGGCTCTCCGTTGTGGGTGGGCGGCGAACTACTTTCCCACGGTCTCCCGCAGTATCATCGTCGCGGCGGGGCTTAACTTCTCTGTTCGGAATGGGAAGAGGTG